>CAZMWZ010000017.1:15726-26902 GCA_964570045.1 uncultured Spirochaetaceae bacterium
GACATCCCCTTTTAACGATTTTAGGAGGAACAGTTCATGTCGGATAGGGAACAGAACAACATGGAGAAGCCCGCTGGCGGCGGGCCTACGGCGCCTGCGGAAGCACCTGCTGGCGGCGAGCCTGCGGTAACCCCCGCTGGCGCACCTGCCTCCGGCGCAACGCCCGCTGGCGGCGCAACGCCCGCTGGCGGCGCAGCACCTGCTGGCGGCGCGCCCGGGTTCGGCGACAGGCGGCCTTCGGCGGAGTACCCCCGGCGCCCGGATGAGGAGCGCCGCCCCTGGAGGCCGCGCGAGCGCGGTCCGGGGGACGAGGATAGCCGGGACGGCGGCGGGCGCTTCGGCGGCCGCGACCGCTTCAAGGACGGCGGGAGGCCGCGCTTCGGGCGCTTCTTCCGACGCAAGGTCTGCAAGTTCTGCAGCAAGAAGCTCAACCTGCACTACCGCGACGCGGATACCCTGCGCCGCTTCATCACCGAGCGTGGCAAGATCCTGCCTCGGCGGATCACGGGCACCTGCCCCAAACACCAGCGGCGTCTGGCGATGGCCATCAAGCAGGCCCGCTCGCTGGCCCTGCTGCCGTTCGTCGAGAAATAGGGAGTGGTCTGGGCGCTGGTAGCCGCCGGTGCTGCCGCCCTGCTGTACCACCTGGGGATCGGCCTGCCGGCCTTCCTGATACCCCTGCAGGTGGTGCGGGTGCGCCAGGGCGCCAGGCACTTCCTGCTCGCGGCGTCGGTGGCGTTTGCCGCAATCGCGGGGGTACGGCTGGCCCTGGCCGCCGGGGAGCTGGCCGGCGCCGGCATGCCTTCCCTGGTCCTGGAGCTGAGCGTGGTTCTCGGGATGCTGGGCGGCCTGGCCTGGATCCAGCTACCGGAGCTCCTGGGTCACCCGGCGCGGCTTCCCGGCGGGCGGGTGGTCCGACTTCTGGCCGCCACGGCGGCGGCGGGGCTGGCCTCCGTGCCGCTGTTCGCGTATCTTGGCAGAAGCGAGGCGTTCACCTCGGGCCTGCGCGGGCTGTTCGACGCAGCGGCCGACTTGCTCAACCGGGCCTTCGACCCGGGCGGCGCCGGAAGGGCCTTGAGTGGGGAGGATCTGGCGGGTATGACGCGGGTGGTTTTCCTGCGCAGCTATCTGCTGGACTATCTTCTGGTGCTCACCTTCTGCTGGTGGGTGGGCACCGTGCTGGGCAGGCGGCCGCGTCCGTCGGGAATCACCCCGCTCGCGCGGTTCAAGCCTCCCGAAGGGCTGATCTGGCCGCTGATCGCGGGGCTGGCGCTGGTCCTGCTCGCCCTGGTGACGCCCCTCGGGTTTCTGGAGCTGGCCGGCTGGAATCTGCTGCTGGCCATGCTGTTCGTTTACGGGCTGGCCGGGCTGGGCATCCTGCGCTTCCTGCTGGCCCGTTTCGGGGCGCCGCGGGGCCTGCGAACGCTCACCTGGGTCCTCCTGGCTGTTCTGGCCTTCGTCCCGGGGGTGAACGCGGCGCTCGTCGTGCTCATCCCCGGGTTGGGGGTCTCGGAAACGTGGATCAACTATCGCAATACCGAAAGGAGCAAGGCGTAAGTCGATGAAAATCATTCTGAACCAAGACGTCGTTGGATTGGGAGAAGAGGGCGACATTCGCGAGGTGGCGGACGGCTATGGCCGCAACTACCTGCTGCCCCGCAAGCTGGCAGTGGCCCACAGCAGGCAGAACCTGGCCCAGTTCACCAGCCGCAAGTCCGCCATCGAGGGGCGCAAGGACGAGAAGCGCAAGGAAGCCATGGGGCTGAAGGAGCGCCTGGAGGCCGAGGAGATCCTGTTCAGCATGCCGGCGGGGGAAAGCGGCAAGCTGTTCGGTTCGGTCAACAACGCGCTGGTCGGAGCGGAGCTGGAAAAGCGCGGCTTCACCATCGAGAAGCGGAGGATCGAGGTGCCGGAGCACCACATCCGGCAAACCGGGACCTTCACCGTCCGGATCAAGCTGTACGGCAACGAAGAGGCGGCGCTGAAAGTCGTGGTGGAGGCGGGCAAGCAGGCATAAATGATCGCGCCCGGCCTGAAGGACAAGGTTCCGCCGCACAACGAGGAGGCGGAGGTGGCGACCCTCGGGGCCCTGCTCCTGGACACCGAGGCCCTGGCCACCGTGATCCGTTACCTCAGGCCGGAGGACTTCTACAAGACCGCCCATCAGCGCATCTACCAGTCCATCCTGAGGCTCTTCGATCGCAACGAAGCCATCGACCTGATCACGCTGACCGAGGCCCTCCGGGAGGCGGGACTGCTGGAGGCTTGCGGGGGTACGGCGTATATCGCCCGGCTCACCTCCAACGTGCCGACCAGCGCCAACGTCCGCTACTACGCGCAGATCGTGCAGGAGTGCAGCATCCGCCGGAACCTGGCGCGGATCGCCTCGGAGATCATCTCCCACGCCCACAACGAGGGTGAGGAGGTGCGCCTGATCATCGAGGAGGCCGAACGGCAGATCTTCGAGATCACCGACCGCCAACATACCGGCACGTTTCTGGCCGCCCGCGAGATCGTGCCCCGCACCATCGAGGCCATCGAAAAGCTCTATCACAACAAGGATAGCTTCATCGGCATCCCCACCGGGTACACCGACCTGGACCTGCTCACCTCCGGCTTCCAGAACTCCGAGTTTATCGTGATCGGCGCCCGCCCCTCGGTTGGCAAGACCGCCCTGGCCCTCAACATGGCGGCGAATATGGCCATTCACAGCAAGATCGCCGTGGGTTTCTTCACCTTGGAAATGTCGTCCATGGCGCTGATGCAGCGCCTGCTGGCCGCTGAAGCCCGCATCAAGAGCAACAGCCTGCGCTCCGGCTTCCTGAAGCCCTCGGATTTCCACAAGCTCACCGAGGCGGCCAGCAAGATCTACGAGGCCCCGCTGTACATCGAGGATTCCCCCTCCCTGCGCCTGCTGGACCTGCGGGCCTTGGCCCGCCGGATGCGCCACCAGTTCAACGTGGCGATCATCTTCATCGACTACATCACCCTGATCACGGCGGAGAACCGGGACCTGGCGCGGCACGAGCAGATCGCCGAGATCAGCCGCTCCCTGAAGGCTCTGGCGCGCGAGCTGGACATCCCGGTGGTGGCGCTTTCTCAGGTCCGCCGGGAAAGCGAAGGCAAGCAGCCCACGCTGGCCGACTTAAGAGAATCCGGCTCCATCGAGCAGGACGCGGACGTGGTGATCTTCCTGCACCGGGAGCGGCAGGCCGGATCAGGCGGAGAGGCCGAAGCGCGCAACCTGGAGACGGACCTGATCGTGGCCAAGCAGCGCAACGGTCCGGTGGGCTCCCTGAAAATCGTCTTCATCCCGGACTATACGAAATTCGAAAACCCCGCCCGCACGGGCGAGATGTCCTGAGAGGGGGTCGCGCATGGGATTGCGGGAGCAGCACGACTTCGACAGCCTGGTCAACGAAGCGGAGCGCCTGGTGATCGAGGAAATGGACCGGCAGCTGCCCCGTCACAAGGCCCTTTGCAACTGCGAGGAGTGCGTGCTGGATATCGCCGCCTTCGCCCTGAACCAGGTCCGCCCGCGCTACCGGGCCTCGCTCCTGGGCTCGATCTACGCCCGGCAGGGGGACGCTCCGGCCTATGCGCGGGAGATCGAGAAGGCGGTGGGCGAAGCCATCCGGCGCATCAAGGCCAACCCGGCTCACGATTGAGCGTGAAGTGGCGGCGAGCCCCCGGCGAGGCGTAGACCTGCCCCTCGGGGCTCACCAGTGCCCAGTCCCCAGCGACAAACAGGTACACCAGCCCGGCCGGCTGCTGCAACCGGGTATCCCAGAGGCTGAGGGAGAAATCCGAGTTCAGCGCGAACAGCTTGCCGTCGTGGACCGCGAGCCGGCGGGCGACGCGCCCGGGGTTTTCCAGCTTCCGGACGGCCGACCCGTCCCACACCGCGAGCGGGCCGAAGCCCAGGGAGCAGTAGATCCGCCCCTCTGAGTCTTGCGCCAGGGAAGCGCCGAGGTCCTCACCGGGGAACACGGCGAGCACCTTCCGCGCTTCCATCTGGCGGCCGGTATGCGCGGCCAACACCGTGCGGGAGCCCTCGGGGGAGTCTTCCACGGCCAAGGAAAACAGGGTCGCCGGGGAAGGGCTGTACAACAAGTCGTACACGAACAGGCTGGGGTCCCGGATGGGCACGGTTTCCCCGGTGCGGGCGTTGATCTGGAACAAGGAGCTGCCGAAGCCGGCGGCGCCGGCCCCGACCAGGAGGTCCCCCCGGGTATATACCAGCCGGTTCACGGCCCTCCCGGTGTAGTGAAAGCGGCTCTCCAGGCTTTCCGGGTCCAGGATCCTGCACAGCCCTCCCCTCTCCACCAGGATCAGCCCGCGGGGGGTCAGGTTCACCTGCTGGATCGAGGAGCCGAAGGCAACCGGCAGCCCGCTGGCGACGCCGGAGGCCAGTTCGACCGTCGCCAGCTCCCCGGGCTCCTCCCGCCAGACGAGGAGCCGGCGGTCGTCCAGGAACTCCAGGCCGGCGGTCTCGACGAAGGGCAGCGGCAGCCGGCGCACGGTCACCTCGCCCGCCTCGCCCAGGGGCCGGGTCAGGAAGTCCGAACGGAAAACGTAAATCCCCTCGGGGGTTGCCGCCGCGGCGAGTTCCCCGCGGAAGGCCAGGGCGTCCACCGGGAGTATCACGTTCCGCGCCATCGTCTCGCGGGTCCCGTCCCCGGAGAGCAGGCGGAGGGTGCCGGCCCGGTCCGCCGAGTACAACCCGGCCCTACCGTAGGCCAGGGCGCTCAGCGCCGGTTCCCCCGGCTCGCCGGCGGCGGCTGGGACCCGCAGCAGGCCCGAGCTTCCGAACCGCCACCGCCGCAGGCCGCCGGCGGAGTCCCCCGCCAGCTCATCGCCCTCCGGGGAGAGCGCCAGGCGCGTCAGCCCCGGGGCGGGGTCCTCGGCGGCCAGAGCACCGCTCAGCAGGTCGATGGCCACCAGGCGGTCCCCCGCTGCGGCCAGGATGTGCCGGTTGGAGGGGGTGATCCGCATCAAGGACAGATCAGGCAGGGTGCGCAGCTGCCGCAGGCTCCGGTCCTCATTGACCTCCCGGTAGGTGATATAGCCGGAAGGCTGGTAGCCCATGATGGTGCTCCCGTTGCGGGAGATCGCGAAGAAGGATACGATGCCGAATCCCGTGCGCAGCAGGCCCAGGGCGCGCCCGGTCCCGGTGTGGACCGCGGCCAGGCTGCGGTAATCCGCCCGGCTGTACGCTAGGTAGTCTCCCTGCGGAGCGTAGGCCAGGTGCAGCAGCTGCCTCTCGGAGTTCAGGGTGAACAGCTCGCGACCCTCGCCCCAGTCCCAGGCCGCCAGGGTGTCGGTCTTCATGGTCTCGCCCACCAGCGCGGCGAATTGGGGAAGGCTGGGGTGCAGAGCCAGGCGCTGCACGGGGCGGTGGGACACCCGTAGGATGGCCCGCAGCCGGCCCGCCGGCTCCCAGACCCGCACGGTGCCGTCCTGCCCCGCGCTGAACAACAGGTCGCGGCCCTGGTCGTAGACCAGGTCGTTCACGGCCCCGGTGTGGCTGGAGTTCGCGAGCAGGTTCTGCCCCGCCGCCAGCGCGGCGCAGAAAAGCAGCACGAGGCCCGGGGCGGCCTTCATTCCGGGGTTTCCGTGGCGAGCTTGTTGATCGAGACGTAGGGGCCCGCGAGGATCTGGGCGAAGGGTTCCTCCTGGAACTTGGCTTCCAGCTGGGCCGCCGCTTTTTCAGCCATCTGCCGGCTCACCTTGAGGACCCCGACCTCCTCGTCCCGCAGTCCGTGGGCGTAGAAGACCAGGCCGGCAGGCTCCAGGCCGCTGAACAGCAGGCGCACCTCCCGCTCCCCATCGTAGTGCTCCAGCACCTTCTGCAGCAGGTAGTACTTGAGCACCTCCACCACCCGGTCGTCCAGGCCCGCCTCCCGGATGCGCAGCTTCTCCACCAGCTCGTCGTAGCCGATGGCCACCCGGTCCACCTGCCCCACCGGGTAGTCGAGCTTCCCGCGGTAGTAGGAAACGCGATCCAGCTCGGGGACCAGAAAGAGGGTCCGCCCGGGCTCCCGCACCAGGACGGGGAACTCGGGCTTCAGCGCCTTGCCGCAGCTCGGGCAGCGGATGGTCAGGAAATCCCCCGATAGAATCACCCGGCGGGCGTCCGGCTCCTCCGCCAGGTCGACGCTCTCCGGGACCTCACTTTCGAACTCGTGCTCGCAGAAACAGACCAGCTTGCGCTTCAACCCTACCTCCCCATGAAGAACAGGATATCGCTCGCGGTAACGGCTACCGCCACCACGAGCAGCACCGAAAAGCTGATCGCCTGGATGCGGGCGACCAGGCGCGGGGGGACCGGCCGGCGGCGCAGGACTTCCAGCAGGGACACCAGCACCTGCCCGCCGTCCAGGGCGGGGATGGGCAGCAGGTTCATCAGAAACAGCACGATCGACAGCAGGCAGAGGAAGCGGAAGTAGGACACCAGCCCCTGCGAGACACCGAGGGCGAACCCGCTGGTGGCCACGGCCCCCACGTAGTAGGTGATCCGCAAGGGGCCGGCCACCGCGCTGCGCACGGAGACCCCGCGGAACAGCAGCCCGATTCCCTTCACGGTCATGACGACCGTGTCCCAGGTCTCCTTCAGCCCTCGCACCAGGGCTCCCCCCGGCCCTACCTTGGGAGAGCGGTAGGACTGGACCCTGAAAGCCACTCCCAGCTCCGGGGCGCCCTGCTCCGAGTAGCGCATCACCAGGCTCAGCGGCAGCTGCTGCGCGCCGCGCTGCACGCCCAGCTCGACGCGCTCGGGCCGGTCCCGGAGGCTCTGCATCAGGTCGATCAGGTGCTGGGTGGGCGCACCGGCGGCCGAGACGATGCGGTCGCCGGGGACGAGGCCGGCCAGGACGGCGGCGCCGCCCGGCGCTACCTTGTCGACTACCAGGTCCCGCCAGGAATACACCCCGATGCGGCCGGACCCGCTGGACCTGTCCAGCTGGGTGCGCAGAAGGAAGCTCCGCCGCGCGCCCCCCCTCTGCACCGTGAAGGCCAGATCCGCCTCCGGGGAGGAGGCCACAATCTCCAGCAGCTCCTGGAAATTGCGCACGGGCCGGCCGTCGATGGCCATGACCCGGTCGCCGGTTTGCAGCCCGCTCATGGTGGCAGGCGGCGGGGTCGGAAAGGAGTCCAGGGTGTAGTCGCTGGCCAGCACGATCCGGTTGTCATCGGAGTAGACCCTGAAGCCTAGCCACCAGATCGCCGTCAGTACCAGGACGGCGAACAGCACATTGGCCAGGGGACCGGCGACCGCCACCACCATGCGCTTCCAGGGGGCCGCGGCGAAGAAGCTGCCCGGCTCCGGGGCCAAGGCAGCCTCCGCGGAGTCCCCCGCGCCGGCCGCCCTCAGGGGCAGCTCGCCTTTCATTTTACAGTAGCCGCCGAACGGAATGAGCGACAGTCGGTAATCGGTCCCTTTGTAGCGGAAGCCGACCAGGCGCCGCCCCCACCCCAGGGAGAAGGCCTCCACCTCGATGCCCAGGCGCTTGGCGGCCAAAAAGTGACCCAGCTCGTGCACGAACACCATGATGCCGAAACCGATGACGCCGAATAAGATCGTAAGAATCATGATTGGCTATAATTTACATGCAAACCGGCGTTCTGACCATGGGGAAGGGCTCACCTCGCCAGATAGGCGAAAACCAGGTAGTAAGCCGGCGCGGCCAGCAGCCAGGAGTCGATGGAGTCCAGCACCCCGCCCCGGCCTGGAATGATCCCGCTGGAGTCCTTCACCCCGCTGGAGCGCTTGAGGACGGACTCCACCAGGTCCCCCAGGATGGTCAGCGCCCCGATCCCCACCCCGAAAAGGACGGCGACCGGGTAGCCGACCGGCAGAAACGACGGGAACAGCGCCCGGCACAGCACGGCGGTGCCGGCCGCCCCGGCGAGGCCGCAGGCGAAGCCGATGGCCGACTTGTTGGGGCTCACCGGCCAACCCAGGCGGCTCCAGCCGCGGGCCAGCACCCCCCCCAGGTAGGCCAGGGTGTCGTTCACGAAAACCAGGCAGAAGAAAAAGCCCAGGGCGAGGCTGGCCCGCGGCAGCGCGCTCAGGCGGACCACGAAGGCGACGAAAAGGCCGGGATAGATCAGGAGCAGCAGGGTGTTGGCCAGCCTCGAGAGCATGGGCTCCAGCTGCTCCTGGCGCCGCACCCAGACCGTGCTCACGAGCGCCGCCACGGCCAGCACCAGAAGCGTCGCCCATAAAGCACCCGCCGGCAGCCAACCCGCGGCCTCCAGGTACGCCGCGGCGGGCAGCAGGGCGCCCAGCCAGGCGGCGGGCCTGAACAACGGCAGCCCCTTGTGCTCCTGCAGCCGGGCAAGCTCCAGGCTCCCGAGCAGTGCTGCCGCCACGGCCAGGGCATTGAAGGCCAAATGGCGGAGGTGCGGCAGCAGGAAGATCAGCGCGTAGAAAGCCGGCAGCCCGAGCGTGAAGGTCAGGAGGCGCAGCCAGAACTTCCCGGAGCTCACTTGCCCGCCCTCCTCGCGCCCCGCTTCGGCTTCGGGGCGGGGGAAGAGCCGTAGCGCCGCTCCCGGCTGCGGTACTCTTCCAGGGCGGCCAGCAGGTCTTCCTCGGCCCAGTCAGGCCACATCTTGGGGCTGAAGTACAGCTCCGAGTAGGCCACCTGCCAGAGCAGGAAGTTGGACAGCCGGCGCTCGTCACCGGTGCGAATGATCAGGTCCGGGTCGGGGAT
The DNA here is from genome assembly GCA_964570045.1 of uncultured Spirochaetaceae bacterium. Taxonomy (GTDB): domain Bacteria; phylum Spirochaetota; class Spirochaetia; order SZUA-6; family DRHE01; genus MIBK01. The sequence goes on from CAZMWZ010000017.1 coordinate 24,441, forward strand.
CTCCGGCTGGTCCAGCCCCCGCCGCAGCTCCCCTTCGGTTACCCGCCCCTCGCTTCCATCGGCCTGGAGGCGGTTCACCGCGCGCAGGATCTCGTCCCGGCCGCCGTAGTCGATGGCCAGGTTCACGGTCATGCCCCGGTTGGCCGCGGTGCTGGCCGTGACCTTGGCCAGCTCCCGGACCACCACCCGCGGCAGCCGCTGGAGGGACCCGGAGTGCACCACGCGGATGTGGTTCTCTTGGTAGAACTCGTACTCGTTCTTCAGATGCTTTCGGATCAGGTGCATGAGGTAGGAAACCTCCGCCGGGGAGCGCTTCCAGTTTTCAGTGGAAAAGGTGTAGAGGGTCAGGTAGCGGATCCCCGCCCGGGAAGCCGCCCGCACGACGCGCTTGGCGGCCTTGACTCCCTCCAGGTGTCCGCGGCGGCGGGGCTGGCCCCTCTTCTCGGCCCACCGGCCGTTCCCGTCCATGATGATGCCTACGTGGACCGGAAGGCCGGAGGCGAGCTGGGAAGGCGCCTCAGCCATCAGATTTCCATTATTTCTTTATCTTTTTTCGCCAGGACCGAATTGATTTCCTCGATGAACTTGTCGGTGAGCTTCTGGATCTCGTCCATCCCCCGCTTGGCCTGGTCCTCGCTCAAGCTTGAGCCCTTTTCCTGCTTCTTGATCTCCTCGTTGGTGTCCCGGCGGATGTTGCGGACGGAAACCCGGCTCTTCTCGGCGATGTTTTTGGCGACCTTGGCCAGCTCCTTGCGCCGCTCCTCGGTGAGCGGAGGGATGGCGATGCGGATGACCTTGCCGTCGTTGTTCGGGTTCACCGAAAGCTCGGACTTCTGGATGGCCTTCTCGATATCGGGCAGCACCGAACGGTCCCACGGCTGGATGATGACCAGGCGGGCTTCAGGAATGGAGATGGTGGCCACCTGGTTCAAGGGCACCTTCTGCTCGTAGTACTCCACCCGGATGTTCTCGAACAGGGCGGCGGAGGCTCTCCCCGTGCGTATGGTCTTGAACTCGTCTTCCAGGGCCTTGACGGCCTTCTTCATCTTGTCTTCGGCGCTCTTCTTGATCGCTTCCATCTCGAACACCTCCCTCCTTCAGGCTAGTTCGTTTCCTCACCCACCTTGTAGTACAGGTAGTCGCTGATGGTCATTTTGCCCCCGATCTCCTTGCCGAGGTTTTCCAGTAGCTTCGCCACTTTCACGTTCGGGTCCTTGACGAAACCCTGCTCCAGGAAGCAGACGTCGGCCAGATGCTTGTTGAGCTTGCCCTGGACGATGCCCTTGAGGACGTTTTCGGGCTTGCCCAGGCTCTCCGCCTGTTTGCGGAAGATCGCCTCCTGCTCCGCCAGATAGCTCGCAGGGACCTGGTCGCGGCCGAGGTACTGCGGCGCGAAAGCCGCGGTGTGCAGGGTGAGGTCGAAGGCCACCTCTTTGACCCGCGGGTTGGACTGGAGCTCGGCAGAGGACAGGGCGACCTTCACCAGCACGCCGATCCGCCCCTCGCCGTGGATGTATTCCAGCACCATCTCCTCCGGCCCGGCGCTGAGCACGCCGAAGCGGCGCACCCCCATGTTCTCCTTGATGATGCCGATCGCTTCCTTCACGGTCCCGTCGAAATCCTCGACCTTGGCCGCCTTCCCCTTGGCCAGGGCGATGCCGGTGAGCTTCCGGCCCAGGGCCAGGAAGTCCTTGTTTTTGGCCACGAAGTCCGTTTCGCAGGTGAGCTCCAGCAGCACGCCCAGGCCGCCGGCGAGCTGCGAAAAGATCCGCCCCTGGTTAGTCGCCCGCCCCGCCCGCTTGGCGGCGGCCGCCAGTCCGAGCTCTTTGAGGATTCTCACTGCCTTCTGGAAGTCCCCCTGGGCCTCCTGTAGGGCTTTCTTGCAGTCCATCATCCCCGCCCCGGTTTTCTCCCGGAGCGTTTTTACATCTGTTGCTTTTATTTCCATGTCGGGGTTGCTCCTATCTCACTCTTCGTACAGCTTGTCTTCGTCGATATTATGCTTGTCCACCAGGTCCGCGTCGGGCTTGGCGGCGGTCTTCTTCTTGCCCGCTTCCTTGTCCGGATCGTAGCTGGAGTAGTCCTTGTCGGTGAAGCCGGGCTTCTCCTCCACGGCGGCTTCCCCGCCGATGGCGGCGGCCACGGCCACAGTCTCCACCTCCGCGCCCTCGTACTTGTTGATGTTGGCGAACTCGCCCTTCTCCATGACGGTGGAGAACTCCTCCTCGGGGGCCCCGCCTTCGTCCTGCAGGGTCTCGATGATCTCCAGGCCCACCTCGTTCTCCGCCTCGATGACCGCGTTGGCCATGATCTGGGTGAACAGGTTGATGGCCCGGATGGCGTCGTCGTTGCCGGGGACCGGGTAGGTGATGTTCTCGGGGTTGCAGTTGGTGTCCACGATGGCCACAATGGGCACGCCCACCCGCAGGGCCTCGGCCACGGCGATGGCCTCCTTGCGCGGG
>CAZMWZ010000018.1:0-25721 GCA_964570045.1 uncultured Spirochaetaceae bacterium
CGCCGTGTTCGGGCTGGGCAGCTTCGGGGCCGAGGTGTGCCGGGTGCTCGCGGACAAGCGGGCCCGGGTCCTGGCCTTCGACCACCGGCCCGAGGCGGTGGAGAAGATCCGGGAGGTCGTGAAGCAGGCCTCCCTGCTGGACACCGCCGATGAGGATGCCATGCTCAGCGCGCCCCTCGACGGGGTCGACGTGGCCATCGTGGCCATCGGCGGGGACATCCAAGCCTCCATTCTGACCACCGCCCTGTTGAGAAACGTCGGCGTTCCCTACATTGTCGCCCGCGCCTCCTCCGACATCCACATGCGCGTTCTGCGCATGGTCGGGGCTACGGAGGTGATCAACCTGGAGATCGAGGAAGGCCGCCGGGTGGCTTCCCGCCTGCTCACCACCGAAACCATGGATACGATCTCGGTGACCGACGACTACAGCATCGTGGAGTTCCCGGTGCCGGAGAGCATGGTGGGGATGTCCCTGGAGAAGCTCGACATCAGGAAGCGTCACCGCGTCAATGTCATCGCCATCGAGCGCTTCGAAAACGCCATGGACGGGGAGGGCAACCCCGCTCGCGAGGAAAGGGTGATCCTGCCCGACAAGGACGACATCCTGGTGCACGGGGACGTGCTGATCGTGGTCGGCAGGAACTCCGATATCGAGGCGCTGAGCGGCGTCACCTGAGCGTTTTCTACAATACCTTCAGGAAGATCACTTTCCCGTCGCCCGGAGCGTAGAAATCTTCCAGCTGCGCCTCCAGGCGGTAGCCGCAGGCCAGGTAGAAGCGGCGTGTGGGCTCGTACAGGGGTCGCGAGGAGGTCTCCGCGTAGACCCGCGCCCCTCCCAGCTCCCGGATCCTGTCCTCGCCGCGGGCGAGCAGCCTGCGGCCCAACCCTGTTCGCCGGTAATCCTGGTGGACTGCGATCCAGTACAGGTCGAAGCTGGCTTGAGTGCAGGCTATCGGCCCGAAGCAGGTGTATCCCGCCACCCTGCCGCCATCTTCCGCGAAATCGAAGTGGTAGCCGCTGGCCTCGCCCCGGGCGAGACGTTCCTCCACGAGCTCCACGGCCACCCCGATCTCCTCGGGATAGAAGAAACCCGCGGATTCCAGCACCACGCGGACCGCCTCGCGGTCCTCCGGGCGCACCCGGCGGCGGAAGAGGAACTCTTGCGCCGCGCTCACGACCGGGCGGCCTCCACGATGCGCCGCACCACCTCCGCCGCGGGCATCCCAGCGCGGCTGGCGGCGGCCAGGAAACCGGCACCGGGGGACAGGCAGGGGTTGGTGTTCACCTCCAGCACCCAGGGTTCCCCGCCGGCATCGACCCGGAAGTCCACGCGGGCGTAGCCGCGAAGCCCGAACAGGCGCCAGCACTGCAGGCAGAGGCCTCTCAGGCGCTCCAGCAGCCCCTCATCCTCCGCGGGGAAGTCGAAGCGCCGCGGGGTCTGCACAAACTCCATGGAGCCGCTCTCCCACTTGGCCGCGTAATCCACGATCCGCGGCTTACCCTCCGGGTAGCCCCGGAACTCGATCTCCGCCGGGGGCAGCACCTGCGGAAGGCCGTCGGGCCCTTCCAGCAGCGCCAGGTTGAACTCCCGCCCCTCGACGTACGCCTCCACGAACAGCGTGCGGGTCCCGCCCCGGGAACCCCGCCGCCGCAGCTCCTCGGCCAGGCTCTGCCCGTCGTGCGCCACCGCGCTGCCGGTGAGGCCGATGGAGGCGTGCTCCCAGACCGACTTCACGATGAACGGGGGGGGGAAATCCGGTTCCCGGGCGGCCGCTTTTTCGATCCGCGCCCAGGCGGGCGTGCGAATGTCGGCCGCCCGCAGGCGCTCCTTGGCGAGCAGCTTGTTCGAGGTAATAAACATCGCCTCCGTGGGGGACCCGGTGTAGGGCAGGCCCAGGGAATCAAGCAGGGCCGCAGCCAGGTGGGCGAGCCGGTCCTGCCCCTCCAGGGATACCACCAGATTGAAGACGAAGGGCGGGTCCAGGCGGCGGAGCCGGTGGGAGGCCTTCCTCAAGTCGAGGGTGAGCGGGACCTCGACCGCCGGGTACCCCAACTCCTTGAGGGCCCCGCCTACGGTGGCCGCCTCCACCAGCACGTCCTGCTCGTCGTTGCCGGGGTGCTGCGGGAGGCGGCCGAACAGAAGGGCGGCTTTGCGCGGGCTCACTTCACGGGGTCGGGGTAGCGGAAGACCTTGCCCTCGAAGTTCCTGAGGATGAGCTCGTCGCCCTCCCGGCCGAGGGAGTATTCGGGCAGCAGCGGGATCTTCCCGCCGCCCCCGGGGGCGTCGATCACGTAGCTGGGCACCGCGTACCCGGTGGTGTGACCGCGCAGGCCCTGGATGATCTCCAGCCCCTTGGACACGGGAGTGCGGAAGTGGGCCGAACCCAGGATGGGGTCGCACTGGTACAGGTAGTAAGGTTTCACCCGAAAGGTGAGCAACCCGTGCATCAGGCGCCTCATCGCGTCCACGCTGTCGTTGATCCCGGCCAGCAGCACCGTCTGGCTGCCCAGGGGGATGCCGGCGTCGGCCAGCCTTGCGCAGGCGGTCTTGACCTCGGGGGTCAGCTCCTCGGGGTGGGTGAAATGGATGCTCATCCACAAGGGGTGATAGCGCTTCAGGGTGCGGATCAGCATGGGGGTAATGCGCTGCGGCAGTACCGCGGGCACCTTGGTGCCGATGCGGATTAACTCCACATGCCGGATCGCGCGCAGCCTCTTCAACAGCCACTCCAGTCTCTCGTCGGCCAGGGTCAGGGGGTCGCCCCCGGAGAGCAGGACGTCGCGCACCTCGGGGTGGCCCTCGATGTAGGCCAGGGCGCGTTCCCACTGCCGGGCGAGGCCGGCGTGCCGGTGTTCGGCCCCGATCAGCCGCGAGCGCGTGCAGTAGCGGCAGTTGGTCGAGCAGAAGTCGGTGACCAGGAAAAGCACCCGGTCCGGGTAGCGGTGCACCAGTCCGGGCACCGGGCTGTCGAAGTCCTCCCCGAGGGGATCCTCGGCCTCACCGGGCGCGCGCAGGTACTCGTCGCAGACGGGCACGACCGTGCGCCGCAGCGGCTGGGCGGGGTCGGCCGGGTCCAGCAGGCTGGCGTAATACGGCGTGACGGCCAGGGGCAGGCTGCCCCGGTGCCGGCAGATCGCCGTGATCTCGTCCATTGTCAGCGTGAGGACCTGCGACAGCTCCTCCAGGCTGCGGATGCGGTTGCGCAGCTGCCAGCGCCAGTCGTTCCACTGGCTCAGGGTCGAGCCGGCGAAAACTCGCCGGCGGAAGGCCTCGGAGCGGGGGCTGATGGGGAACTTGTTGATGAGCCGCTTGGGCCTGAGGACTAGGGTGGAGTTGCCGGAGTAGAAGGGGAAGCTGATCTGGACTGCATTCTCGTCCTGCCGGACATCCTGCGAGTGTCGGGGCGTGATGACGCCAACACTCGCGGTTTTACGGTAACTACTGGGGGGCTCGCCATCCTCGGTACTGCGAAGCTCGATCTCCATCGCTCTTCTGTTTCCTCCGTTGGAAAACGCATTCTTAATGGCAATGCATACTATACTCTAGCAAACAATGCAAGAGTTTTTTTTATGGTCGGCATCTTTTTCCCCGGGGATGAGCGGTTCAGGGTTTGCGGCCCTTCCGCCTCCCCCGGCCGGGGGTTTTTTCGGCGGCCGTGGGCAGGACCGCGGGGTACAGCATCCGGGCGGGGTAGGCGAACTGGATATCTTCTGCTTCGAAGCTCTCCTTGATCTGCTGCATCAGGGAGTTCTTCAGCTCGAGGTAATCGGGCTTGTAGAACCAGACCCCGAACAGGAACTGCAGTCCCGAGTCCCCGAAGTCGGTGAACACGATGAGCGGCTCCGGTTCGTCCAGGCAGTGGGGATTGGAACCGGCGACCTCCAGCAGGACCCGGCGCAGCCGGGTCACGTCGGTTTGGTAGGCCACGGAAAACTTGATGTCCAGCCGGCGGATGGGGAAGCGGGTGACGTTGGTGAGCTCGGTGTTGATCAGCACCGAGTTGGGGATGCGGATGTACTGGTTGTCGAAAGTCTTGATTTTCACGGACAGCAGGTCGATCGATAGGATCACGCCCGTCTTGTCCCCGACCCGGATCGCGTCCCCGATCTGGAAGGGCTTCTCCGAGATCAAAAACAGACCGCTGATCAGGTTGGACATGCTGGTCTGGGCGGCGAAGCCCACCGCGATGCCCACGATCCCGGCGGCGCCCAGCAGGGCGGTGATCTTGAGCCCCAGCACGGACAGGATGATGAACAGGACGATCACCGCGCCGGTGTACTGGATGGCCTTGCGCAGCAGCATGCTGTACTGCTGGGAAAGGTACTTGCGCGTCACGCGGTTGAGCAGCGCGGAGAGGAAGCGCAGCAGGAGGAAGCCGGCCCCCCCGATGAGCACCACCAGGATGATTTTCTGCAGGATCTCCAGGGTGAAGAGCTTCACCAGCTCCCGGAACGCGCCTTGCAGCATCGCCTGCCCCCTAGATCCCCGTCAGGGCCTTCAGGAAGAAGAAGCTCTTCTTCAACAGGCTCCTCTCCGCAGGCTCACGCGCCTCGCTGACCCGGTCGGCGGTCCGCTCGAAGTCCGGGGCGCCGCGGCCGGTGATGATCGTGCTGTTGAGCTCCTCGCCGTGGAACTGGACCTCCACCTGGTTGGACCACAGGCGCGTCTCGCCCAGGTACAGGCTGAGGTGCTCCACGCGGATGCAGATCCGCTGGAAGTCCAGGTCGGCGAAGGCCTGATTGCGGATCAGCACCGGACAGACGGCCATGTAGGCCCGGTTCTCCACCATGCCGATCTGTCGCAGGACCTTGGTTTTCAGGCTGTAGCACAGCTCGCCGGAGATCGGGTCGCCGAACCAGGTTTTAGACAGCACGACCGTCGGCAGCTCGCACAGGGGCAGGGACTCCGTCTCCCCGACCAGCACCCGCACCCACACCGGGATGCTCACGAAAAACAGCACCTCTTTGCCCCGGGGGACGTTCAGCGGGTAGCGGGGGCGGATCACCACGGAGCGGTCCGGCATGACCGGCACCAGCCGGACCCGCGCGCTTTCCTCCCCCGCCACCCAGCGGTTCCAGGTCAGCTGGCCCACGCGCAGGGAGGATTGGGCAGGATGCAGCGGCGCGGGCAGCGCCTCGGCCCGGTCGTGGTCGGGCTCCCGCTCGTGGGCCACGTACCAGTCGGCAGTCGAGCGCTTGACCCAGGCGTCGAGGGGACCGACGCGGGCGTGGTACCAGCGCTCGCTCGTCAACTGCCTGGGCTCCCAGAGGCTGTGCTGCAGTGCGATGATGGAAGCGCCCATGACTGAGGATGATATCAGTCCTATACGAGGATTTCCATACCTTCTGCGGCCCCGAAGCAGTCCGGTCCCCCCCGGCCCAAGGCCCGGCGGCAGTCGCGCACGAACCGGTCCAGCTGCAGGTCCGTGTGCTGCGGGTCGTGGTGGATGATGCCGAAGCGCCGCGGCCCGGCGGCCAGACACAGCTGCGTGGCCGCTTGAAAGGTGGAATGCCCCCAGCCCCGGGTGAGCCGGTACTCCTCCTCGCTGTACTGGGCGTCGTGCAGCAAGAGGTCCGCCCCGCGGCACCACTCGGCGTACCGCCGGGGGCTCAACCCGCCGGGGTGCCGGTAGCCCAGCTCGTTGTCCGTGAGGTACACGAAGGACCTGCCCTCCTCGCTGAACTTGAAGCCGTAGCCCCCGTCGGGGTGAGTGAGGGGGATGGACTGGATGCGCGTGCCGTCGATAGTGATTTCCCGGGAGGGTTTGCGCGGAAAGCGGATGCGGGCTTCCAGCTCCGCGTACTGTACCGGGAAATAGGGCGGGCTCATCTGGTGCCGCAGGTAGGAACGCAGGACCGCGGCGCTGCGCGGCCCGCCCCATACCTCGAGCGCGAACCTCTTCTGGAAGGCCGGCAGGAAGAAGGGGAAGCCCTGCAGGTGATCCCAGTGGGCGTGGGTGAGCAACAGGTGGACGACCTCGCGGCCTTCCCGGCGGACCAGCTCCCGCCCCAGGTTGCGGATGCCCGAGCCCGCGTCAATCACGACCAGGCTCCCGCCCCGCAAGCGAACCTCGACACAGGTGGTGTTGCCGCCGTATCTGCTGGTGTCGCCGCCGGGACTGGGTATCGACCCGCGGCAACCCCAGACCTTGATCCTCATTGCCACCGTGGTCAATGTACCGAAAAGCCCAAGACAGTCAAGGCAAAGCGCCGGCTTGCATCGCCCTGCCGGCTTCAGCTACAGTTGGCCATGAAACCGACCGACCCCTTCGCGCTGCCGGCCGCGGAGTTTTTCCAGCGCTTCCGAGGCGAAAGCCTGACCTTCGACGACCTGCACGTCCTGCAGCCCAGGACCATCGACTTCGGCATTTCGGAGGTGGACCTGGGCACGCGCATCACCCGCAACATCCGCATCAAGACCCCGCTGGTGGCCTCGCCGATGGAGGACATCAGCTAGCACCAGCTGGCCATCGCGGTGGCGCTCCAGGGCTTCCCGGCGGTGATCCACTACAACCTGACGATCGAGGAGCAGGCCGCCCAGGTCCGGCGCGTGAAGCGCTTCGAGAACGGCTTCGTCCAGGACCCGATCACCTTGGGCCCGGAGGAGCCGATTTCCCGGGCAGTGGAGATCCAGGAGGAGACCGGCATCTCCACCCTGCCCATTGTGGAAGGGCGGAAGCTGGTGGGCCTGCTCACCAAGAACGACTACTCCGGCATGAAGCACGCCCAGCGCCGGGTCAAGGAGCGCATGGCCCCCCTGGAGCGCCTGCGCCACCAGATCGCCCACCTCAGCGAGCTGCCCGCCGACGACACCGCGCGCCTGGCCAAAGCCAACGACCTGCTGCTGGAAAGCCATGCCGGGGTGCTGCTGATCGTCACCGACGCCGGGGAGATCGACTCCCTGGTCACCCGCACGGACATCGAGAAGAGCGAGGCCTTCCCCGACAGCATCAAGGACCGCAACGACAGCCTGGTGGTGGGGGCGGCGGTGCCCACGAGCTCGGGGGAAGTGCGCGAGCGGGTGCGCGAGCTGGTCAACGCGGGGGTGGACTTCCTGTGCGTCGACAGCTCGCATGGCAACTCGCTGCACGAGCGACAGGCGCTGGAGCACATCAAGGGCGAGTACCCGAAGATCGACGTCATCTACGGGAACGTGGCCGAGGCTCGCGGCGCGTTGGCCGGCATCCAGTGGGGGGCCGACGCCATCCGCGTGGGCAAGGGCGTGGGCTCGATCTGCTCCACCTCCCAGGTCAGCCTGGGCACGCGCTCCCAGATCACGGCCACCTATTCCTGCGCCCTGGCCGTGCGGGAGTACTGCCGCCAGCACCGCATCCAGCCGGCGATCCCGGTCATCTCCGACGGGGGCTACGGCACCTTCTCCGCCATCGGCAAGGGCCTGCTGTTCGCCGACGCCATCATGCTGGGCTCGATGCTGGCCGGCACCGACGAGGCGCCCGGCGAGGTTATCTACGACCGGCAGGGGCGCAAGCTAAAAGCCTACAAGGGCATGGGTTCGCTGGAGGCCGCCCGCAGGGGCAGCGCCGCGCGCTACGACGTGAGCAACTTCGAGGCCTTCGTGGCCGAGGGCGTGGTGGGCAGCGTGCGCGCCAAGGGGCCGGTGTCGCGCTGGGTGCCGCAGATCAAGACCGGCATCAGCAAGTGCCTGCAGTCCCTGGGCTTCCGGGACCTCGCCTCCCTGCATGAGGCCGTGTTCGCGGGGGAGGTCCTCCTGGAGCGCATGAGCGAGGCGGGCAAGAAGGAAGCCGGCATCCACGACCTGGTGGAGTACACCCGGGACCTGCCGCTGGACTGAGCTCTCCGGTCTGGCCGTCCGCCTCAGGGCTGGACTTCGGCGCTGTAGTCCACCTCCGGGCGCCCGAAGCCGTGGTGCAGCAGAAACTCCTCCCGGAATCCGGCGATGTCCGAGATGCGCTCGATGTTCTCCGAGCTGGCCAGCTCCAGCAGGCGGGTGACCTCCTCCTGAACCTCTACGCGCATCTCCCGGTCGTCCAGGCGGATGCGCCCCTCCGCGTCCAGCGCGGAAGAGGGGCTGTGATACAGGAACTCGCCGAACAGGCGCAGCTCCTGCTGGAGGCAGGATTCGTGCAGCCCCCGCGCCTTCATCACCTTGTAGAGCACCGCGATGTAGAGGGGCACCGCGGGGATGACGGCGCTGGCGCGGGTGACCAGGGCCTTGTTGACGGAAACCAGCGCCCGCCCGCCGCGGGGGGCGAGCTCCCGGTCCAGCTCGCGGGCCGTGGCCTCCAGGTGCTCTTTGGCCCTGCCGATGGTCCCGTCCCGGTAAATCGCGGCGGTGAAAGCCGGGCCGATGTAGGAGAAGGCCACGGTGAGCGCGCCAGCGGCTAGCAGCCCCTCGCGCCGCAGCGCCTCGATCCACAGCCGCCAGTCCTCCCCACCCATGACCTTTACGGTGTCCCGGATTTCCTCCGCGCTGGCCGGTTCGATGCTCACCGGGTAGATCTCGCCGCTCTGAAAGTCCAAGGTGCGCGCGGTGTAGGGAGCGCCAATGGGCTTGATTACCGAGGAGTGCAGCGCCCCGGTGGCCGGGTCCAGGCGGCGCGGCGCCGCGATGCTGTACACCACCAGGTCCAGCGGTCCTATGTGCCGCCGGATCAGTTCCAAGGCTTCGCGCTTCATCTCCTCGGCGAAGGCGTCGCCGTTCAGGCTCCAGGCTGGAATCCCGTCCTCAGCGGCATATTGTAGAAAAGCCCGGTCGTTGTAATAGCCGGCGGTGCCGACCTTGTTCTGGGAGGAAGGGCGCTCGAAGGCGATGCCCAGGGTAGCCGCCCCGCAGGCGTAGGCCGCGGCCACGCGTGCCCCCATCCCGTAGCCGTTGGACGCCCCTATGATCAGCGCGGCCTTCGGCCCTCGCAGCTTCTTCCGCCGCTTGGTGAAGCGGATCATGTCCCGCACCTGCAGCGAGCAGCCGGTGGGGTGGGCCGTCAGGCAGATATTGTTGCGAATTTTGGGTTCGATGATCATGAAAAGCTCCGTCGTACAACGTAGGCTTTGTTTGGGGCGGGTTTCAGACGTCGAAGTACAGGGCGAACTCCCAGGGGTGGGGGCGCAGGTCCAGCGCCGTCACCTCGTTTTTAAGCTTGTAGTCGATCCAGGTCTCGATCACGTCCTGGGTGAACACGTCTCCCTTCAGCAAAAAGGCGTGATCCTTCTCCAGGGCCTGCAGCGCCTCGCGCAGGGAACCGGGGGTGTGCGGGACGCGCGCCAGCTCCTCCGGCGGCAGGTCGTAGATGTCCTTGTCCAGCGGATCGCCGGGGTCCATCTTGTTCAGGATCCCGTCCACGGCGGCCATCAGGATCGCCGAGAGGGCCAGGTAGGGGTTACAGCTGGGGTCGGGGCAGCGGAACTCGATGCGCTTGGCCTTGGGGGAGGTGGAATACATGGGGATGCGCACGGCGGCGCTGCGGTTGCGCCGGGAGTAGGCCAGGTTGACGGGAGCCTCGAAGCCCGGCACCAGGCGCTTGTAGCTGTTGGTGGTCGGGTTGGTGAAGGCCAACAGGGCGGGGGCGTGATGCAGCAGCCCGCCGATGGCGTACAGGGCCATCTCGGAAAGCCCGGCGTAGCGTTCGCCGACGAAAAGGTTCTGACCCCCCTTCCACAGCGACAGGTGCACGTGCATCCCGCTGCCGTTGTCCCCGAACAGGGGCTTGGGCATGAAGGTGGCTGTCTTGTTGTGCCGGTGGGCCACGTTCTTCACCACGTACTTGTACTTCAACATGTTGTCCGCCATCTCCGTCAGGGTGCCGAAGCGCATGTCGATCTCCGACTGCCCTCCGGAGGCCACTTCGTGGTGCTGGGCTTCGATGGGGATGCCGATCGCCTCCATGGTCAACACCATTTCGCTGCGGATGTCCTGGAGGCTGTCGGCGGGCGGCACGGGGAAGTAGGCCTCCTTGCAGCGCGGCTTGTACCCCAGGTTCGGCTCCTCCTTGCGCCCCGAGTTCCAGAACCCCTCCGCCGAGTCGATGTGGTAGTAGCCTTCACGCACGTTCTGGTCGAAGCGGATGTCGTCGAAGATGAAGAACTCCGCCTCCGGCCCGAAAAAGCCGGTGTCGGCCACCTGGGTGCGTTTCAGGTACTTTTCCGCCTTGAGGGCGATGTGCCGCGGGTCCCGAGTGTAATCCTCGCCCGTGATCGGGTCGCAGATGTTGCAGACCAGCACCAGGGTCTTGTGCTCGAAGAACGGGTCGATGAAGGCCGTTTCGGGCACCGGCTTGACCAGCATGTCTGACTCGTTGACCGCCTGCCAGCCGCGGATGCTGGAGGCGTCGAAGCCGAAGCCCCGCTCGAAGGTCTCCATGTCCAGCTCCCGGGCCGGGATCGAGAAGTGCTGCCACAATCCGGGGAAATCCATGAACCGCAGGTCGACGATCCGAATGTTCTCCCGGGCGATCAGTTCCAGGACTTCCTTCGCTTTCTTGCTGTCTGCCACAGGGTGCTCCTTGCTTGAATTGATATCTATCTATTGCAAATGCAAAATATGTGCCAATGGTATGTTATTAAATCATTATCCAATATAGATTTGCGTGGCGATAATTTCAGGGAAAGCATGAAACCTACCATCCGGTTGGAATATGCATAGTGAAGCTACATTTCGGTAGCTTAGCGCCGGTAGCGCCAGATGTCGATCCCGTACTTGCTGACACGCAGACCCATGACGCGCTCGCTCACGCCTAGCGCCCGGGCCGCCTTGGCCATGTTGCCGCGGTAGGACTTCAGCGCGTCGAGGACCAGCTCGCGTTCCACGCCGGCCAGGGAGCCGGTGAGGCGCCCCCGGAAGGCGGTGCCGCTGGCCTCCGCGGTCTGCAGGGTCGGGGGCAGGTGGTGGCCGTGGATCACGTCGTCGTCGCTCAAGAGCACCGCCCGCTCGATGCAGTTTTCCAGCTCGCGGACGTTCCCGGGCCAGTGGTAGCTCATCAGCATGTCGATGGCCGGCGTGGAGATGCGCCGCACCTGCTTGTGGCTGGCTTTCCCGTACTTCTCCACGAAGAAGTCCGCCAGCTGCAGGACGTCGGTCTTGCGCTCCCGCAGGGGCGGGATGTGGATCGGGAACACGTTGAGCCGGTAGTACAGGTCCTGGCGGAAGCGCCCGCTGTGGATCAGCTTCTCCAGCTCGACGTTGGTGGCCGCGATCAGACGCACGTCGACCTTGAGGGTGCTGGTGCTGCCCACTCGCTCGAACTCGCGCTCCTGCAGCACGCGCAGGAGCTTGATCTGCAGGCCGGCGGAAAGGTCGCCGATCTCGTCCAGGAACAGGCTGCCCCCGTCGGCCAGCTCGAAGCGCCCCTTGCGGGCCGACACGGCGCCGGTGAACGCCCCCTTCTCGTGACCGAACAGCTCGCTCTCGATCACCGCCTCGGGAAGAGCCGCGCAGTTCACCTTGATGAACGGCTTGCCGGCCCGGCGGCTGTTGTAGTGGATGGCGTGGGCCACCAGCTCCTTGCCGGTGCCGCTTTCCCCGCGGATGAGCACCGTGGCGTCGCTGCCGGACACTTGGGCGATCAGGTCGTAAACTGCCTGCATGGCGCCGGAGTTGCCGATGAGGTTGGAGGGCCGGAAGCGGTCCTTGAGCTCCTCGGTGAGACGAAGGTTCTCCTCGATCAGCGCCCGGCGCTCCTCCTGGGCCTTCTGCCGCAGTTTCACCGCCTGGCTGATCATGGAGCCCACGATCGACAGCAGGCGCACCTCGTCCTGCAGCGAGGCCTCCTCCCGGTAGGGCGCGTCGATGGACAGGGCGCCCACCACCCGGTTCTCCAGCTTGATGGGCACGCTGATGTAGGAAATGTCCTTGCCCTCCGCCGTGGCGATGGCCCCGGTGCGGTTCAGGAAGCGCGGCTCTTCGGACACGCGCGGGATGACCGCCGGCCGGCCCGTCTGAAACACCTGGCCGATGACCCCTTCCCCGAGCCGGTAGCGGCCTTTGCGCTGCTGGCTGGCCGAGAGGCCGTAGGCCGCCTCGATGGAGATCTCCCCGGTATCGCGGTTTAGCAGGGTGAGGCTGCCGCGCAGGATGCCTTTGTGGCGGGCGATGATTTTCAGCACCGGCCCGAGCACCTCGCGCAGGTCCAGGCTGGAGTCCAGGGTCTGGCTGACCTCGAACAGCAGTGAAAACTCGGTGGTCTTCGGCATACTCGCTGGCCGGCTCTCCTACAGAAATGTAGGATTCACGAACGGCAGCTTCATGTCAACGGGGCAGCGCCCGTGCTATGCTGAGCCCGGAGGCGCGCCGATGGAGCGCTACACGGTTCGGCGGGCGCGGCGCACGCCGGAGCTGCGGGGCTACTGGTCCGGCGGTTCCTGGGAGGGTGTCCAGCCCCTGGACATCGCTCATTTTCACCCGAAAAGCTCGGAGCACCGACCGCGGACCCAGGCCAGGCTGCAGTTCGACGAACGCTGCCTTTACGTCATTTTCCGGGTGCAGGACCGCTATGTGCGGGCCGTGAGCCGGCGCTTCCAGGACCCCGTGTGGGCCGACAGCTGCGTGGAGCTGTTCGTCCGGCCGCGAGCCGACCGGGGCTACTTCAACTTCGAGATGAGCTGCGGGGGGGTCCTGCTGCTGTACTACATCGAGGACCCCACCCGTACCGCCGACGGCTTTGCGAAGTACACCGAGGTGGCCCGAAAGCATGTCCGCGGCTGGAAGGTATATCACTGCCTGCCGCGGCGGGTGGAGCCAGAGATACCCGGCCCGGTGGACTGGGTGGTGGAGTACCGCGTCCCCCTGGGGCTGTTCGCCCCCTACCTGGGCGGCCCGGCGCCCGCGGCGGGCGCCTCCTGGCGGGGGAACCTGTTCAAGTGCGCGGACGGCTCCTCGCACCCCCATTGGGCGAGCTGGGCGCCGCTCGGCGAGGAGCTCAACTTTCACCAGCCGGAGCGCTTCGGGGTGCTGGAGTTCGAGGGCTGAGCCCGCAACCCCCAGGGCGCTTCATGGCGCGCGGCGGACGGCGGTGCGCAGCAGCTTCCGCAGTGTCCCTGCAGGGTCTTCGAGCTTGCTCAAGGCGATCATGGCCGCGATGAGGTAGGGCTTGTACCCGGCCTCCCTGTAGGTGGCCAGGCGGAAACGCTCGAATACCGAGGCGGCCACCTCACCTCGCTCGCAGCTCACCGTCGAGATGTCCGCCGGCAGGCAGTGCATGTACAGCGCGTCGCGGGTCCGGGCCATTAGGCTCTCGGAGCACTCCCAGTCGCTGAAGCGGCGGTTGTTCTCCAGGCATTCCTTCTCTAGGGAGTCCAGGCCCTGGGAGTCTGCCTTCTGGAGAAGCAGGGTGCGGCGCTCCATGACCTGGTAGGGCGCCCAGCTCTTGGGGTAGACCACGTCGGCCCCCTCGAAGGCCTCCTCCATGGAGGAACTCTTGGAGAAGTTCCCCCCGGATTGGGCGGCGAACGCGGCGGCCTGCCGTTCGACCTCCGGCAGCAGGTTGTACCCCTGCGGGTGGGCCAGGACCACGTTCATCCCGAAGCGGGTCATCAGGGCAATGACCCCCTGCGGGACCGACAAAGGCTTCCCGTAGGAAGGGGAGTACGCCCAGCTCATGGCGATTTTTTTGCCGGCCAGCCGGTCCAGCCCGCCGAAGTGGCGCGCCAGATGCAGGAGATCGGCCAGGCTCTGGGTGGGGTGATCCAGGTCGCACTGCAGATTTATCACGATCGGCAGGGCGGGTAGGACCCCCTGCCGGTGTCCCTCCCGCACCGCCTCCGCTACCTGCAACATGTAGGTGTGCCCCTGTCCCAGGAAGATGTCGTCGCGGATGCCGATCACCTCGGTCAGGAAGGAGAGCATGTTCGCCGTCTCGCGCACGGTCTCCCCGTGGGCGATCTGGCTCTTGGTCTCGTCCAGATCCTGGACGGCCAGTCCCAGCAGGTTGGCGGCGGAGAGAAAGCTGAAGCGGGTGCGCGTGGACTTGTCCCGGAAAATCGACACCGCCAGCCCGGAATCGAAGATCCGGGGGGAGAGGCCGGCGTCCCGCAGGTCCTTTAAAATCTCGGCCGCGGCCAGCACGCCCCGGATCTGCTCCTCGGTTTTGTCCCAGGTCAGAAGGAAATCCCGCCCCCGCAGGCCGCTGGAGTCCAGGGCGGCCAACCGCTGGATGGCGCGGATCACATTTTTAGTGTCCACCTAACCTCCTTCTGCGTCACTCAAGCGACGAACCGGCTGGCGTAACCTATCAGCACCAGGCCGGCGACGATGATCCCGATCCCGATGCCCCGCCTCCAGGTGATCCTCTCGTGAAGGAACCGGACTGCCAGCAGGGCCAGCAGCGCAGGATATATCGAAGAAACGGTGCTTACCAGCGAAACAGGTCCGAATCCGAAGGCGGTCAGGAACAGCAGGGCCCCTATCAGGTGCACGAGGATCCCCAGGAAAGTGGGCAAAAACGAACGCGAGAAAACCGCCGGCGGCTTCCGGTTGGTGCGATCCAGCAGGTAGTTCAGCCCGGAAGCCAGGTTGTTGACGAGCGCCAGGAAAAAAAGGTTCCCGAACGGGCCGATGCGGTTCACCGAGAACTTGGAGAGGAAATCCCCGGTTCCGATGGAAACGGCGCCGACGATCCCCCACAACACCCAGACCAGATCGCGCTTCGCGATCGATCCGACCCGTTGCGGCAGCACTACGGTGATCCCGCCCGCCAGCACCATGGCAACCCCGACGTACTGCCAGGCTGCGAGGATTTCGCCCAGGAACAGGCGGGAGCAAAGGATCGTGACCACCGGGTAGCTGGCGATGATGGTGGCCGTCAGGGAGAGCTGCCCCTTGGACAGGCTGTAATAGAACAGCTGGTAGAGAAGCGAAGCGGCCAGGATCGCCGCGAGCACGTCCCAGGGAGGCACCGGAACGCGGAAGCGGCTGAGCAGCAGCGCGGTGGGAATCCAGATCACCAGTCCCAGGAGATTGTTCAGGATGTTGTTCCAGAGGGGGCTGACGGCGGCGAAGCCTTTCTTCACTAAAACAGCGCCGGCGGACCACAACAGCGCCGCGCCCAGCGCGAGGGCGAACCAAAGCATGGGGCTTGAGTGTATTGAAATCGCTCTGCCTCCGCAAGGAAACACACCTCCTTGACCCGGCCCACCAGCGTTCGTATTCTATTCTCATGTCCGATCAAAAACCCCTGGTAACCTCCGCGCCACAGGCGCAGGCGGTGCGCGAGCGCAGCCTGCTGCGCAACGTGTATCTATGGATGACCGGCGGGCTGGCCCTCACCGCGGTCGTAGCGCTGGGAGTGGCTTCTAACCAGGATTTCACCCGCGCCCTGGTGGCCAACCGCTTCCTTTTTTTCGCAATGCTCATCGCCGAGGTGGCCCTGGTCTGGTTCCTGTCGGCCCGCATCACCACCCTGAGCCCCGCAACGGCGGTCGGGGGGTTCGTGGCTTACGCGGTGTTGAACGGCGTCACTTTGTCCGTAATCCTGCTGGCTTACGCGCGCGCCAGCGTTTCCACGGCGTTGTTCGTCAGCGCTGGCACCTTCGCCGGCATGAGCCTGTACGCCGTGACGACCAAGCGCGACCTCTCCCGCTTCGGGACCTACCTGATCTACGGGCTGTGGGGCATCCTCATCGCCTCGCTGGTGAACCTGTTCCTGCGCAGCCCCGCGGTGCACTGGGTGCTGTCCTACCTCGGCGTGGCCCTCTTCCTGGGGCTCACCGCTTACGACACCCAGGTCATCAAGCGCTGGAGCCAGGAGCTCGGGGACTCGGCCGGGGAGGCGGACTATATCCGCCTGTCCATCCTGGGGGCGTTGAAGCTGTACCTGGACTTCATCAACCTGTTCCTGTTCTTCGTACGCATCTTCGGGCGCAGGCGCTAGGTGCCGGCCGAGCGAAGCGTGGCCGGCGGCCTGCCGACGATCGCCATCGTCGGCGCGGGTTTCGGCGGCCTGAAAGCCGCCCGCCTGCTGAGCCGCGCGGCGGTCCGCGTGCTTCTGATCGATCGCCACAACTACCACCTGTTTCAGCCTCTGCTCTACCAGGCGGCGGCGGCCTACCTGGAGCCCGAGCAGGTGGCCAAGCCGGTGCGCGCCATCCTGCGCCGGCAGAAGAACCTCAGCTTCCGCGTGGCGGAAGTGCGCGGTGTGGACTTCGCCCGCAGGCGCGTCGTCACGGCCGAAGAGTCCTTCCCCTACGATTTCCTGGTCCTGGCTATCGGAGGGCAGACCAACTTCCACGGTCTAGCCGGGGTGGAGCGGCACGGCTTCGCCCTCAAGACCCTCGACGACGCGATCCGCATCCGCAACCACATCCTGTCGGCCTGCGAGAAGGCAGTGCTGGAGAAGGACCCGCTCGCTCGCCGCGCCCTGCTCACCTTCACGGTCGGGGGGGGCGGCTCGGCAGGCGTGGAGATGGCCGGCGCCTTGGCCGAGCTCGTCGGCGGCGTGCTGGTCAAGGACTACCGGGAGCTGGAGCGCGCCGACCTGCGCGTCCTTCTGCTGGAAGGGCAGGGGGAGATCCTGCCGGGCTTTCCCGCGGAGCTCTGCCGCGTGGCACGTGAGACCCTGAGCCGCAAGGGCGTCACCGTGCGCCTGAACACCCAGGTGCAGGATTTCGACGGCCTGGAGCTGCGGCTGAAGGGCGGGGAAAAACTACCCGCGGCGACGCTGATCTGGACCGGCGGGGTGGGCGCGGCCGCACTGGCCCGCACGCTGAAAGTGCCGCTGGGGCGTCAGGACCGGATCGTGGTGGAGCCGACGCTGCAGGTGCCGGGGCACCCCGAAGTTTTCGTGATCGGGGACGCCAGCTACGTGGAGGCCGGCGGCCAGCCGCTGGCCATGGTCGCGCCCGCGGCCGTGCAGATGGCCGAGAAGGCCGTGGCCAACATCCTGGCCCGGCTGGCGGGCCGCCCGCTGGAGTCTTTTTCCTACCGCAGCCCGGGACTGCTGGCCACCATCGGGCGCAACGCGGCCGTGGCCCAGATCGCCGGCCTCAAGTTCCGGGGCTTCCTGGCCTGGGCGGTGTGGCTGGTCGTGCACCTGCTGCGTCTGGTGGGCTTCCGCAACCGCCTGATGGTGCTCATCAACTGGGCCTACGACTACCTCTTCTTCGACCGGGCGGTTCGCCTGATCACGAAAGAGGAGTGACGGCGATCAGCGCACGCCGACCCTGGCGCGGAACCTGCCCGCCCCCAGGTAGGTGATCTCCAGCACCCGTGCCGACCCGCTCTGCTTCCCGCTGCGCCGAATGCCCTCCAGTAGGGCGCGTTGCGCCGGCTGCAGCACCACCCCGCGTCCGTCGGCCCCGGCGTAGTCGAAGCTGAGGGTGAGGGTCTTGCGGGGCGTCTGGTCGGAGCCGGAACCCCAGGTGACCTCCAAGGAATAGCCATACACTCCGATCCCTCCCAGGCTCTCCTCGGAGACCGCTTTATGCGAGACGAGGCGGTACCCGCCGCCCGCCGCCAGCTCCACGTTACCGCTGCCTTCTAGCCGGAACTCGGTCCAGGTCATGGCGGCCAGGGAGGAGGGCAGGTGGAGGCGCTCCACGAGCATGGTGCTGCGGCTGTCCTGCGGTTTGAGCACCAGGTACACGGTGAGCGGTCCCCGCTCCGCCGCGGCGGGCCTCTCCCCGGCGGCTCCCGCGCCGGCCGGCAGGATCCCCAGCACGGCGAAACACAGTGCAGCCAGGTGACGTGACATCGGCGGTCCCTCCTCCACCCAATAATACGTCCGGGGACGGCAGTTTTCCAGCACGCCGGTTTACGGCCCGCAGCCTGCCGGGGCGCGGATTTCCGGCGCGCTTGACCCTCACCGGAAAACATGTTAAGTCCTCGTATGAGTCTGACCTACCGCTCCTCCGGGGTCGACATCGAGGCGGCCGGCAGGGCGAAAGAGCGCATCCAGGCGCTCGTGCGCCGCACGCATGGCACCTCGGTAGTGACCCGGCCGGGCCTGTTCGGCGGAGCGGTGCGCCTGGAGCCGGGGCAGGACCCGTCCCGTCTGACCGGCGCGCTGGGCCTGACGCCGGACTCCGGGGTGGAGGCCCCGGCCGCCGTCGTGGAGCGGTGCCTGGCCGGGCTGCCGCCGGGGTCCCAACCGATCGCCTTCCTGGACTACGTGGCCTCATCCGGGCTGGAGCCCGGCGCCTTCGAGCGGCTGGTCGAGGGCTTCGCGGACCGTTTGGCCATTCCGCCGCGGATCCCCCTGATCGGTGGGGAGACCGCGGAGATGCCCGGGGTGCTGCGCCCCGGCGCGCGGGAAATCGTGGGGGCCCTTTTCGCCGTCACGGGCGAGCCGAGCTCTGCGCGCGACCGGGCGGAAGGCCGGCCGTGCCTGGTGTTCAGCATGGACGGGGTGGGCACCAAGACCAAGCTCGGGGTGCTCGCCCGCAGCACCGGCGGGCTGGCTCTGGACATCATCCACCATTCGAGCAATGACCTCCTCTGTCTAGGGGCCTGCGGGAAGGCGCTCCTGTTCTACGTCGGCTGCCACCGGCGGGACGAGGCGCTGCTCGCGCCCTTCCAGGCCGCAGCCTCCCGGGCCTGCGCGCGGCTCGGGTTGTCGGCCCTGGAAATCGCCGTGGCGGAGAAGCCGTCGGTCTACCTGCCGGGGGAGATCGACATCTGCGCCGCCGTGGCGGGCGTGGTGGACGAGGAACGCCTGCTGCAGGGCGAGGAGGTCCGAGCCGGGGACGCGCTGGTCGGCCTGGCCTCCGACGGCCTGCACACCAACGGCTACTCCCTGGCCCGCCGGGCCCTGCTGGAGCGCGCGGGTCTGAAGCTGGACGCCCGGGTAGCGGAGCTGGGCGCCACCCTGGCGGAGGCCCTGTTGGCTCCGCACCGCAACTACGCCCCGGCAGTGCTGCCCCTGCTGGGCGAGCGGCCCTCGGCCATTCGCGCCGTGGCCCACATCACCGGCGGCGGGCTGGCCGACAACCTGGGGCGCGTCCTGCCGGCCGGCCTGCGGGCGATCGTGCGCCTGTCGAGCTGGGAAGTTCCGCCCCTGTTCCGCCTGATCCAGCGCTGCGGTGAGATCCCCGCGCGGGACCCGTCGAGCAAGGGCATGTACGAGACCTTCAACATGGGCATCGGCCTGGTGCTGGTCGTCGAGGCCGGGAGGGCGGAGGAGGTTCGCCGCCGCCTGACCGCCGCCGGCGAGCGGGCGGTGCCGCTCGGCGAGGTGGTGGCGCGCCTGCCCGGCGATGCCGCTGAGCGGGTCACCCTTACGGCATGAGCGTCCTGCTGGAAGTGGGGCTGCGCCCGGGGGTTCCCGATGCCGCCGGCAGCGCGGCCGCGCACAAGATCCGCGCCCACCTCGGGATCCCCGTGCGCGAGGTGCGGGTGCGGCGGCTGTACCGCATCGAGCCGGGGCTCGAGCGCGCCGAGGCGGAGCTGGCCTGCCGGGAGCTTTTCGCCGACCCGGTCATCCAGGACTATTCGATCGACGCCCCTCTAGCCGGGGAGCCCTTCGACGTCTCGATCGTGGTGGCCTTCCGGCCGGGCGTCACGGACAACGTGGGCCGCACCGGCGCCTCGGCGCTGGCGGAGGTGCTGGCCGCCGGCCCGCTCGCCGTCCAGACCGCGACCCAATACCTGCTCACGGGGGTAAACCTGGAGCAGGCCGCGCGCATCGCCCGGGAGCTGCTGGCCAACGAGCTGATCGAGCAGGCCGTGCTGCAGGACTACGCCGGGTGGCTTGCCCGGGGCACCCGGGTCCCGTCCGCGGAGGTCCGGGATGCCCATAGCCCGGCGGTGGCCGAGATCGACCTGGAGGTCGGTGAAGCGGAGCTGGCGCGCATCAGCCGGGAGCGCGTGCTGGCGCTCGCCCCTGCGGAGATGGCGGCCATCCGCGACTACTTCCGGGACCCTGCCAGGATCGAGGAGCGGCGCGGGCAGGGCCTGGGGCCGCGTCCCACCGACGCGGAGCTGGAGGCGCTGGCCCAGACCTGGTCGGAGCATTGCCACCACAAGGTTTTCAACGGCGACATCGAGTACACGGATCCGGAAGGGCGCACCCGCACGATCCGCTCCCTGTTTCGCACCTACATCCGCGGCACCACGGAGAAGCTGGCCTCGCCTTGGCTGGTCTCGGTGTTCACCGACAACGCCGGGGTGATCCGCTTCAACGAGCGCCTCTGCCTGGCCTACAAGGTGGAGACACACAACAGTCCCAGCGCCCTGGACCCCTACGGCGGGGCCATGACCGGGATCGTGGGTGTGAACCGCGACCCCTTCGGTACCGGACTGGGGGCGCGCCTCGTCGCCAACGTCTGGGGGTACTGCCTCGGGGACCCCTTCTATAAAGGGGAGCTGCCCGCGGGGCTGCTGCACCCCGGGCGGGTTCGCGACGGAGTGCACCGCGGGGTGATCGAGGGGGGCAACCAGAGCGGCATCCCCTACGCCCGCGGCTGGGAGCTTTTCGAGGAGCGCTTCATGGGCAAGCCCCTGGTGTTCTGCGGCACCCTGGGCGAGCTGCCGCCGGCGATCGGCGGGGTGGACGCCGCCGCCAAGACGGTCCTGCCCGGGGACGTGGTGGTCATGGTCGGGGGCCGGGTGGGCAAGGACGGGATCCACGGAGCCACCTTCTCCTCCGAGGAGCTGCACGCCGGCTCCCCGGTCGCGGCCGTGCAGATCGGCGATCCCATCACTCAGAAGAAGATGACCGACATGCTGCTGGAGGCGCGCGATCGCCTCTTGTACCGGGCCCTCAGCGACAACGGGGCCGGGGGCCTGAGCTCCTCGGTCGGGGAGATGGCCCTGTTGAGCGGAGGCTGTGAGATCGACCTGGCGCGCGTGCCGCTCAAGTACGCCGGGCTGGACCCCTGGGAGATCCTGATCTCGGAGGCCCAGGAGCGGATGACCGTGGCCGTGCCGCCGGATCGGCTGGAGGGCTTCCTGGAGCTGGCCCGGCGCCGCGGCGTGGAGGCCACCCCCCTGGGGAGCTTCACCGCCAGCGGGCGTTTCCACGTGCGCTACGGCGAGCGGACCGTGGCCTGGCTGGAGCTGGACTTCCTGCACCGGGGAGACCCCCCTTACCGCCTCGCCGCCCGCTTCGAGAACAAGATCTTCGAGGAGCCCCGCCCCGTGGTGGCCAGCCACGGGCAGGCCCTGCGGGAGATGCTCTCCCGGCTCAACCTCTGCTCCCACGAGTCCAAGGCCCGCCAGTACGATCACGAGGTCCAGGGGCGCAGCGTGATCAAGCCCTTCGGGGGGCGCCACCTGGACGTGCCCACCGACGCCACCGTGCTGCTGGCCGAGTACGGCGGCCGGGAGGGGATCGTACTGAGCGAGGGGGTGAACCCCTTCTATTCCGACATCGACGCCTACTGGATGGCGGCCTCGGCGGTGGACCTGGCCGTGCGGCGCGTGGTGAGCGCCGGCGGGGACCCCGGCTTCATCTCCGGGCTGGACAACTTTTGCTGGCCGAACGTGGTCAAGGAAGGCATGCCGGAGCGCTCCCACAAGCTGGCCCAGCTGGTGCGCGCCTGCGAGGGGCTGGCCGATTGCTGCGCCGCCTTCGGCGTGCCCCTGATCTCCGGCAAGGACAGCATGTCCAATGACTGCACCCTGACCGACCCGCCGATCTCCATCCCGCCGACCCTGCTGGTGTCGGTGGTGGGCAGGCTCGCCGACGTGCAGCTGGCCGTGACCGTGGACCCCAAGAGCCCGGGGGATCTTCTCTACCTGCTGGGCGAGACGCACGAGGAGCTGGGGGCTTCGGAGTTCTACCGGTACTATGGGGAGAAAACCCGCGGCAGGGCGTTCGTCGGCAACGGCGTGCCGCGGGTCGACGCTGCCCGGGCGCGGGTCCTGTACGAGCGGCTGCACGCGGCCATGCGCCGCGGCCTGGTGCATTCCTGCCACACCCCGGCCTTGGGCGGCCTGGCCGTGGCGCTGGCCCGCAAGGCACTGGCCGGGGGCTGCGGCCTGGAGGTCGACCTGGCCGTCGTGCCGGGGGGGGCCGGCGACGACATCACGGTCCTCTACTCCGAGTCCAACAGCCGCTTCCTGGTCACCATCGCCCCCGGCGATGCCACGGCCTTCGAGCGGCTCCTAGAGGGCTCGGCCTGGGCTCGCATCGGTGTCGTGACCTCCGGTTCACGGCTCCTGCTGCGTGGCCGTGACGGGGGGCTCATCGCCCGCGAGAACCTCCAGACCCTGCGCCGGCGCTGGAAGGAGAGGCTCGGTGAGCCTTGAAGCGCGCGCGCTGGTCATCACCGGGGACGGCCTCAACTGCGAGCGGGAAACGGCGTACGCCCTGACCTTGGCCGGCGCCCGCCCCGAACTGGTGCACGTGAGCGACGTCCCGGTCCGCGGATTGGGGGACTTCCAGATCCTGGTGCTCATCGGCGGCTTCTCCAACGGCGACCATCTGGGCGCCGGCACGGTGCAGGCCAGCCTGTTTCGCCACCGCCTGCGGGGGCCCTTGGAGCGCTTCGTGGCGGCAGGAGGGTTGGTCCTCGGCGTCTGCAACGGTTTCCAGACCCTGGTCAAGATGGGCCTCCTGCCGGGCGCCGGCTGGGAGCGCGCCGCCACCATCATGGCCAACGACTCCGGCCGTTTCGAGGACCGCTGGGTGCACCTGACCGTCGACCCCGCCTCTCCCTGCGTCTGGACCCGCGGCCTCAGGCGCCTGTACCTGCCCGTGCGCCACGGGGAGGGCAAGTTCGTGGTCCGCGACGCGGCTACGACCCTGTCCCTGCGGCGCCGCGCCCAGGTGGCCCTGCGCTACGCCGACGCCGGCGGGCGGCCGACCATGGCCTACCCGGCCAACCCCAACGGCTCGGCGGACGCCGTGGCCGGCGTCTGCGACCCCTCCGGGAGGATCTTCGGCCTGATGCCGCACCCCGAGGCCTACCTCTCCCCCTACAACCACCCCGCCTGGACCCGCTGGGCGGCCCTGGGCCTGAGCCTGCCGGTTGAAGGGGAGGGGGTAGCCCTTTTCCGGAATGCCGTGGCCTATGTGCGCACCGAAGGGCTCGCCTCGTGAGCGGACAGCCCGGATCCGGCCGGCTGCCGGCGGCACTACTGATGAGCGGCACGGGCTCCAACGCCCGCAGGCTGCTGGAGCGGAAGGACCCGAGCTACGAGGTGCGCCTGATCCTGACCGACAACCCGGCTTCCAACGCGGCCCGCATCGCGCGGGAGTTCGGGGTGGAGTGCGCCGTCGCAGACATCCGCGCCTTCTGCGGAGCGCAACGCGTGGCGTCTTCGCCCTCACCCGGGGTGCGGGACCCGGAACGGCGCGCGGCCTACGACCGCGAGCTGGCCGGCCTGCTCGCGCGCTGCGGGGCGCGCCTGGCGGCACTGGCCGGCTGGGACTGGGTGGTGGGCCCGGAGCTGTGCCGGGCTTTCATGTTTGTGAACGTGCACCCCGGCGACCTGCGGGTCCGGGACGGGGAGGGAAGGCGGAGGTACGTGGGCCTGGGCTGGGTCCCCACCGCCAAGGCCATCCTGGCTGGCGAGCGCTTCGTGCATTCCTGCACCCACCTGGTCACCCCCGAGCTGGACGGGGGCCCCATCGCGCGGGTCTCCCGCCCGGTGCCGGTCGACCTTCCCGCCGGGGTGAGCGCCGGGAACATCCTGCCGGAAGGAGTGCAACTGCGCGACGTGATCCGCGACATCAACTATAATGGGGGGCGGAGCTTCGGGGGGTCCCTGCTGTACACCCATTCCAGGGAGGTCCAGGAAAGGCTGAAGGAGGAAGGGGATTGGGTGGAGTTCCCGGCGACCGTCCAGCGGCTGGCGGAGCTGGCGCTTGAGGGCAGACTCGCGCGGGACCCGCAGGGTACGATCCGGCTGGACGGGTCGCCCCCCGGCGATCTGTTTTTGCAAGCGGGGTAGAAGCGGTAATGGCCAAGGTCCTGGTGGTGGGCGGCGGCGGGCGCGAGCACGCCCTGGCCGAGTTCCTCTCCCGCAGCCCCCGGGTGGAAGCCGTGTACACGGCCCCGGGCAATGCGGGCACGCCCGGCAACGTCCCGATTGACGCCTCCGGCGAGGAGGGGTTCGCCGAGCTGGTCGGCTTCGCTGAAAGCCGCGGCATCCAGCTCACGGTGGTTGGGCCCGAGGCGCCCCTCTGCGCGGGGATCCAGCGGGTGTTCCGGGCCCGGGGCCTGCCCCTGTTCGGGCCTTGCCCGGAGGCCGCCCGGCTGGAGGGGGACAAGGCTCACGCCCGGGTTTTCATGCAGCGGCACGGCATCCCTCACCCGGCCTTCGCCGTGTTCGACCGGCTCCAGGCGGCTCAAGGGCACGTGCGGGCCCTCCCGGAAGGACCCCTGGTGGTCAAGGCGTCCGGGCTGGCCGGCGGCAAGGGCGTCATGGTCTGCGGCGGCCGGGAGGAGGCCCTGGAGGCGCTGGCCGGCCTGATGGGACGGCGGGTGCTGGGCGCCGCGGCGGATGCAGTGCTCATCGAGGAGTACCTGGAGGGCGAGGAGGCCTCGATCCTGGCCCTCTGCGACGGGCGGCGAGCCCTGTACCTGGCCTCCTCCCAGGACCACAAGCGGGTTCTGGACGGGGACCTCGGCCCGAACACGGGCGGCATGGGGGCCTACGCGCCGGCGCCGGTGGTCACCCCCGAGGTGCTGCGTGCGGTGGACGAGCGGATCGTGAAGCCGACGCTGCGGGGACTGGAAAAAGAGGGCAGCCCGTACCGCGGCTGCCTGTACGTGGGGCTGATGATCCGTGGCGGCGAGGTCCGGGTCGTGGAGTTCAACTGCCGCTTCGGGGACCCGGAAACCCAGGCGGTGCTGCCCCTGCTGGAGTCCGACCTGTTCGAGCTCCTCGCCGCCGCGGCGCGGGGGGACCTGGGCGGGCTGGAGATCCGCAACCGGCCCGGGGCGGCCTGCTGCGTGGTGCTGGCTGCCGGCGGGTACCCGGGGCCCTACGAGAAGGGCAGGGTCGTGCGCGGGCTGCAGAAGGCGGCCGCATTGCCGGACCTGCACGTGTTCCACGCCGGCACCCGCCGGCAGAACGGCGAGGTGGTCACCTCCGGGGGACGGGTGCTCGGGGTGACGGGAACCGGCCCGTCCATCCGCCGGGCCATCGCGGCCGCCTACCGGGGGGTGGAGGCCGTCGGCTTCGAGGGCTGCCACTATCGCCGGGACATCGGGCATCGCGCCTTGGAGCGTTGAGGGAGGTTTGATGGGAGCTTCGTTTGCGGAGGCGGCCGCCGGCCGTCAGGGCTGTGCGGTGATTTTCGCCGGTTCGGACAGCGACCGGGGGCACGTGGAAAAAATCGTGCAGTCCCTGGAGGGTTTCGGCATCCCGCACGAGGTGCGCATCTGCTCGGCGCACAAGGAGCCGGAGCGCCTCCTGAGCCTTCTACGAGAGTACGAGCGCCTGGGGGGCGCGGTGGCCTACATCGCCGTGGCCGGGGGCACGGACGCGCTGTCCGGCACCCTCTCCTTTCATGCCCTGGCGCCCGTGCTCAGCTGCCCGCCGGACGCGCCGAACCCCAGCTGCCTGTCCAACCCCCCGGGCTCCAGCAACGCCGTGATCTACGACCCGCGGAACGTGGGCAGGTTCGTAGCCCAGCTTTTCGCGGCGTTCAACCCGGAGCTGGCCGGCCGCCTGAAGCGCTCCCGCGAGGAGAAGGTGAAAGCGCTGGAATCAAGCGACCGGGAAAGGAGGTAGCCATGGGCAGCGTAAAGGACCTGCTGGTCACCGAGCCGGCCTACGAGGACCGCGCCGGGGTGGGCACGTTCGTGTTTTCCGACCGCTACAGTGTGTTCGACTGGGGGGAAATGCCCGACCACATCGCGGG
>CAZMWZ010000019.1:0-25390 GCA_964570045.1 uncultured Spirochaetaceae bacterium
TCTTTAGCCCCTAGGGGAATCGAACCCCTCTTTTAAGATTGAGAATCTCATGTCCTAACCGATAGACGAAGGGGCCATTCTTCCCGGGGAGGACTTGAACCCCCAAAGCAAGATCCAGAGTCTTGTGTGTTACCAATTACACCACCGGGAAATCTAATCGAAAAAAATTACCACTTTTGCCGCGCCACGTCAAGAGTATTGGCCCAGGCATCGACCCAGTCAGTCGGGACGTCGCTGCGAACAGTTCAGTCGACCAATGGCAGGCAGACGCGGAAGGTGGTTCCCTTCTTCGGCTCGCTCGTGAAGGAAACGGTGCCCCGATGGGCTTCGATGATGCTTTTCACGATGGCCATGCCCAGGCCGGTCCCGCCCATCTCCGAGGAGGAGAAGAAGGGTTCGAAGATCCTGGCCTGGACCTCTTCGCTCATCCCGACGCCCGTGTCGCTCACCTCCGCCCGCAGGGTGCCGTCGGTCTTCCAGACCCTGACGCGGAACTCCCCCCCCCGCGGCATGGCCTTCCAGGCGTTGTCCGCCAGGTTCAGGAAGACGCGGAACAAGCGGTTCTCGTCCAGGATGGCCGGCCCGCGGAACTCGATCTCCATACGGATAGCGATGCCGCGGGCCTGGAAGCGTTCCTCGATCGTCTCCCGCAGGCGGGCGAAGAACTCCTCCAGCCGCACGATGGTCGGGTTCAGGCGAATGTCGCCGCGGGAATAGTCCACCAACTCGCTGGCCAGCTGATTCAAGCGCTCCGATTCGGCGATGATCTTGCGGGCGTTGCGCTCCACCCGCTCGTGGTCTTCGAGCCGCAGCAGGATCATCTCCGCCAGGCTGCGCAACACGGAAATCGGGTTGCGGATGTCGTGCAGGATCAGGGAGGAGAACTTGCCCAGGGTGGACAGCCGCTCCTTGCGCAGGAGCTCCTCCTGGGCTTCCCGCAGGGCCCTGTTGGCTTGTTCCAGCTCGAGGTTGCGGGCGCGCAGGCTCTCCAAAAAATGCTCGTTGCTGCTGCGCACCATGTCGGATACCGAGCGGATGATGGATATGGCCACCCGGCTGTTTTCCCGGATGATCTGCTGGAAATCCGTACGGCCGATGTAGGCCAGGCGCGTGGCCTCGCGGGCGAGGACCGTGGCGCTGCGGGGCAGCTCGTCAATCAACGCCATTTCGCCGAAGAGGTGGCCGGCGGTGTGCACCGCCAGCAGGTCTTTCTGCTTCCAGACTTCCACCGCCCCCGACAGCACGATGTAGAAGCGGTCCGCCTCCGAGCCTTCCCGGAAGATCACCTCCCCCGGCTGGAAGCAGGACTCGTGGCAGACCTGGCGGATGCTTTCGAGCTCTTCGGCCGACAGTCCCCGGAAAAAGTAGATCTTCTTGAGCAGCTCGGCGAGCTCTTTCATGAGCTTTGCTTCCTGTCGTACAGGCTCTGGATGTAGCCCTGGGTGTCGTCTAGGCGCACGTGGCTGATGGTGCAGCGGCCTTCCAGGATGACGCCGTCCTGGATGATCAGCTCCGGGGTCTTCAGGTCCCCGAGCACGCGGGCGGTAGCCAGCAGCAAAATGCGCCTGGAGGCGGCGATGTTGCCGATCACGATGCCCTCCACCACCACGCTGGTGGCGCTGATGTTGGTCTTGACCCGCGCCTTGGGTCCGACCTCCAGCTGGTCCACCAGCAGCACCCGGCCTTCGAAGGTCCCGTCAATGCGCATGCTCCCCTTGACCAGGAAGCGCCCGCCAAAATAGGAATCGGACCCGATGGTGGAATTGACCTTGACGTCGCTCTGCATCAGCTCTCCTGAGACTCGATCTGGGGCACGTTGAGAAACTTGGTCACTTCGCCGGAAAACTCGTAGAGCTGCGCCAGGGCTTTTTCGACGGACAGGCCCTCCAGCTGCCTGCGGCCCCGCAGACGGTCGAAGCGCAGCAGGTCCCTGGGATTCAGGCAGGTGGACCCGGAAGCGGCGATGTCCTCGCTGAGGCTGCCCGCGAAGTGGATCAGGTTGCGGAAAAATTTGTCGGCTTCCATGATGAGGTTGCGGCTCTTCTTGAAGCTGCGGATCCTCATCTCCTCCTCGTGTTTCTGGCCCAGGTACTCATCCATTCGCGAGGTATCCTCGCGGATATCGGCGAGCAGCCGGCGCAGGTTCTCGAAGCGGTGGTAAAAGCTGTCGCGCTCCAGCGAATGCTTGAAGTCCAGCTTCAGCCGCA
Organism: uncultured Spirochaetaceae bacterium; assembly: GCA_964570045.1. Lineage (GTDB taxonomy): Bacteria > Spirochaetota > Spirochaetia > SZUA-6 > DRHE01 > MIBK01. The sequence goes on from CAZMWZ010000019.1 coordinate 2,208, forward strand.
TCTCGCTCAGGAGGGCCAGGAACTCGCTCTCGAAATAGGCCAGGTAAAGGGCCAGCAGGTAGACCTCCCGGTCCTGGTAGTCCTCCGCGCGAACCCGGGAGGAGGGGCTGTCCTTCTCCCCGCCCGCGCTGACTGCCTTTTTCAGGTTCGGCAGCTCCTCCAGTTCGTCCTGCTCTCCTGGTTCCTCCAGCTCCCGCGGGTCAAACTCGTGAAAGCTCTCCAGTTTCTCCTTGTAGGTCTTAAGCTGGCGCAGCTCCCGGGTCACGCGGTCGCGCTGCAGCGGGTCCCGGGTGCTCTTGAACACCGACTCGAACTGCCGGATCAGCCGTTTCAGATGCTTCAGCTCCTCCGCGGGTGTCATGCCTGAATCTATCATATCGGCGGGACAGCAAAAAGCCCTCAGGGACTGAGGGCTTGGAAAGCGAAATCCAGCTGCTGCCCGGCTTACCAGCCGTCGGGCATGTCGTCCTTGTCCCGGTAGGCCTCGGCGAAAAGATCGGTGGTGGCGCGCAGGTCGTCGAAATAGACGAAGTAGCTGCCGTAGCTCTCCATCATGTCGAACTCGATCTTGAACCCCAGCAGCTTGATGCCTCGCTGATTGGCAAAGTGGTACTCGTCCTGCACGATCCGCGGCGGGACGGCCGCGGTGAGCTGCTTCCAGCCCATGAAGTTGAGCTTCCCGAAGGTGATTTCCCTGCGCTGGTTGAAGTAGTCGGCGATCACCGCCTTGAGCACGTGGTTATAATTCCTGCCGACCACCCAGATGGAGATGGTCTTGGTGATACCTTCGATCGGAATCGGCCTCACGGGGAAAATGAAGGCCTCATTGGCGCCGCGCTTGAAGAACTGCACCTTGCCGCCGAGCACGAAACGGTCGGGCAACACGAGAGCGGCTTCCTTTTCCCCCTCGATGGGCTTCTTGTCCGCCGGCCCTCCTTCGAAGCGCCGGAGGGAGGCTATGCCCATGTCCAGGGGCATGGAATTGCCCCAGAAAGCGGCGTCCTCGAACTTGGCGACGGAGACTTCGACCAGCTGCTGCTGGGCCTGGTCCTTGCCGATCCGGTCCGCCTCGATGCCCCCGGTCTGCTGAGCCGGCAAGGCAATGGGGAGGAGTGACGCCAGGAAGGTAATCAACGCTGCTGTCTTCATGCTCTTCGCTCCTACTTATTGCTTGGGGGCGCCCCAGATCTGCTGAAGCGTTTCCGCGTCGGCCAGCTCGTCCCCGTCGAAGGACGTCTCGAACAGGTCGGTGGTGATTTTTAGCTGGTCGAGGTAGATGAAGAACTCGTCGACCTTTTCGTTGGGCTGGGTCCACAGGACCAGTTTGGTCAGCTCCAGGTTGCGCAGACGCGGCAGGTATCGCCAGGCCTGCGGGATGCTGCCGGGGATCTTGGTGCGCAGGTTCTTCCAGCCGGCGAACTGCATCGACCCGAACGGCAGTACGTGGTCGATGCCCTGGAAATCGCGCACGTGCGCCTCCAGGTAGTAGGCGTAGTTCGCCCCCCAAACCCACACATCGATCGTCTCGACCCTGCCGGGGATGGGGATCGGACTGGGTTTGAAATTTTGCCCCTCGCCCGTGCCTGGCACGATCTCCACGAAGTTGTATCCCTTGCGGGAGAATTTTCCGGTGAGGCCCAGCACCTGCAGTTTTTCCTTGTCCCGGTTCTTGCCGTACAGCGCTTCCGGCCAGGCGTCCAACTTGCGGGACTTCCAGTAGCTGTTGCCCTTGGAGTCGTAACCGAACTTGCTGGGCAGAAGGACCCAGTTGCGGGCCGTTTCGCGCCCGACCTCGTCCGGATCGAAGCTCTGCAGCACCCGGGACACCACGTTCACCGTGATTTCGTCGCCGAAGGCGCCCGCACCAGCTACCAGAAGCAGCAGCATCACGAGAAGGGTTCTGAGAAAGGTCCAACCCGGCTTCATCAGTTTCTCCTCATCGCAAAAGTATAGGGACACACCCCGCCTTTGTCAAACCTGTTCCGATGCGCCAGAGGCGCTGGCCAGGAACGCCTGCTCGGCCAGGTAGGAGCTGCGCACATACGGCCCCGCCACTACCGTCCGAATCCCCCGGCCCGCGGCCAGGTTCCGCAGGTGTTCGAACTCCTCCGGCTTATAATATCGGATCACGTGTGCATTATCTCCAGTCGGGCGCAAATATTGTCCGATGGTGAGGATCTGCGTTCCGGCGGCGGCCAGGTCCTGGAAAAGCCTTTCCAGCTGGTCGGGCTCTTCGCCCAGCCCGACCATGATGCCGGACTTGAGGCGGACCCCTGGAGTGCGGGCGCGCCCCGCGGTACGCAAGACCTCCAACGAGCGATCGTAGTCCGCCCCGCGGCGGACCCGCGGGTACAGCTCGCGGACCGTCTCCAGGTTGTGGGCGAACACCTGCACCGGCAGGCGGGCCACCGCCGCCACCGCACCCGGCTGGCCGCAAAAATCCGGGACCAGGATCTCCAGGCCGACCCCGGGGACCCGGTCGCGGATGTCCCCGACGACCCGCGCAAAATGGCCGGCGCCGCCGTCCTCCAGGTCGTCCCTGGTGACCGAGGTGATGACGGCGAAACGGAGGCAGTGGGCGCTGATGAAGCCCGCGATGCGAACCCCTTCATCAGCGTCGGGCTCCGTCGGCGGGCCGTGCCCGACAGCACAGAAGGCGCAGTCCCGCGTGCACAGCTCCCCGAGGATCAGGAAGGTGGCGATCCCCGCGCAGTAGCACTCCCCCAGGTTGGGGCAGCGGGCCGACTCGCACACCGTCGCCAGCCCCAGGCTCCCGATTTCCCGCCGCAGCCTTAGGACCTCGGGGCTCAGGCGCAGCGGCTTGCGCAGCCAGTCCGGCTTGGGGTTCACTCGAAGAGCTCCGGGAATCCCAGCTCGGCGCGGGCCTGTTCCGGCAGCGAGCGCAGCGCCGCCCCCGCCACCAAGCGCACCGGGCCGGTTACCGACTCCCCTGCCCCGGTCGCCACCAGGTTTCGCAAAGCGCCCGCAAGATCCTCCTCGAACCAGAACAAGACCTGCGCGGGGAACGCCCGGCTCCCGGCGCTCTGTTCCAGAACGGCCAACCCGCCCTCGGTGCGCAGGAACTCCAGGCAAAAGCCCGAAAGAGCGTAGGTCTTCAGCACGAAGACCGCCACGCCCTCCGCGCGCATCTGTTCCAGTGCCCGGCGGGCCAGAGACGTGTCCGAAAGGCTCCCGAGGGTGCGCTCCACCAGGAGTCCGGGTCCGGCCTCGGCAACGAACGCCGAGCGAAAGGCCTCGGCTTCCAGCGCTCCCTGGGGAGTCGGCCCGGCCTGGAGCAACCCCGCTTTCGGCGGGTGCCCGACCCTGTCCCCCAGCACCGGCTGCAGGCTCGGCCGGGTGAGCAGCCGCGCGGCGACGCTACCGGCGTCGCGGAAGGCTTCCAGGCGCGCAAAGCGCAGGCGCTGCAGGTTGGGGGCCCGCGGGGGGCCGGGCTGCTCCCGCAGGAAGCGCACGCCGGGCAGGCGGGCGGCCAGGGCGTCCGCGTCGACTGGGAGCAGGGGACTGAGGAACACCCACTCGGGAGCGCCGGCTCGGATCAGGCGCTCCGCTTCGGTGGAGGCTTCCGCGCGCGGATCGAGCGTCGCCATCCGCACGCGAAAGCTCAGGGCGCCGCGCAGGGAGGCCGCGTCGTCGCCGTCGGCCGTAAGCAGTTCCTGGTAATACGGGTCCAGCAGCATGAGCAGCGATGGGAGCGGCCGGCAGGAAATCAACAGCGGGAAAAGCGACAGCAGTACGAGTTTGCGCATCCTTGGATGCGGAAACCCTACTACCAGGAGCGAAGCGGGTCAAGGGGAGCCCCCTGTATTGACAGTCCCGACGTGAGTTTGCATATTGCTATTGACGACATTGAGACGACCAAGGAGAACAACGATGGTTCGATACCAGGATTTGGGCCTGTCCAACACCCGCGACATGTTCAAGAAGGCCATGGCCGGCGGCTACGCGATCCCCGCGTACAATTTCAACAACCTCGAGCAGCTGCAGGCCATCATCCAGGGCTGCATCGAGAGCCGCTCGCCGGTGATCCTGCAGATCTCCAAGGGCGCCCGCAAGTACGCCAACCAGACCCTGCTGCGCTACATGGCCGAAGGGGCGATGAAGGTCGTGAAGGAATCGGGAGTGCCCATCCCGGTCGCCCTGCATCTGGACCACGGGGACAGCTACGAGCTGTGCGTATCCTGCATCGAGAGCGGCTTTTCCTCGGTGATGATCGACGGCTCGGCCCTTCCTTACGCGGAGAACGCCGCCTTGACCCGCAAGGTGGTGGAGTTCGCCCACAAGCACGACGTGACCGTGGAGGGCGAGCTGGGGGTGCTGGCCGGCATCGAGGACCACGTGTCCCACGAGGCCTCCCATTACACCAATCCCGACGATGTGGAGGATTTCGTGAAGAAGACCGCGGTGGACAGCCTGGCCATTTCCATAGGCACCTCCCACGGGGCTTTTAAGTTCAAGGTGAAGCCCGGTGAACAGCCTCCCCCCCTGCGCTTCGACATCCTGGAGGAGGTCGAGCGGCGCATCCCGGGGTTCCCCATTGTGCTGCACGGGGCTTCCTCGGTGATTCCGCAGTACGTGGCCATGATCAACAAGTACGGTGGAAAAATGGAAGGAGCCGTCGGGGTCTCGGAGGACCAGCTGCGCCGCGCCGCCAAGTCCTCGGTCTGCAAGATCAACATTGACTCCGACGGGCGCCTGGTGGTCACGGCGATGATCCGCAAGGTGTTCGCCGAAGATCCTAAGGAGTTCGACCCCCGCAAGTACCTGGGCCCCGCCCGGGACGAGCTCACCAAGCTTATAGTCCGCAAAAACCGCGAAGTGCTGGGCAGCGCCAACCGCGTCTGAGCCCCCCGGGAGGCGGCCGGATCCTGCGACAGCAGCGGCCTTTGCCCCTCGCGGGTGAGGGCCTTTTTCTTTTTCTAGCGGGTGTCCCGCATGTACGGCAGGCAGGCCAGCGCTCCCGCGAACAACACGACCGTGCAGGCGCCGGCCCACAGCGGCCAGGAGCGGGCATAGAGGAATGCCGCCAGCCCTCCGGCCAGCGGGACGATCACGAACAGGGTGAAAGCCGCCGCGGCCGGCAGGCCGGAACTCTCCCGGGCGCGCCCGTACAGGAAGGGCAGGAGAAGCAGCGCGGACATCCGCAAGCCCGGAAGCAGGAACAACTCGTAGGCGTCCTGCATCCCGCGCGCCGTGAGCACCGTCCCCAGGCTGAGCAGGCTCAGGTACCCCGCCGTGAAGAAGGCCAGGCGCCGCAGGCCGGCCGTCCGCAGGAAGGAGAAGAAGGCGAGGGCCAGGAACGCCGCCTGGAACAGGTGGTCGCGGCCCAGCACGTGCAGGTACAGCAGGAACGGGCGGTAGGACTCCGGGAAGATCCGGGCCGGAAGGCGGATCAGGAAAAAGCAGGGCACGGCGTACAGCACTCCCCACAGCAGGTGCCAGGAGAGCGGCCGGGCGGCCGCGCGCTGCGAGGCCGCCGGGAGCGAGGCCACCGGTGTGCTGAGCCAGCGTTCCAGGCCGAAGGCGGCCAGCGCGAAGACCGGCACCCCGAACAGGGCGAAGAGGATCATCGCCTCAGAGCTTTCCAAGCACCGTGCGTTCGATCTCGCGCACCTGGGCCCGGTACAGGGAAGAGATGCCCACCCCGTAATCGGCGATGAGCTGGATGATGTTGCGCGGCTGGGCGTTCTCGTCGGCCCCATTGATGCGGTCCCCGGCGTCCCCCAACCCCGGCATGATGTAGGCCTTGTTGTTCAGGCTGGGGTCCATCCACAGGGTGTAGATTTCGGAGTTCTCGATGGCCCGCACGATGCGCAGCGATCCCTTGAGCACGGAGATGACGTTCAGGAACTTGATGGAGCGGGGCTTCACCCCCTCCCCTCGCAGGTATTTCACGATGGTGACCAGGCTGCCGCCGGTGGCATTCATCGGGTCCGCGAAAAACAGGTCCTTGCCGTCCAGGCTGGCCAGGTCGAAATAGGAGCGCTTTAGGTCCAGGATATAGGACATGTTGTGCTCTTCCTTCTTGTCATCCCGGCTGATCTTGAACAGGGCGAAGGGGGTCACGTAGCCGTCGGAGGAATACTCCTGGACCTCCTTGGACACGATCATGGAAGGCAGGAGCGCGGCGCGCAGCATCACGCACATTACGCTGTTGCCGATCTTGTCATCGATGTCGGGGATCTTGTGCACCGCGTAGTTCTGCACGGGGATGGCGACCGGGGTGTCCACGAAGATGTGGTTCTTCTTGGCGGCCACCGAGCCGCCGAAGGCCAGGTTGAACAGCAGCTCGTAGGCGCGCTGCGTGTAGTAGACGAACTCCGGCCGCTGCGTGGCGCTGTCGCGCAGCTTGGCGATCAGGCGGGAGGCCTCCCCGTGCGTGGGCCGCGGGGTCTCGAAAGAGTAGACGTGGATGTTGGGCTCGGTGCGCACGATCTCCTGCATCATCTTGCCCAGCTCGTTGTACACCCCGATCAGCCGCTCGCGGGCCTTTAGCCTGCCGGAGCTTGAGCCGGCCTGCTCCAACGACGGGAAGATCTGCATCGCCTCGGCGTACTTCGCATCCACGGCCGCGATGGTGCGCCGGTCCTTCTCGCTCAGGTACCCGTCCAGGTCGGCGGCTTCCAGGACGATCGATTTCATGGCTGCCACTCTAACCGCCGCTTCCCCCTTCGTCAAGGCGACGTCTTGATTCGTAGCGCCCGACATGGTACCTATCCCATACCGTGAACGAGGCGAGGATCCGGGTACGCTACTCCTTCCGCGGCGTCATCCAGGGGGTGGGCTTCCGCCCCACCGCTTTCCGCTGCGCCGCGGCTCTGGGCTTGAGCGGGTTCGTGCGCAACCAGCGCTCCGAGGTCGTGGCCGAGCTGGAGGGTCCCCGGGACCGGGTAGAGGGCTTCCCGGAGGCGCTGCGGCGGATGCTGCCGCCGGCGGCCCGCATCGATTCGCTGAAGGCCGAGGCCCTCGAGCCATCCGGGGAGGAGGGCTTCCGGATTGGGCAGAGCGTTCCCGATGCCTACCGCTTCCCGCCGATCCCCCCCGACCTGGCGTTGTGCGCGCAGTGCGCCGTCGAGCTGCTGGACCCCGGGGACCGCCGCTACCTGTACCCTTTCATCACCTGCACCCAGTGCGGGCCGCGCTACTCGATTATTGCGCGCACCCCCTTCGACCGGGAGAACACCTCCATGGCCGACTTCCGCCAATGCCCCGAATGCCTGCGGGAATACGGGGACCCGGGCGACCGGCGCTTCCACTCCCAGACCAACTCCTGCCCAGCCTGCGGACCCAGGCTGTCCCTGGCCGACCCAGCCGGCCGCCCCGTCGCGGGGGACCCGTTGGTGCGGGTCGTGGAAGCGCTGCGGGGGGGAAAGGTCGTAGCGCTGCAGGGCATCGGCGGCTTCCACCTGGCGGCCGACCCGCGCTTGGCCGCGGCGGTATCGCGGCTGCGCCGGGACAAGGAGCGAGAGCGCAAGCCCTTCGCCCTCATGGTCGCCGACCTCGAGGAAGCCCGCAGCCTGTGCTTGCTGGAGGAGGGCGATGCGGAGCTGCTGGCCTCCCCCGCCAGCCCGATCCTGATCCGGGCCGTGCGCCCGGGGGCGCCCCGACACCTGGAGGCGGTCTCCAATACCGGCACCCTCGGGGTCATGCTCCCCTACACCCCCCTGCACCTGCTGCTCTTCCGCCACCCGGAGGCTCGGCCCGGCTGCAGGCACCTGATCATGACCTCCGGCAACCTGAAAGGCGAGCCGGTCATCACCGCTCCCGCGGAAGCCAGGGCCAAGTTGGGGGATGCCGCGGATCTTTTCCTGGCGCACGACCGGCGGATCCTGTTCCGCACGGACGATTCGGTCCTGCGCGTGGGGCCCGAGGGCACCCCGGTGCTCCTGCGCCGCTCCCGTGGATACGTTCCCGGCCTGGTCACGCTCGCGGCTCCCGTGGCCCGGATCACCCTCGGGCTGGGAGGCGACTTGAAAAACGCTCCCGCCCTGGCGCGGGGCACCGACGTGTACCTGGCCCCGTTCATCGGCGACCTGGAGGACCCGGTCACGCGCTCTGATTTCGGGCGCCAGATCGAGCGGATCCTGGAGCTGTACGGGGTCAGGCCGGAGGTGGTGGCCTGCGACCTGCACCCCCTTTACCATTCCAGCCGCTGGGCCGAGGGCTTCCGGGAAGGCCGCACGGTCAGTGTGCAGCACCACCACGCCCACGCCCTGGCGGTCATGGCCGAGCACGGCCTGGAACGGGCCTTGGCCCTGACCTTTGACGGCACCGGCTACGGCACCGACGGCACGATCTGGGGAGGCGAGTTCTTGAGCGCGGACCGCCGCGGTTTCCGGCGCCTGGGCTGCTTCCGCCCCTTCCCCCTGCCCGGAGGCGACGCCGCGGTGCTCCACCCCCTGCGCGCGGCGCTGGCCCTGCTGGCCGGCAGCCTTTCCCCCGCCGGGATCCGTCGGGTCTTCTGCCGTGACGGGCGCCTCGGCGTCCAGGAGGCCCGCCTCCTGCTGGAGATGATCGAGCGCGGCCTGAACTGCCCCCTCACCTCCTCCCTGGGGAGGATCTTCGACGCCGCCGCCGCGGTGCTCGGCCTGGTGGACCGGGTCGCCTACGAGGGGGAGGGGCCCATCCGGATGGAAGGGCTCGCGCTGCGCGAGCCCGGAGCCAAGGCGCCGCTGGACGCCGGGGGACCGTCCGGGCTGGTGCCCATGAAAGAGCCCACGGGCGAAGGCGCCCCCTTCCAGCTCGACCCCTCTGCGCTGCTGCTGGAGCTGGCTGAACGGGCGGCCCGCCCCGGCGCCCGACCGGGGGCCGCGGCGCTCTTCTTCCACCGGGCCATCGCCCGCGCGGCGCTGGAAGGCGCCCGGGAGATGCGCCGCCAAACCGGCCGGCGCGAGCTGGTCCTTTCCGGCGGGGTGTTTCAGAACGTGCTCCTCCTGGGACTGCTCGCCCCCGCGCTCGCCGCGGAGGGCTTCGCGGTGTACACCCATCGCCTGTTGCCCCCCGGGGACGGCGGCCTGGCCGTCGGGCAGGTATATTTTCAAGACGAGGTTGTGTAGAATACCGCATGTGCCTAGCAGTACCCATGCGCGTCGCCCGGCTGCTCCCGGAGGGGAAGGCCCTGGTGCGGCAGGACAATCTGGAAACCGTGGTGGACACCTCCCTGGTCGAGAACGTCCGGGTCGGCGACCACCTGATCATCCACGCCGGTTACGCGATCGAGATCCTGGATGCCGCGGAGGCCGAGGAACGCCTCGCGCTCTTCGACGAGATGGCCGCCAAAGCGCCTCGACAAGACTCCCCTTGAGTCCCGCCGCTTCCGATCACTCCCGCGCCGGCCCCCTGCTGGAGGAGATCCGCCGGCTGGCCGCCTCCCTGCACCGGGAGGTGCGTATCATGGAGGTGTGCGGGACGCACACCGTGAGCATCCGCCGGGCGGGCCTGCGCTCCCTGCTGCCGGAGAACGTGCGCCTCATCTCCGGACCCGGCTGCCCGGTGTGCGTGACGCCGGCCGGGTACATCGACCTGGCGCTGTCCCTGCTCGACCGACCCGGGCTGGTCCTGGCCACCTTCGGGGACATGCTCAAGGTCCCGGGGGCCTGCGGTCAGGCGCTGGCCTCGCGGCTGGGCTCCGGACGGCTACGCATCCTGTACTCCCCCTCCGAGCTGCCGTCGCTGGCCCGCGGCACGGACGCTCCGGTGGTCTTCCTGGGGGTTGGTTTCGAGACCACCGCCCCGACGGTGGCCGCCGCCTTCCTGCAGGCCGCCCGCGAGGGCATCGGCAACCTCTTCCTGTACGCCGCCTTCAAGACCGTTCCGCCGGCTCTGCGGGCTTTACTATCCGACCCGCAAATCCGGCTGGACGCCTTCCTGCTGCCGGGACACGTTTCCGCCGTGCTGGGCCTGGAACCCTACCGCTTCCTGGAACAGCCTGGGGGCCTGCCAGGGGCGGTCACCGGCTTCGAGCCGCTGGACCTGCTGGAAGGCATCCTGGCTCTCCTCCGCCAGTTGAGCGCCGGCAGGCGGCGGGTCGAGAACGCGTACGCCCGCGTCGTGCGCCCGGAGGGAAACCCGCGGGCCCGGCAAGTGCTGGCCGAGCTGCTGGAGCCGGAGGACGCCCTGTGGCGGGGCCTAGGCACCATCGCGGGCAGCGGCCTCGGCCTGCGGGAGCGTTACCGCGGCTTCGACGCCGCCGCGCGCTTCGGCCTGCCGGCGATGTGGAACTCAGAGCCTGCGGGCTGCGGCTGCGCGCGGGTGCTGCTGGGCCGCCTCACGCCTGAAGACTGTCCGCTCTTCGGGCGGGCCTGCACGCCGGAAAGCCCGATCGGGCCCTGCATGGTCTCCTCCGAGGGCTCCTGCGCGGCCGCCTTCCGCTTTGGGGAGGCCCGCGCCTGAAGCCCGACGAACGGGGTGAACACGGCGAACGCCTCAGCCTGGAGCACGGCAGCGGCGGCGCCCTTTCACGCTGGCTCACCGAACAGGTCATCTACCCCTTCTTCCGAGGCGAGCACTACGCGGAGCTCGCCGACGCCAGCCCCTTCCGCCTGGAGGGACAGGGCCTGCTCACCACGGACACCTACGTTGTGGACCCGCCCTTCTTCCCCGGCGGCGACATCGGTCGCCTCGCGGTGTTCGGCACCTGCAACGACCTGGCCGTGTGCGGCGCCACGCCGCTGGCCCTGTCGCTGGGGCTGGTGCTCGAAGAGGGCTTCCGGCTGGAGGACCTGCGCCGTGTGCTTCACTCGGTGCGCACGGCCGCCGACGAGGCCGGGGTGCGGGTCATCACCGGCGACACCAAGGTCGTGCCGGCCGGCAAGGGCGGCGGGATCTACCTCAACACCGCGGGGGTCGGACGGGCCGATCCTGGGCTCAGCCTCTCGCCGGCGAGAATGCGCGAGGGGGACCGCGTGCTGGTATCAGCCCCGGTGGGCGCCCACGGCCTGGCCGTCCTGGCCGCCCGCGAGTCCCTGCAGGTGGGCGCCTCGCTTTCCTCCGACTGCGCCAACCTGCACCCCCTGTGCGCCGGGTTGAGCGCCTTGGGCCCGGCGCTGCGCTGCATGCGGGACGCGACCCGCGGCGGGGTGGCCGCGGTGGTCAACGAGCTGGCCTCCGGCTCCGGCCTGGGCCTGGCCCTGGTGGAGGAGGATTTCCCCGTGGACGGCACCGTGGCGGCCGCGGCAGGTCTGCTGGGTCTGAACCCCCTGGAGATCGCCAATGAGGGTGTGTTGGTGGCGGTAGTGGACAGCGAGGCCGCGGGCCGGGCCATAGAAATCCTGCGCGCCCACCCTTTGGGCAGGCAGGCCCGCTGCGTGGGCAGTGTCGCCGTGGGCCACCCCGGCCGGGTGGTTCTGGAGACCTCGATCGGGGGCAGGCGCTTCCTGGACATGCCCCGGGGGCTGCTGCTGCCCAGGATCTGCTAGGCTTTCTCCCCGTGGTACTGGATCAGGGTGCGTACCGGGTAGCCGCGGAGCGCCTTCTCGTAGTTCAGAAAAGGCAGACCCACAACGGCGAAGATCCCGGCCACCGCGGCCCCCGCGCCCTCCAGCAAGCCGCAGGCGGCCTTGAGCGTCCCGCCGGTGGCGATCAGGTCGTCGACCAGCAGCAGCCGCGAGCCGCGGCGCACGTCGTCGCGCTGCACCTCGATCTCGTCCTCGCCGTACTCCAGGGCGAAGCGGGCGCGGTAGGTCGAGCCGGGCAGCTTGCCCTTCTTGCGGATCAGGATCAGGGGCAGCTTGAGGCTGAAGGCGGCGGGGGCCGCAAAGACGAAGCCGCGCGACTCGATGGCGGCGATCCCCTCCGGGCGCAGGCCCGCCGCCTCCCGCGCGATGCTCTTCACGCAGAAAGCGAAGGCTTGCGGATTGGCGAGGATACCGGTGATGTCGTAGAACAGGATGCCGGGCTTGGGGAAGTCGGGCACCTTGCGGATGGCCCGGTCCAGGTCGTAGCTAGCGCCCACCAGCCTTCTCTTCCAGCTGCCGGGTGAGTCGGCCGACCCAGCCGGCCAGGGCTTTCGCGTCGGCCCCGTCGGCCCGCAGCAGGTTCTCCGGCTCCAGGCGGATATCGCAGTCCTTCAACGCCTTCTTCCAGGCCGCCAGGGGGGCGTCGCTTCCGGCGGCGAACACCCCGGCCACCCTGCCTGCCAGGTTGATCCCGCTCAAAGCGCGGAGGATCTCGGCGAAGTCCGGGTGCAGCGCGGCACGGCCCTGCGGGGAGCTGCCCAGCAGGACCAGGTCGGCCGCGGAAAGGTCGGGGATGGCCGCGTCGGCGGCCGGCCGGACCGTGACCTGGAAGCGCCTGCGATCCAGCGAGGCGGCGATCCTCTCGGCCAAGGGGCCCAGGTCGGAGGGGGCGTAGAGTACGGCGGCGCGGAACATGCGGGAATGGTAGTATGGATGGGAAACCCGGGTCAAGGATAGGCTCGGCGCAGGCCCGCCACGCGGGCCTCGGCGTTCAGCGCGAGGCCGTCCCGCCGGCCCGCGGCCAGCAGTCGATAACCGAGGCCGGCGATCATGGCCGCGTTGTCCGTGCACAGCTTCAGGGAGGGGAAGATTACGCGCAGGTTGGGCTGCTCCGCCAGGCGCCGGCGCAGGTAGCTGTTGGCGGCCACACCCCCCCCGGCCACGATGGTGCCGAGGCCCGTGTGCTTTGCCGCCTTGAGCAGGCGGTCCACCAGGATGTCCACCGCCGCCTTCTGGAAGGCCGCGGCGATGTTCTCGGGGCTCTTCGGGTATTTCGGGTTCCAGAACTGGTCTAGCTGGTTCACGACCGCGGTCTTCAGCCCCGAGTAGGACACGTCGAAGGGGTGATCCCCCTTGTGCAGCGAGGGCCAGGGGAAGCGGAAGGCCTCGGGGTTGCCCTCGCGGGCAAGACGGTCGATGGCCACCCCCCCCGGGAAACCCAGGTCGTAGAACTTGGCCACCTTGTCGAAGGCCTCGCCGCAGGCGTCGTCGATAGTCGTGCCCAGGACCTGGATGCGGTCGAAGCCTTCCACCCGGGCGATCAGGGTGTGCCCGCCGGACACCAGCAGCCCCAGGTAGGGGTAGTCGATCTCGTACTCTAGATGTGGGGCGTACAGGTGCGCCAGGACGTGGTCCACGCCGACGAAGGGCTTGTCCAGGGCCAGGGCCAGACCCTTGACGAACGACAGCCCCACGAGCAGCGAACCGATCAGGCCCGGACGGTAGGTGACGGCCAGGGCGTCTACCGCCGCCGCCGCGAGGCCCGCCTCCTCGAGGGCCCCCCCGACCACCGGCGCGATCGTTTCGATGTGCCGGCGTGAAGCGATCTCCGGCACCACCCCGTAGTAGGGCCGATGGAACTCCTCCTGGGTGGCTACGACATTGCTGAGGATCCTGCGGCCATCCTCCACGACGGCGGCGGCGCACTCGTCGCAGGAGGACTCCACTCCCAGCACGATCATGGGCGCCCCCGGGTCCCCGCGGCCAGTGCGCTGGGGGGAACGAGGGTCACCCCGGCGCGGGCGAGCTCCGGGAGCAGGCGCTCCAGCTCCCAGGCCAGCTCCAGGTTCTGCACGTGCCCGATGAGCACGGCGCTGCCCCGCGTCTGGGCGGTGCGGATCCCGCGCTTCAGGGCCTGCTCGATGTAGGCGGCGGAGTTCTCGTTGTCCAGGAACACGTCGCGCTCCAGCAGGCTCACTCCCAGGCGCTCGGCCACCTGCGGTCCGCGGGTGGCGGGCGTAGTCCTGCTGTCCAGGAAGAAAAGCCCGCGGGCGTGCAGGAAGCCCAATACCAAGACCATGACCCGCTCGTCGGCGGTGGCCCTGGAACCCATGTGGTTGTTCATCCCGACAGCCTGCGGGAAGCGGTCGAAGCATTCCTCCAGCAGCTGCTGGATCTCGCGATCGCTCTGGCTGGTCAGGATGGCGCCGGGACCCGGGTCCGTGCCGCCGGACGGCTCCATGGGCAGGTGCACGAGCAGTTCCTTGCCGGCGGCGGCGATCAGGCGCCCGGCCTCAAGGCTGTGCGGCAGGCCCGGCAGCACGGAGAAGCCCAGCGGGTACGGCAGGGCCAGGAACTCCTTCAGGCCGGTCAGGCTGTAGCCCACGTCGTCGATGACCATGGCCGCCCGCGCCGGTCGCCCGGCCGGCTGGGGGCCCCGCGGCAGCGTCCGCGAAACGGGCGCCGGCTGCCCCGGCGCGAAGGGCAGGGGCTCCTTCTCCGGCACGGGGTAAGGGTACTCACGCGACTCCTGGCCCCGCGACGCGCCGAGGTCGCCGGGTGGGGAGGAGCGTCGGGGGATGAGCAGCAGCAGGAGCGCCAGCAAGGCCGCGATCGAGCCCAGCAGGATCAGGGCCCAGCGGATCTTGGACATGGGCCCATTCTATTGTTGAGGCCGCATTGGTCAAGTCCCGAAGACGAAGTCGCGGAGCTCTCCCGCGCACTCCTTGAGCTTGCGCAGCGCCCGGATCTCGATCTGGCGCACGGTCTCGGGGGAGATGCCCATCTCATCGCCGATCATCTTGAGGGTGTACTTGCGCCCGCCGAAAAAGGCGAAGCGGTACAGCAGGATCTGCTTCTCCTTGGCGAGCAGGGTCTCCAGAAAGCCCATGGTCTTCTCCCGCAGGCTGTTGCGCAGCAGCTCCCGGTCCGGGACGTAGGTGTTGTCCACGATCAGGTCCTGCAGCGTGCCGTTCTCCTCGGGGGTCGGGCCGTCCAGGGAGACCACGGCGCTGGACAGGCTCAAGATCGTCTCCACCTCCCTCTCCTGGATCCCCAGCTCGTCGGCGATCTCCTGGTAGTTGGGGGAGCGCTTATACTGCTGGGAAAGGGTGTTGAAGGCCTTATTGATCCGCCGCAGCTTCTCCTCCTTGCGGTGCGGGAGCCGGATCACGCGGCGCTTGTTGGACAGGGAGCGCACGATGGCCTGCTTGATCCACCAGGAGGCGTAGGTGCTGAAGCGCACGTTCTTGCGGTAGTCGTATTTGGAGGCCGCCTTGATCAGCCCGAGATTTCCTTCCTGGATCAGGTCCAGAAGGGACACGTCGGGAGTCATGTACTTCTTGGCGATGCGCACGACCAGCCGCAAGTTGGCGGTGATCAGCCTCTGCCGGGCGGCCTCGTCGCCTCGCAGGATGCTGCGGGAGAGGGACAGCTCCTCCTCGAAGGTGAGAAGGCGGGTCTTCTTGATCTGGTCGAAGTAGGCCCGCAGCGTATCGTCTTTAGGGCTGGGGGTAACCGGGTTCATGGTTTCCTCCTGTCCTCCTGCCCAGAAGATAAGCAAGAAGCATGCCAATACCACGACCATTGGCTAGCTATATAAGTTATTATTGCATATAGAATTAAGAAATCACCGACTTTCCGAGTAAGTAAAAAAGGGGAATCGTATACTTTTTCATAAGAAAGGGGTGTTTGGACGGTATACAATAGTATTCAGGCGGAAGGCTGCAGCTGGCTGTAAATCATGGCCGCAAGCCCGAAGTTCGCGGTCGCCGCCATCTTTTTGGCATACTCGTCGTAGAGCATGTCCTCGAAGATCTCCTCCGCCATGCCCCCGTCCAACAAGCCGGATTTTTCCACGGTCTTGCGCATGCTGTTCAGCATCTGCTTGATGAAAATGGCCTCGAACTCCAGGCACACCTTGTACAGCGGGCTGCCTTTGTCGACGGTCTTGGCCTCCAGCCTTCGAGCCGCCTGTACTGCGCGCTCCACCGCCCGGTCAGCGGCTGTGGGTAAGTAGCCGGAAAGGGAGACGTCCATGAAAGGCTCCTTACAGGATGATCAGGGTCCCGTACAGGGACCCGGCCTTGTCGATGGCTTTCAAAAGATGAATCACCGTTTCGGTGTCCAGGCCGATGGTGCGCAGCGCGCCGACCAGCTCTTCCACGGTGGTGTTCTCGTTCAGGGTGAACTGTTCCGGCTTGTCCTCGGAGTCCTGCGCCCGCCAGGCGGGCGTCGTCCCGACCTTCAGCGAGATGTCCTTGTACGACACCGCCACCTTGCCGATGCGTACCTGTTCCCCGAAAATGATGATCCCGGTGGCGGCATCGATCACCACCTTGCCGGAGGGGTCGGGGGTCACCTGCAGGGCCTCCAGCTGGGCGATGAAGCCCACCGGGTCGCCGCGGCGGTCCTCGGGAATCTCCAGCTCCACCAGCGAGGCGTCCAGCGGCCGCACGCGGATGTTCGGGAAGGCCTTGCGGACGGCTTCGGCCACCGAGCTAGCGGTCAGGAAATCCGAGTTCTTCAGCACCAGCGCGATGGTGGAGCCGACGAGGAACGAGGAGAGGATCTCCTGTTCGGCGATGGCCCCGCCGGGAATCGAGCCGACGGTCCGGGTGCCGCTGCCTTCCCCGACCGTGAAGACCTGCCCCTGGGCCAGGGCGTAGACCCGGCCGTTGGCCCCCTTCAGCGGGGTCTGCAGCAGGATCCCGCCTTCCAGGCTGCGGGCGTCCCCCAGGCTGGCCACCTTGACGTCGAACGGCGCCCCGGGGCGCACGAACGGGGCCACCTCGGCGCTCACCGAGACCACGGCGCAGTTGCGGCTGCGCACCTCCTGCGGCGCTATCCGGAACCCGAAGTTGGAGACCAGGTTGGCCACGGCGTTGCGCAGCAGCGCCGAGCTCGCGGAGTCCCCGCGGCCGGCCAGGCCGGTGACCAGCCCGATGCCGACCAGCTGATTGCCGCGCACCCCCTGCAGGGCGGTGATGTCCTTCAGGCGCACCGCAGGCGCGGCCGCGGCTAGAGCGGCGCCGGCTGCCAGCCAGGCGGCGGCCAGCGCAATCCCCCGCCATCCTTTAGCGCTGTTCAACCACCACCTCCCCCGTGTCGGTAACCCGTCCGCGGAAACGCCGCGTCGGGTCGCGCAACGTGACCTCCACCGTCTCCCCCCGCCCGCCCGGCCCCCAGGCTTTGCCGCTCAGGGTCACGCTCAGGCCAGGGCGCACGAACATCACGGTCACCCGCTCGCCGGCCCTCACCAGGAGGCTACGGGTCAGGCGGGCCGGTTCCAGGAGCGCCCCCCGCGGGACTGGCGCCAGCGTCCGGAAGGAGCCTTCCAGGTCGGCCGGCGTCAGGTAGGAGCCCTGCAGGCTGGACAGGTCCTCCTCCGCGTACTGCACGTCCCCGCCGGACAGCAGATGGTCGCGCGGCAGGTCGCGGGCGGCGCGGGCCACCGGGGCATATGGGTGCACGAACACCAGCACGCTGGCCTCCCCGATCTGGACCTGTATCCTCCCCGCCAAGCGCCCGCTTCCCCCCGTGCGGGAAAGCAGGACCGGCTTCCCGGCGCTTTCCGGCAGTGGTGAAAGCAGGTCCACCTCCAGCCTGCCCTGCCCCTCGCGCCCCAGGGCGGCCAGCAGCGCCGCGGCCTGGGCCTGCTGGGGCGCCGGCACGGCGCCGGCGGGCAGCAGGGCCACGCCCGAGCCCACCAGGTCCAACCGCCCCGCCCAGGCGCCCTCGACGCGCCGGCGCACCTCCTGCGGCGGCAGGAAACACGGGCGCGCGGGGACGGGCCCCAGCGGCAAAGCCGCCAGCTCCGCCGCCTCCCGCGGGTCGCCGCTCAGCACCACGGCGATCGCCCCCAGGGTGAGGGTGCCGGTCTGCACGACAGCCGCAGGGTGGAGGTACACAACCGGCCCGCCGCTCGCGGCCGCGGCGGACCCGATCAGAACCGCCAGGATCGGGGCGAGCCGGCGAGCCATCGGAGCCTACCGCTTCAGACTGTTGGCCGTGGCCAGCATGTTGTCGGAGGTCTGGATGGCCTTGGAGTTGGTCTCGTAGGCGCGCTGGGCCACGATCATGTTCACCATCTCCTGGACCACGGACACGTTGGACATCTCCAGGAAGCGCTGGATGGTCTTGCCCATGCCGTCGAAGCCCGGCCGTCCGGGGATGACCTCCCCGGTGGCGCCGGTCACCTTGAACAGGTTCTCGCCCACCGCCGCCAGACCCGCCGGGTTCACGAAACGGTAGATCTCGATCTGCCCGACCTCGATGGGGTCGTCGACCCCGGCGATCTTCACTGTCACCCGGCCGTCCTGCGACACCGTGAGGCTGTCCCGCAGGAAGCCTTCCGGCAGGATGATCTCCGGCAGGAAGCGGTAGCCGTTGGAGTTCACCACCTGCCCGTTGGCGTCGATCTTGAAGGACCCGTCCCGCGTGTAGCCGTAGCTGCCGTCGTATAGTAGAACGCGGAAGAAGCCCTCCCCCTCGATGGCCAGATCCGTGACGTTGCCGGTGGACTGGAGGCTGCCCTGGGTGAACAGCTTCTGGGTGGCGGCGGGCCGCACGCCGTGCCCCACCTGGATCCCGGTGGGCACCACGGTCACCTCGGTGGCGGGGGTGCCGGCCACGCGCAGGGTCTGGTAGAGCAGGTCCTCGAAGTCGGGCCGGTTGGCCTTGAAGCCGGTGGTGTTCACGTTGGCCAGGTTGTTGGCGATGGTGTCGATGTTGAACTGCTGTCCGATCATCCCGGAAGCGGCGGTCCAAAGCGAGCGCATCATGTGTTACTCCTCGTTCAGGCGCGAATCACGTCGTTGACCAGGCGGCCCAACAGGGCGTCCTGGGTCTGGATGACTTTCTGGTTGGCCTCGTAGCTGCGGTTCACCTCGATCATCTGCACCATCTCGGTGACCACGTTCACGTTCGACCCCTCCAGAAAGCCCTGGCGCACCTTCGGGCGCTCCTGGACGGCGACCTGGGCCGGACCGGACTCCTCGGTGGACTCCCAGAAGGAGTTGCCCACCTTTTTGAGGTGGCGCGGCCTCTGGAAGTCCACCAGCCTGAGGCGGTCCACCCGCTCCAGGTTCTCCCACTCGTTTTCTTCCAGCGACACCAGGCGCCGGTCATCGCCGGTGAAGGAGGCGTTCTGCCAGACCACCCCGTCCTGGTCGATCACGAAGTTGTTCTTTTTAAGCTTCAGGGGGCCGGACTCGCCGAGCACTGCCTCCCCGTGCTTGGTGACCAGGTAGCCCTCGTCGTTCAGGTGGAAGGAGCCGTTGCGCGTGTAGCGCTCCCCCGCCTCGGTGGCGATGGAGAGGAAGCCCCCGCCTTCCAGGGCCAGGTCGAAGAAGTTCTCGGTCTGCTTCAGGGGGCCCTGCTCGAACACCGTGTACACCTCGTTCAGCTCCACCCCCGTGCCCAGGCGCCCCACGATCGGGGTGGTGTCCACCGAGCCCAGGGGGAAGCTGTATACCCCGTCGTCGTTCATCCGGCGCAGCAGGATCTCGGGGAAGGCCTTGTCCACCGGCATGTCCCGCTTGTAGCCGCTTAAGTCCACGTTGGCCAGGTTGTTGGCCACCGCGTCCAGGTGGTGCATCTGCACCACCATCCCGCTCGCTCCCGTATACAGTCCTCGAATCAAGGTCGACCTCCAATGGGGCTACACTTCGGCTTCCGCCGGCTGCCGGTCATTGTGATTATCGGCCTTCCGCCGGCTTCCTTGATCAGCGCCGTCGCCCCTCGCGGTGCCCGGCTTGGAATAAACGCCACGGGCCATGAGTTGGACAGGCCACCGGCAGCCGGCCTATACTTAGGTGAAACATTCCGATATCAGGAGGCCGAGATGTTAAAGACAGCGACAATCATTCTCCTGGTTCTACTGATCATCGCCGGTGCCTTCTCGGTGCTGGATTTTGTCGCCCCTTGGAACACCCTAGAGGGTGATTTCCGCGCCGTAGCCGGCGAGAGCTACAAAGCAGTCAAGGAGCCTGGCGCAATCTCGGTCTCGGTGCTGTACTTGCGACATCTCTGCGTGCTTTCCCTGACTACGACGGTCGCTTCGCTTTTCATCCTGCTGGGCGGGTTCCGTCACGGGCAAAGATGGGCCTGGTGGGCCCTGCTGGTCACGGGCATTCTGGGCTGGGGATTCGGCACAATCATCAACCTGGTGATCGGCAACATGTTCGATTTCGCCACGCACCTTGCCGGGCTGGTCTGGATACTCGTGGGCCTGCTGCTGCCGGTGAAGACCTTCTTCGCCCGAAAGGCCTGATCCGGTCGCTCCGGCGGCCGCTGGTTTCCTCCCCCGTCAGCGCCATCGGTCCCAGCGATGCGGAAATGCCCTTCCTGCTGGCGACAGTATGTAGACACCATGGGGCGAAGGCGTGTAAAATATGCGACGAAACAGCGCTAAAAGCGCGCTAATTGCTTATAAAGCAAGGTTTTATCGGCCAGAATAGCTCAGTCGGAAGAGCGGCTCACTCGTAATGAGCAGGTCCGGGGTTCGATTCCCCGTTCTGGCTTTCCGGTATTATGGGCAATCTGCGGGACTGGCTTTTCGCTTGCCGGGTCTGCCCCAACTTCTGCGGGGTGGACCGCCTGGCCGGCGCGAAGGGCAGTTGCCGCACGGGCGCCGAGCTGGTTGTGTCCTCCGCCGACCTGCACTTCGGCGAGGAGAGCGTGCTGGTGGGTCGCGGCGGCTCGGGCACCATCTTCTTCACGGCCTGCAACCTGGCCTGCCTCTTCTGCCAGAACTACGACATCAGCCAGCTGGACAGGGGCAGCGCCATTACCGAGGAGCAGCTGGTACGCCTGGCCTTGGGCCTGCAGGCGCGGGGCGCGGAGAACATTAACCTGGTGACCCCGACCCATCAGGCACCCCTGATCGGCGAAGCCCTGAAGAAAGCCCGCCGGCGCGGCCTCGAGGTCCCGATCCTCTACAACTGCGGGGGTTACGAGAACCCGGAGTTCCTGCGCGAGCTAGCCGGTCTGGTCGACATCTACATGCCGGACTTCAAGTACGGGGACAGCGCTGCGGCCCTGCGGTACTCAGGGGTAAAGGATTACGTGCAGTGGTGCCAGGAAGCGCTGCGGGAAATGCACCGCCAGGTGGGGGACTTGGCGGTGGACGCCCGCGGGGTGGCCAGGAGTGGCCTGCTGGTGCGCCACCTGGTCCTGCCCGGTGGTCTCGCCGGTTCAAGCGCGGTGATCGACTTCCTGGCCGAGCAGATTTCCAGGGACACCTTCCTGAACATCATGGACCAGTACCATCCTGCCCACCGGGCAGGGGAGTTCCCGCAGCTGCGGCGGCGGGTGCTCCGCCACGAGGTGGAGGAGGTGCGGGAATACGCCCGCGCCCGGGGGATGCGCCGGCTAGACGCCTAAGTAGGCTTCCTTGACCTGAGGATTCTCGGCAATCTCCCGGGCGCTGCCCGACAGCACGATCCGGCCGGTCTCCAGCACGTAAGCCCGGTTGGCTACCGAAAGCGCCATGAGGGCGTTCTGCTCCACCAGCAGGATGCTGGTGCCCTGCTGGTTGATTTCCCGGATAATCTTGAAGATCTCCTCCACCAGGATAGGGCTCAGGCCCATGGAGGGCTCGTCCATCAACAGCAGCGTGGGTCCGCTCATCAGCCCGCGGGCGGTGGCCAGCATCTGCTGCTCGCCGCCGGACAAGGTGCCGCCCAGTTGTGTGATGCGCTCCTTCAGGCGCGGGAAACTGACGAACACGCGTTCCAGCGATTTCTGGATGGCCTGCTGGTCTTTCCTCGTGTACGCACCCATCATCAGGTTCTCCCGCACGGTCAGGGGGGCGAAAATCTTGCGTCCCTCGGGCACCTGGCTGATGCCCAGCTCCACGATCCGCTCGGCCGAGGTAATGGTGATGTCCTCGCCCTTGAAGCGGATCGAGCCGGTGCGGGGGTGCAGCAGCCCGGAGATGGTGCGCAGCGTGGTGGACTTGCCGGCCCCATTGGCGCCGATCAGGGTGACGATTTCACCCTCCTCCACGTGGAAGGAGATGCCCTGCAGGGCGTGGATGGCGCCGTAGTAGGCGTTCAGGTTCTCGACGCTAAGCAACATGGGCGCTCCCCTTGCCCAGGTAGGCCTCGATGACCTTGGGGTTGTTCTGGATTTCCTTGGGCGTGCCGCGGGCGATCACCTCGCCGAAGTCCATGACCGTGATCCGCTCGCAGATGCCCATGACCACGCGCATCTGGTGCTCGATCAGCAGGATGGTCAGCTTGAAGCGGTCGCGGATGAAATGGATCAACTCCATGAGCTGCACGATCTCGCGGGGGTTCATGCCGGCGGCCGGCTCGTCCAGCAGCAGCAGGCGCGGGCTGCAGGCCAGAGCCCGGGCGATCTCCACCCTCCTCTGCTCGCCGTAGGGCAGGTTCTTGGCCAGCTCCTCCTGGATGCCCTCCAGCTTGAAGATGGCCAGGAAGTCGCGGGCCTGCTCGTCCAGTTCCCGCTCCTTGGTCTGGTAGCGCGGCGTGCGGAACACGCTGTCGGCCAGGTTATAGCCGGCGTGGGGGTGATAGGCGATGCGCACGTTGTCCATGACCGAAAGGTTGGGGAAAAGCCGGATGTTCTGGAAGGTGCGCGCGATGCCCAGGCGCGTGATCTCGAAGGGTTCCAGGCCGATGAGTGCCTCGCCGTTGAACAGGATCTCCCCGCCGGAGATCTGGTAGAGGCCGGTGACCAGGTTGAACACGGTGGTCTTGCCTGCCCCGTTGGGCCCGATCAGCCCGACGAGCTCACCGGGCTCGATGGCCAGGTCGAAGTCCTTGACGGCGCACAGCCCGCCGAAGAACTTGGTCAGTCCCTGGACGCGCAGGAGCGAGTTGTCTTGAGCCTTGGTTTCAGTATCCACAGCCTTCCTACCCTCGCCGTTTCACGATTTGGGGACCGTCACCCGGGCCTTGCGCTTCTCCCCCTTGAGAAAACCCCACTCCACCGTGCCCAGCAGGCCCTGCGGGCGGATCAGCATGAGCAGCAGGAGCGTGATGGGGTACAGCACGAAGCGCCAGGTGGGCGCTTCGGTGCCCAGCTGCCCGAGGAGCACCCGCAGTAGCCCCTCCAGGAAGAAGATCCAGCCGAAGGAGGCTGCGATCGTGCCGGTCATGCTGCCCAGCCCGCCGAACACCACGATGATGAGCGGGTTGAAACCCGCCAGGAAGCTGAAGGTGCCGGGGCTCAGGAACCCGATGTAGTGGGCGTAGACCGCGCCGCCGATACCGGCGAAAAAGCTGCCGGCCACGAACGCCAGCAGCTTGCTGCCGGCCACATCGATGCCCATGGCCTTGGCCGCGGTCTCGTCCTCCCTGACGGACATGATCGCGCGGCCCGTGGTGGAGCGGATCAGGTTGCGCATGATGACGACGACCGCCAATAGGAAGAAGAAGGCCCAGAACCAGGTGGTGAGCTTGGGGATCCCGATCATGCCGCGCCCGCCCTTCATCTCCGGGAAGGGCAGGATGGTGTCGGAGT
>CAZMWZ010000020.1:0-2802 GCA_964570045.1 uncultured Spirochaetaceae bacterium
GCCCGGGCGTCCATCAGGCTGGCGAAGATGTTGGAGTAGATCTCCGCCTGCTTGTAGCATTGCTGGTTCTCGATGATGATGTCGTCCAGGGCCTCCAGGTTTTCCGGAGTGAGGCCGATGCGCTGCGCGAAGTTCTTCAGCTTGTCGATGACCATCCCGTTGGAGTGGATCGCGTTCTGGTAGTAGACCATCCCCTTTTCCAGGGCGAACAGGTTCAACAGGTATTTATTCTCCATGGCCTTGTTGATCTTCTGCTCCAGCGCGTCGGCGATCAAGTTGATCGTACGCAGGTGCCCCAGGTAGTGGAAGGTCGTGCGGTACAGCAGCTTCAGCACCAGGTCGGTGAGGGAGTGGACCTTCTGGAAGGGTTTGCCCTCGAACAGGTTCGAGTCCTCCGGCAGCACGAACACCACGCGGTCCTGGAACCAGAACAGCCCCATCGAGGAGACCTTGAACTCGAACTGGTCCTCCGCGGAGTAGTTCCTGGGGCGCTTGAAGATGATGGCGATGTGCTCCGGCTCGAACTCCAGACGCGAGATCTCATCCGGGTCCAGGGAGGAGGCGAGGGTGTGCTCGTCCACCTTCAGCTGCTCGGTCAGGAAACGCCGCTCCTGCTCCTCCGGGTTGATGTAGACGTGCACGGCGCCGGAGCCGTCCGCCTGGTCCTGGATTTTTCCCTCGATCAAATGGTAGTTTCTATGCATGCTTCCTGTCCGCCCCCCCTACCGTAGGCGCGGCCTGGAGGAATGTCAAGGCAGAGACGGCCTGGCGCCAATGAAGCCGGTGCTCCGCTTCGCGCGGGGCCGCGCCGCGGGCAGGCTCCTGGCGGCGGCGCTGGCGGCCGCGGCCGCGTTTCACGCCGTCCTCTGGGTGCTGGCGGCCCTGGCCTGCCTGCTGCTGGCCTTCTTCAACCCGCCGCTCAACTCTCTGATGATCGAGCGGCGTTTGCGCGGAGGCGCCCCAAGCCGCCCGTTGGAGTTCGTGCCGCTGGCCGCCTTGCCGCGCTATGCCCAGCTCATGTTCGTCCGCCTGGAGGACAACACCTTCTATGAGCACCCGGGGGTGGAGCTGAGGGCCCTGCGCGAGGCTTGGCGGGTCAACCGCGAGCTGGGCTACGTCTACCGCGGCGGCTCCACCATCCCCATGCAGCTGGCCAGAACCCTGATACTTACCCAGAACCGGACATATTTAAGGAAGTATGCGGAGGTGTGGGTCGCCCTGGAGATGGACCTGCTGCTGTCCAAGCGGCGTCTCCTGGAGCTGTACCTCAACACCATCGAGTTCGGTCCCGGGGTGTACGGGATCGGGGCGGCGGCCCGCTACCACTTCGGGAAAAGGGCGGGGATGCTGGAGCGCGACGAGTTCCGCCGTCTGGCCACCATCGTGGCCAGCCCTCTGAAGTACAACATGACCACTTTCCTGCGGCGCCGGGCCCTGGCCGAACGCTACGCCTACCTGGTGGCCGCCTTCCCCGATCCGGGGGTGAAGCCCGTGGAACCGCCTCCTCCTCCGGCCCCGTTCCGGGAGGAGCCCTCAGGCATCGGGATCGAGGCAGGGGTTGTAGTACCCGAAACGCAAGGAGGGGAAGCGCTCCCGGAGGGTCGCGAGCCAGCGCAGGATCCCTAGCGGCTCGCCCCCGGGGGCGTACGCCAGGCTGTCCAGGTACCACTCCGGGTCGATGTTCAGGTTGCGCAGCTGGATCAGGTCCGCGCCGCTTTCCTCCAGGAAGACGCAGAGGGCCTCCAGCTCCTCCGGCTCGTCGGTAAAGCCCGGCAGCACGAAGTAGTTCAGGGAGAGGAAGCCCCCCGCCGCCTTGAAGCCCGCCACCGCGCGGCGCACGTCCTGCAGAGTGTATCCCCTGGGCCGGTAGTAGCTCTCGTAGTACCGCGGGCGGCAGGAGTTGAGGCTGGCCCGGATGCTGTCCAGCCCCGCGTCGCGCAGCCGCAGGAGCGGCTCGGGCAGGCTGGCATTGGTGTTCAGGTTGAGGGTGCCCCGTGCGGTCGCCCGCCGCACGCGCCGGGCGGACTCCTCCAGCAGTTTCCACTGCATCAGCGGCTCCCCTTCGCAGCCCTGCCCGAAGCTGGCCACCGCCCGGGAGGCCCCGCGCAGGTGCGGCACGGCCACCCCGCAGACCTCTTCGGGAGTGGGCACGAAGTCGATGCGTTCCTGGGTGGCGCACACCCCGCTTTGCTCCTGCAGGCTGATGCAGCCCAGGCAGCGGGCGTTGCACGTGGGGGAGGTGGGCAGCGGCGCCTCCCAGCGTCCCAGGAACAGGTTGCGGGCCGCCGGGCAGCCGTAGCTCAAGGAGCAACGCCCGAGGTGCCGGAGCAGGCGGTTGGCGGGCTCCTCCCCCAGGCGCGTCCGCGTGCGGCGGGCGACCTCCTCGGGGTCGAAGTGCTCGATGTCCTGGCGCGGGTCGGGGTCTACGCGCACGGCGGCGGCCACGAAGCCGTCCTCTCCCCAGCCGGCGGCCGAATAGGCGAACAGGGGCAGCAGGGGCGCCTCCCCGGTGCGCACGTAGGCGGCGGAGGCCAGTTGGGTGTGGGCCGGCGCCACGAAGGCGGCCACCGCGCTGACGGGACCGCCGCTCGCCGGGTCCCGGTCCAGCACCTGGAACCTTCCGGCGCGGGGGTCGTAGCCCACGGGCAGGCGCTCGGGTAGGAGGAACACCTCGCTGCCCGGCGGCAGGGGGAGCCACTCCTCGGGGAAGAGGCGCCGCCAGCGGCCGGCCGCCGCGCCGGCGGCCTCCAGTTCGGGGCAGTCGAGGATGTTGCCCTGCGCGTCGGCATACAGCAGGCGGGG
>CAZMWZ010000020.1:2902-5832 GCA_964570045.1 uncultured Spirochaetaceae bacterium
GGGTCCTCCCACACGGCGGGGGGACCTTCGGTGCCGCGGCGCAGGCAGAGGCGGCCCCCGCCGGGAGCGGCGGGCAGGCGCGGCCACAAATCGTTGAGCTCCGGCTCAGGGAGGTGACACGTCACTATTGGAACGACTCGTAAGGAGCGGAAAGCGCGGAAGCCGGGGCGCCCGTCCGCCGTTCGGTGGAACTGCACGTAGTTGCGGTAATGCCAGGGGGAGGGGGAGGCGGCCGGTTCCAGTAGCGGCGCCTCGGGCTGGCCGGCCAGTCGGCCCAGCTGCTCCCGCAGCACCCCCTGCTTGACCTCCAGCTGGTCCCCGTAGGCCAGGTGCTGGTAGTGGCAGCCCCCGCACTCGGCGAAATGCCGGCAGCGCGGGGTCGCCCGCCGGGGGCTGGCCTCCAGCAGCTCCGCCACCTGGCCGCGCGCGTAGCCGGGCCGGCTTTCCGTGACCCGGACGCGGGCCCTCTCCCCCGGCAGGAGGTAGGGTACGAAGAGGGCGCGGCCGTCGGGCAGGCGGCCGAGGGCCCACCCGCCGTACACCAGGGAGGAGAAGAGCACCTCGGGCAGCTCGGACATGGGGTTGCGAGTATAGCACGAAAACGACCTTGCTTGACGGGTGCGGGGCCCGATGGTAGTATTGAGCTCATAGCCTTCCGTTCAAGGGGGTCGTCATGGGAAAGTACGCGTGGAAGCTGTGGTTGACGGTCGTTCTGCTCGCTCTCGCCGCCTTCAGCTTCGGCTGCAAGACCACTCCGAAACCGCCCGAGGAACCCGAGGAAGCGACGGTCACCGAGAAGCCGGTGGAGCCGGCCCCGGAGGTGAAGCCCGAAGAAAAGCCGACGGTGGCTCCGGTGAGCGACGAGGAGGTGCGGCAGGCGCGCAGCGCCATCGCCCGCGCCCGGGAGGCTGACGCCGAGTACTACGAGCCGGCCCTGCTCAAGCAGGCTGAAGAGGCCCTGAACTCGGGCCTGGCCCAGCGCGAGTCCGATCCGGCTAAGGCCCGCGAGCTGCTGGCCGAAGCCAGGGCCCGGGCCGACGAGGCCTTCGACGGGGCGGTGGCCAAGGCCGCCGCCGATCTGGACGGGCGCCTCGCCCGGATGAAGGCGGCGCTGCTGGAGGAGAAAGCCGACCGCTTCCTTCCCGACGAATACGAGCGGGCGGTGGCCGGCATTCCGGAGGTCCGGCGCCTGTATGACCAGGGCGAGCTGGTGGACGCGAGGGAAAAGGCTTACGCCACGCTGGCGGAGATGTCCGGCCTGCTGGAGCGCCTGCGGGAGCGCAAGCGCTGGGTGGAGGTCCTCAAGCGGGACATCAACCAGAACCTGAAGCAGGCCGAGGAGCTGGCAGCCCACACCCGGGCTCCGGAGGCCTTCGCCCGGGCCAACCGGCTGTACCTGCAGGGCATCGATGAGTACCAGGGCTTCCAGTTAGCCGCCAGTGAGGATACCCTGGCGCAGGCCAAGGAGGCCTCCCAGGAGGCCATCCGCCTGGCGGGCAGCAAGCGGCAGCAGGAGAAGGCGCAGGCCCGGGCCCTGATGCTGGACGTCATGCGCCTTCTGGAAGACGCCTCGACCCTGACGGTGGTCACCGACGAAGGCACCGTCATCCGCCCCGAGCCCTGGTCGGGGGAGCCCTTCCTGGAGGAGAACGTCGAGGAGCCCTCCGACGGGCAGTCCCTGCTGATCCGGGCGGGTGAGACCGCGGTCCTGGCCGACGTGGCCGAGGAGAACCTGCTGCAGCAGGCCAAGCAGCTGTGGCAGCAGGGGGTGTTGGAGTGGAACAACGACAATTACGGCCTGGCCGAGGAGTACTTCCAAGAGTCCCGGCGCCTGGTAGAAGCATACAAGACCCAGTCGGTGAACCCCGACTACCCCGTGTACGTCGTGCGCCTGATACCCGAGCGGCGCGACTGCCTGTGGCGGATCGCGGAGTACGACTTCGTCTACGGCAACCCGTATCTGTGGCCCAAGATCTGGAGGCGCAACCGCAAGCTCATCCAGCACCCGGACCTGATCTACCCCGGCTGGAAGCTGGTCATTCCTCCGCAATAGCGGGGTCCAGCGAGCGGAAAAGGGCTTTAAGCTCCGCGGTTCGCTCCCGCAGCTCCTGAGGGCTGGAGGCTTCCACCACCAGCCTCAGGAGCGGCTCGGTGTTGGACTTCCTTAGATTGAACCACCAGCTGGGGTAGTCCAGGCGGATGCCGTCCAGCTCGTTGAGGCTCCCATCCCGATAGGCCTCGCGCACGTGCGCGATGATCCGGTCCTTGTCCCCCACGCGGAAGTTGATCTCCCCCGAGGAGTGGTAGCGGCGGATGCGGCCGATCAGCTCCGACAGCGGCCGTCCTTCGCGCGACAGAATGCCGAGCACTAGCAGCGCGGCCATCAGGGCGGAGTCGCAGAAGTAGTGCTCCCGGAAGTAGTAGTGCCCGGCCAGCTCCCCGCCGAAAAGCCCGTCGCGCTCCCGCAGCAGACGCTTGGCGTGGGAGTGCCCCACCGGGCACATCACCGGCTCGGCGCCCAGCTCGGCGAGGAACTCCACCACGCTGCGCGAGGAGCGCACGTCGTAGCTCACCACCTCGCCGCGGTGGTCCTCGCGGCGGTGGCGGAAGAAAGCCAGTCCCAGCAGGGCGATGATCAGATCCGGGGACACAAAGGCTCCGGCCTCGTCCACGAACATGACCCGGTCCGCGTCCCCGTCGAAACAGATCCCCACGTCGGCCTTTTCCCGCAGGGTCCTGGCCTTCAGGTCGCTCAGGTTGGCCTCCACCAGGGGGTTGGGGGGGTGGTGAGGGAAGCGCCCGTCCGGGGTGTCGTTCATGGTGATGAGCTCGGGCTGGAGGCCCCGGGAAAGCTCGTGGATGTACAGGGAAGCCATCCCGTCGGAACAGTCCACCACGGCCTTGATGCCGCGGATGCCCGCCCGGTAGGG
>CAZMWZ010000020.1:5932-24073 GCA_964570045.1 uncultured Spirochaetaceae bacterium
GCGGCCAGCCTCTCCAGCTCCTCCAGCCCCGAGCCGTAGCCCACGGGCACTGCCTGGGCGCGCGAGATCTTCAACCCGTTGTACTCGGGCGGGTTGTGGGAGGCGGTGATCATCACGCTGCCCGCATAGCGGTAGAAGGCCGTGGCGAAGTACACCGAGGGGGTGGTGGCTGGGCCCAGGTCGGTCACGTCGCAGCCGACCTCGCGGATGCCGCGGCTCAGGGCTTCGAACACCGCCGGCGAGCTTTCCCGTGCGTCGCGCCCGACCAGGATGTCGGAGGCTTCGAGCAGCCCGGGCAGGCTGCCCCCGATGCGGTAGGCCACAGCGGCGTCCCACTCCCGGTTCCAGACCCCGCGGATGTCGTAGCTCTTGAAAACGCTCATGGGCACCTCCGCTACCCCGCGATTATAGCACCCCCGGCGGGCAGACGGCGAGCCGTACGCCGCAAAAAAATCGTCTGCTTTCCTCTTGACATTCTCTCTGTCTCGTGTCATTGATTCTACACGTAGAAACGATACTGCAGGTAGAAACAGCATGCGCGGGATTACCGAAATCGCGGCGGTGCTGGCCAGGGTCCAGGACCCGGAGCTGATCGCCGCTTTCCTGCGGAGCATACTCACCAGGCGGGAGCTTGAGGAGGTGGGGGGGCGCTGGGAGCTGGTGAAGCGCCTGGCCCGCGGGCAGAGCCAGCGGGCTATCGCCCGCCGCCTGGGCATGAGCCTGTGCAAGATCACCCGCGGCTCGCGGGAGCTGAAAAAGAAAAACTCCGCCTTCCGGCGGGTTTTGAGCGAGTACCTGTACAACCAACGAGGAGGTTGAAAGATGTCAGTGCAACAGTTGAAAGCGGTGCTTCCTGAAAGCGAAATGCCCCGCCAGTGGTACAACCTGGCCGCCGATCTGCCCAAGGGGATGAATCCGCCCTTGGGCCCCGACGGGCAGCCGGTCAAGCCGGAAATGCTGGCGCCCGTGTTCCCGATGAACCTCATCGAGCAGGAGGTTTCCAGCCAGCGCTGGATCGATATTCCCGAGGAGGTGCTCCAACTGCTGGCCCTGTGGCGGCCCGCGCCGCTGCACCGCGCGGTATTCCTGGAAAAGGCCCTGGGCACCCCGGCGCGCATCTACTACAAGGACGAGAGTATCTCCCCGGCCGGTAGCCACAAGCCCAACACGGCTATTCCCCAGGCCTGGTACAACAAGCAGTTCGGGATCAAGAAGCTGGTCACCGAGACCGGGGCGGGGCAGTGGGGCAGCGCCCTGGCCTTCGCCTCCTCTCTTATAGGCCTGGAGTGCAAGGTCTACATGGTGCGGGTCAGCTTCGATCAGAAGCCTTTCCGCCGCCTGATGATGCACGCCTGGGGGGCCAAGTGCATCGCCAGCCCCAGCCACCACACCAAGGCCGGCAAGGACGTGCTGGCCCGCGACCCGGAGTGCCCCGGGAGCCTGGGCATCGCCATTAGCGAGGCGGTGGAGGAAGCGGTCAGCGACACCTCAGGCCAGACTCGCTATTCGCTGGGCAGCGTGCTCAACCACGTGCTCCTGCACCAGACCATTATCGGCCTGGAGGCCAAGAAGCAGCTGGCCATGTTCGGGGAGAAGAAGCCGGACGTGGTAATCGCCTGCGCCGGGGGAGGCAGCAACTTCGCCGGGTTGAGTTTCCCCTTCGTGGCCGACAAGATTGCGGGGGCCAAGATCGACATCATTCCGGTGGAGCCGACTTCCTGTCCGACCATGACCCGGGCCCCGTTCGTCTACGACCATGGCGACCTGGCCAAGATGACCCCGCTCCTGCCCATGCATTCCCTGGGCCACGACTTCGTGCCCCCGCCGATTCACGCCGGCGGCTTGCGCTACCACGGGATGGCGCCTCTGGTCTCCGCGGCCATTGTGGAAGGCCTGGTTGCGCCGCGGGCGGTGCCCCAGCTGGAGTGCTACGCGTCGGCCGTGCAGTTCGCCCAAACCGAGGGGATCATCGTGGCCCCCGAGACCAGCCACGCAGTGGCCGCGGTCATCCAGGAGGCCAGGAAGGCCAAGGAGGAAGGCAAGGAGAAGGTGATCCTGTTCAACTTAAGCGGTCACGGGCTGATGGACCTGCGCGGCTACGAGCTGTACTTCCACGAAAAGCTCCAGGACTACGCCCTGCCGCAGAAGGACATCGAGCAGGCGCTGGAGCGGATCAAGCATCACCCCAAGCCCGCGCTTTTGGCCACGGGGAAGAAGTATTGATCGAGCGCTACGACCTGGAGGAAGGCTACTGCCGCAAGCTCGGGCATCACCTGGCTTTCAGCTATTGCCGCCGGGTGAACCAAGGACTGCCCTGTGTCCTGGCGCGGGACTGCTGGTACGAAAGCTTCCCGGTCGTGGAGTTCCTGGCGGGGCACTATAGCGACGAGGAGCTGGGGTGGGCAGCCACCCCGGCTCCCGGGAAACTGGAAACGCTGCTCGCCATCCTGGGTCGTGTGCGGAAGGAGGTCTGACATATCGTTGCGTGTAGGGGGAGGTTCGGGTAATCATTAGGCTATGGGTTTCCAATGGCTCACCTTCGTGCACCTGGGCATCCTGTCCGCGGCACTGGTCCTGGCCACCTGGATCCGCACCCGGGTCCCCTGGTTCCAGAAATACCTGATCCCCAACTCCCTGACCGCCGGGTTCCTGCTGCTGGTCTTTTACAACCTGGCGGCCCGCCCCCTGGGGCTGGATGCCGCCCCCCTGGGGGACCTGATCTACCACCTGCTGTCGATCTCCTTCATCGCCATGAGCCTGCGCAACCTGCCGCCGAAAAAGACGGGGAAGCGGGTCTTCGCCACCGGACTGGCCATCACCGCCTCGTTCACCCTGCAGGGGTTGCTGGGTCTCGGGCTGGCCTTCCTCCTGCGGGGCCTGGGGTCCCAGGGGCTGAACCCCGCGATCGGCTTGTTCGTGCCCCTGGGCTACGAGATGGGACCGGGCCAGGCCTACTCCATCGGGGTCGGCTGGGAGGCGCTGGGCTTCGAGGGGGCCGGCAGCCTGGGGCTGACCTTCGCCGCCCTGGGCTACCTGTGGGCCTGCTTCGGCGGGGTGTTCCTGATCAACCTGGGGATCCGCAGGGGCTGGATGGAGCCGCGCCGGCTGGGAAAGGACGCCCGCGTCGGGCTGCAGTCCGGGGTGTACCCGGTCGGGACCCGGCTGCCGGAGGGTTCCCGCCTCACCACGGACACCGAGGCGGTGGACACCATGGCCGTGAACTTCGGCGTGGTCCTGGTCTGCTACCTGGCCACCTTCCTGCTGTTGAAGGGACTTACCGCGGCTCTCTCGCTGGCGGGCAAGGAGGGGCGCGAGCTGGCGGTGAACCTGTGGGGCATCTCCTTCATCTTCGCCGCGATCCTGGCCGCCGGCGCCAAGGGTCTGGCCCGTAGCGCCGGAGTGGACCACGTGCTGGACCCGGGCGCCCTGACCCGCATCGCCGGCGTGTCCGTGGACCTGCTGGTGGCCGCCGCGCTGGGCGCCATCTCGGTGGTCGTGATCGCCCGCTACTGGCTGCCGATCCTGGTCATGGGCGTGCTGGCCGGCTTGCTCACCATCGGTTACTGCCTGTGGCTCACCTCGCGCCTGTTCGAGGACCATCGTTTCCAGCGGGCCATGATCTACTACGGCGCGGCCACGGGCACCCTGCCGACCGGCCTGGCCCTGCTGCGCGTGGTGGACCCGGACTTCGAGACCCCCGCCGCCGTGGACTACATGTACGGCTCCGGGGTCGCCTTCTTCCTGGTCATCCCCTACATCCTGGCCATCAACCTGCCCATATACGGCTTCATCCGGGGCGAGCCCCGGTACTACTGGCTGACCCTGGGCCTGATGCTGGGTTACCTATTGGTGATCGTGGTGCTCGTGCGCCTGCTGGCCGGCAAGAGGGCGTTCGCCTCGCCCCTAAAGCTGTGGCTGCCCCCGCAGGGGAAGAAATAACCCGGCGGTCCGCCCGAAGTTCTTCCCCGCGGCCCTAGGCCTCGGCGGCCGGGTTCCAGGGCACGGCCTCCAGCCTCTTTACCAGTAGGGTCGCGTAGCTGCCGCGGGGAAGGAAGAACTCGAGGGCTATCCGGTGCCTGCCCGGGTACAGCTCGTCGTCGCCCGGCTCGCCGACCGTCATGTCCCGGGGGAAAACCAGCGCCCCGCGCTCCACGCCGTGGACGCTTACCCCGGAGAGCTGCCGGACGCGCAGGTCGCTCCAGCCGATTTTCTCCTTCTCGAGGACCGCTTCGGCGATGCCGCGCACGACGGGGTCCGGGACTTCGGAATCGAAGCCAGGCACGGGTAGCCGGGTCTCCCGCAGCGTCTCGCGCAGGCCGGCTGGGAGGCTCTCCGGGTACAGGAAGCGGCCGTGGCGGTAGGACCTGCTGAGGAGCGCGAAGCCGTGCTCTCGGGCGAGTCCGCTCAACCAGCCGCCCAATATTTCGTTGAACAGGTAGGACTGATAGGAGTTGAGCACGAACACCAGGAAGCGGCGGTCGAGGCGGCCGACCGCCTGCCGGAAGGCGCCCCGGTGCTCCGCCAGGCACTCCAGCACGGGGCGGTAGTCCCCGAAGGCCAGGGGCAGGCATTCGGCGGAGCGGCCCCAGTGCTCCAGCACGGCGGTCTTCAGGGCGCGGGTGCGGCGGTCGTCGAAGCGGGAAGGGGTGAAATACAGCCGCAGGGCCTTCTCCCTCCGCCCCAGGAAAAGCTCCTTGCCCATGAAACCCTGGCCGTGCCGGGCGGAACCGAAACGCTGCTCGTCGTAGTAGTTCGGTAGGCCGGAGTCGCGCAACGCCTCCAGCGCCTGCCGGTAGCGCCCGCTCAGGTGAGGGTCGATGTCCCGGACCACGATCCGGAAGCGGTTGCCGGAGAGGTCGCGCGCAGAGAGCGGGCGGTCCGTGTAGCCGCGCAGGCGCAGGCTGAAGCTCTTGTCCTTGATTTCGCTCGGCAGGAGCCCCGCCGCGCGTACCGAGAGGAGCTGCGCGGTGTCCCCGAAGCGGTCCTTGATGCCCGCCAGCGCGATGTCCCGGCGCTCCACGCCCAGCCTCCGGGCCAAATAGCTCACCAGGTCGAAGCTGTCCCACTGCCGCTTGCTCAAGGCGAACACGGCGAAAGGACCGGGCCGCGGGCTCAGGGCGACTTCGGCCTGCTCCTGCACGACGAAGTCCTCGGGGCGCACCTTGATCTTCACGATTGCCGCTAATAGTATATCATAGGATGCGCGACCCGACCTCCGGCCCCGAGGGGCGCCTGGTGTTCACTTTCGCCGTGCCGATGCTGATCGGCAACCTCTTCCAGCAGCTGTACAACCTGGTAGACAGCATGGTCGTCGGGCAGTTCGTCGGCAAGGCCGCCCTGGCCTTGGCCTGGTACGCCGGCGGCCGCCGGAAGCGCAAAGCGCTGGTAAGGAGGTAGAGCCATGGCTAAACCCGACGATCCCTTCGGCGCCCGCGCGGTTCTCAAGACCCGCCTGGGGCGC
The DNA here is from genome assembly GCA_964570045.1 of uncultured Spirochaetaceae bacterium. Taxonomy (GTDB): domain Bacteria; phylum Spirochaetota; class Spirochaetia; order SZUA-6; family DRHE01; genus MIBK01. The sequence goes on from CAZMWZ010000020.1 coordinate 11,394, forward strand.
TTCACCTATTACAGCCTGCGCTCCCTGGAGAAGCAGGGGCTGGCCGAGGTGTCCCGCATGCCCTATTCGGTCCGGATCCTTTTGGAACAGGCGCTGCGGCAAGTCGACGGCTTCGCGGTGCGGGGGGAGGACGTGCTCACCCTCTGCCGCTGGAGCCAGGCGGAGTCCCGCTCCCGGGAGATCCCCTTCAAGCCGGCGCGCGTGGTGATGCAGGACTTCACGGGGGTGCCGGCCATCGTCGACCTGGCCGCGATGCGGGACGCCATGGCCGAGCTGGGCGGGGACCCGCGCCGGATCAACCCGGTCGTGCCGGTGGATCTGGTGATCGACCACTCGGTGCAGGTCGACCGCTACGCCTCGGCCTCCGCCCTGGCGGCCAACGCGGAGCTGGAGTTCAGCCGCAACCGCGAGCGCTACGAGTTCCTGCGCTGGGGGGCGAAGGCCTTCGACGGCTTCCGGGTCGTGCCGCCGGCCATGGGCATCGTCCACCAGGTCAACCTGGAGTACCTGGCCCAGGTGGTGATGACCCGCGGCGAGAGCGGCGGCCAGACGGCCTTCCCCGACACCCTGGTGGGCACCGACTCGCACACGACCATGATCAACGGCATCGGCGTGCTGGGCTGGGGGGTGGGGGGCATCGAGGCCGAGGCGGCGCTGCTGGGCCAGCCCCTGTACATGCTCATCCCCGAGGTGGTGGGTTTCCGCCTCGCCGGCGAGCTGCCCGCGGGGGTCACGGCCACCGACCTGGTGCTCACGGTCACCCAAATCCTGCGCAAGCATGGGGTGGTGGACAAGATCGTGGAATTCTTCGGCCCGGGGCTCGCCAGCCTGAGCGTGGCCGACCGGGCCACCATCGGGAACATGTCGCCGGAGTACGGGGCCACCGCCGGTTTCTTCCCGGTGGACCGCCAGACCCTGGACTACCTCTCCTTCACCGGGCGGGCGCCGGATCAGGTGGAGCTGGTGGAGCGCTACTGCAAAGAGCAGGGGCTGTTCCGCCTGGAGGAGGCGCCGCAGCCGGAGTACGCCTCGGTGCTGGAGCTGGACCTCTTCTCCGTGGAACCCTCCCTGGCGGGCCCCCGCAGGCCGCAGGACCGCATCCCCCTGGCCAAGGCCAAGAGCTCCTGGCGGGCGGCCGGCGAAGGCTCCAGCTCCCCCTCCCCCGAGGGGGTGAGCGTGGAGGTGGCGGGCCGCGGGGATCGTCTGAGGGACGGGGACGTGGTCATCGCGGCCATCACCAGCTGCACCAACACCTCCAACCCGGCGGTCATGCTCGCCGCGGGCCTCCTGGCCCGCAAGGCCGTCAGGCTGGGTCTGGGGGTCCCGGCCTACGTCAAGACCAGCCTGGCCCCGGGCTCGCGGGTGGTGACCCGCTACCTGGAGGCCGCCGGGCTGGCTCCCTACCTGGAGGCGCTGGGCTTCCACCTGGTGGGCTACGGCTGCACGACCTGTATCGGCAACTCCGGGCCCCTGAATCCGGCGGTAAGCCGGGCCATCCAGGAGCAGGGTTTGAACGTGGCCGCCGTGCTCTCGGGCAACCGCAACTTCGAGGGGCGCATCCACCCCGAGGTCAGGTCCAACTATCTGGCCTCCCCGCCGCTGGTGGTGGCCTACGCCCTGGCCGGCAGCATGGAGATCGACCTGACCACGGAGCCCATCGGCAGGGACCGCAACGAGCAGCCGGTGTTCCTGAGGGACCTCTGGCCCACCCCCGCGGAGGTACAGGAGGCTATCCGCTCCTGCCTTTCCCCGGAGATGTTCCGCGCGGAGTACGCCGACGTGTTCGACGGCAACGAGACCTGGAACAAGGTGAGGATCCCCGAGGCGGAGCGCTACCAGTGGAGCGGCCGCTCCACCTACATCCTCAGGCCTCCGTTCTTCGAAGGCCTGTCGAGGGAGGCAAGCGAGCCGCCGGCGGTCCGCGGGGCGCGAGTGCTGGCCTTGCTTGGCGACTCGGTGACCACGGACCACATCTCCCCGGCCGGCTCCATCAGCCCCGCGGGCCCCGCCGGGCGCTGGCTGCTCGCCCAGGGCGTGGCCAAGGAGGAGTTCAACAGCTACGGTTCCCGCCGCGGCAACCACGAGGTGATGATCCGCGGCACCTTCGCCAACCTGCGCATCCGCAACCACCTGGTGCCGGGCGTGGAGGGCGGTTTCACCCGCCACCTGCCCTCCGGCGAAAAGCTGTACATCGCCGAGGCCGCCGAGCGCTACGCCGCGGAGGGAGTGCCGCTCGTGGTGCTGGCCGGCAAGGAATACGGATCGGGCAGCTCGCGCGACTGGGCGGCCAAGGGCACCCTGCTGCTGGGGGTCCGGGCCGTGATCGCCGAGAGCTACGAGCGAATCCACCGCTCCAACCTCGTGGGCATGGGGGTGCTGCCCCTGCAGTTCCGCGCCGGCGATAGCGCGGCCTCCCTGGGCCTGACCGGCGAGGAGGTCTACGACCTCGAGCCCCCGACCGGGCCGGCGCAGGAGCTGGCCGTGGTCGCGCGCGCGCCCGGGGGCGGGGAGAAGCGCTTCTCGGTGCTCGCCCGGGTGGACACCCAGGTGGAGCTGGAGTACTACCGCAACGGCGGCATCCTGCCCGCGGTGCTGCGCGGCTTTTTACAAGAGGGCCGCGCATGAGCGCCCCCGGGGATTTCCGCACCGAATCCGACAGCATGGGCGAGGTGCGCCTGCCGGCCGGAGCGTACTGGGGCGCGCAAACCCAGCGGGCCGTGGAGAACTTCGGCATCTCGGGCCTGCGCATCCCTGCCGGCCTGATCGAGGCGCTAGGCCTCGTCAAGCGCTACGCGGCGGAGGTCAACGCGGAGCTGGGCCTGCTACCTGCGGAAATCGCCGGGGCCATCGTGCGCGCCGCCGACGAGCTCATCGCCGGGAAATGGAACGAGCACTTCCCGATCGACGTGTTCCAGACCGGCTCGGGCACCTCCTGGAACATGAACGCCAACGAGCTGCTGGCCAACCGGGCCAACGAGCTGCTGGGCTCCCCCCTGGGGTCCAGAAAGCCGGTGCACCCCAATGACCACGTGAACCGCGGGCAGTCCTCCAACGACGTCATCCCCGCGGCCATCCACATCGCCAATCGGCGGGCCGCCGCGCCCCTGCGCGCCGAGCTGGGGCGGCTGGCCGACGCCTTCCGGGCCAAGGCGACGGAGTTCCGCGAGGTGATCAAGCTAGGCCGGACCCATCTGCAAGACGCCGTGCCCATGACCCTCGGACAGGAGTTCTCCGGCTACGCGGCCCAGCTGGCCCACGGCCTGCGCCGGTTGGAAGACGCCTTCCCGCACCTGGAAGAGCTGGCGCTGGGGGGCACGGCCGTAGGCACCGGCCTCAACGCCCACCCCGGGCTGGCCCCGCGGGTCATCCAGCGCATCGCCGCGCGCACGGGCCTGCCGTTCCGGCAGGCGGGCAACCTGTTCGAGGCCCTGGCCTGCCGCGACGCCCAGGCCGCCCTCATGGCCGCGCTGGACACCCTGGCCGGAAGCCTGCTGAAGATCGCCACCGACCTGCGTCTGCTGGCTGGGGGGCCGCGGGCCGGGTTTGGAGAGATCCGGCTGCCTTCCCTGCAGCCGGGCAGCTCCATCATGCCGGGCAAGGTCAACCCGGTCATTCCGGAGATGGTGGCCCAGGCGGCCGTGTACGTGAAGGGCAAGGCCCTCTCGGTGGGACTGGCCGCAAGCCAGGGTCCCCTGGAGCTGAATATCATGATGCCCCTCATTGCCTACGAGACCCTGGACTCACTGGCCTTGCTTACCGAAACCTGCAGGGTGTTCCGGGAGCGCTGCGTGGAGGGCATCGAGGCCGACCCGGAGCGCTGCGCCTACTGGATCGAGTGGAGCCTGGCCCTGGTGACCCCGCTGGCCACGCGCATCGGCTACGACCGGGCGGCCCAAATCGCCTACCGGGCATTCAAGGAGGGCAAGACCGTGCGCCAGGTGGCTCTCGAGCAGAAGGTCTTGAGCCCCGCGGAGATCGAGGCGGCCCTCGACCCGCGCTCCATGCTGGAGCCCGACCGGCCATGAGCGGTGACGCCAAAGCCCAGATCGTTTCCCTCCTCCGCTCCGCCAGGCTGTTCTCGGCCCTGGGGGGGGAGGAGCTGGACACGCTGGCGGACTACGCGGAGCTGGTGGAGCACCTCAAGGGGGAGGTGATTCTGCGCGCCGGGGATGCCAGCGACGCGCTGTACATCGTGAAGCAGGGGGAAGTGGTGGTCAGCAAGGAGGTGGCGGAGGGGCAGAGCATTACGCTGGCCAGCTTTATCGCCGGGGATTGCTTCGGGGAGCTGGACTTCTTCTCGCGCACCCCCCGCAACGCCACGGCCGTGGCCGAGCAGGATGCGGTGCTCCTGGCCTTCCCCCGCAGGACGGTCCCCTTCGACACCCTCATCGGCACCCGCCCGCACGTGTTCGCCAAGGTGCTGCACGCCTTTCTCACCACGGTGGCCCAGCGCATCCGGGCCACCAACCGCCTGATCATCGAGAACGCCCCCTGGGTCCAGGAGCTGCGCCGCCAGATCCACACCGACTCCCAGACCGGCCTGTTCACCAAGCCCTACCTGGAGCAGGAGGCCTCCTCGTTCCTGGCCGACCCGACCGCCCTCATCATGCTGAAGCCCGACAACTTCAAGCAGCTCAACGACAGCTACGGGCACAAGGCGGGCGACGGGGCGATGACGCTGCTGGCCGCCGTCCTGCAGCCCTTTCTCGGCTCCAGCGGCTTCGGCGTGCGCTACCGGGGCAATGAGGTCGCCGTCGTGCTGCCGGGCGCCGCTGAGCGGGCAGCACGGGAGGTGGCCGAGGGGCTGCGCCGGGCCGTGAACGGCCTGGACCTTTCTTCCATAACGGGGCGCCCTGACTTCCGCTTCACGGCCAGCCTGGGGGTGGTCATGCACCGCGGTGCCGCCTCCGGTTGGCCGGCTGCGATCAGCGCCGCCTACGACCTTCTATACCGGGCGCGCAATGAGGGCGGCGACCGGGTGTACACGGGCTGAGGGCAAGGGGGGAGCGTGCGCGATCTGTTGAAGGAAGTCGGCATCCTGACGGACCTGTCGGAAGAAGAGCTGCACCAGGTGTCTTCGTTCTTCCACTTCCACGGCTACCAGCAGAACGAGGTGATCTTCCCGGAGGGGGCCGCCGGCGAGGAGCTGTACATCGTGGGGGCGGGCAGGGTGGCCAGCTTGATTCGCCTGGCCGACGGCACCGCGCATCAGGTCGGCGAGTTCGGTCCTGGGGATTTCTTCGGCGAGATGGCGATCATCGAGAAAGCCCCGCGCTCCGCCACCTGCCAGGCCAGGGAAGCGAGCTCCGTTTTCGTGCTGAAGGCGGCGGATTTCTACCGGCTCATGGACGAGCAGGCGGGCATCGCCATCAAGATCATGAACCGCATGCTCGACGCCACGGCGGGCCGTTCCATCCGCTCCAGCGAATTTCTCTCGGACATGGTGCGCTGGGGGGACGAGGCGCGCAAGCGGGCCGTGGTGGACGGCCTGACCGGCCTGTTCAACCGCCGCTTCCTGGACGAGGCCCTGCGCGACGGCCTGCAAAAGGCCCGCGCGGCCGGGACCCCCATGAGCCTGATCATGATGGATCTGGACAACTTCCGCCAGATCAACCAGCACTACGGGGCCGAGACGGGTGACCTGGCCATCCAGGCGCTCGTACCGGTGCTGCGCTCGGTGCTGCGGGCCGACGACGTGCCGGCCCGCAGCGGCGGCGACGAGTTTGCCATCCTCCTGCCCAACACCCCGTCCGCGGCTGCCCTGGGGCTAGCCCAGGCCATCTGCGCGGGTGTGCGGAGCCTTTCCTTTTTCGAGGAGTTGGGCGGCCCCCTGCGCCGCATCACGACCAGCCAAGGTATCGCCTGCTTCCCCGAGCACGCCTCGGACCTCAAGTCATTGTGGGAGACGGCGGACCGCGCTCTGTACCGTGCCAAGGAGCTGGGTCGGGATCGGGCCGCGCTGCCGGCGAAATCCGCCTGACTTTGCGTATCCGATTTTTTCGGTTATATTAGGTTCAGGTGACGCCCGGCGCCAGGCTGGTAATAGCTTCGCTGCTGCAATAGCAGTAGCCGGGCTGATGCCGCGCTATCGCGGCGCGGGCGTCTTCCCTTACGCCCATAGCTGCGAGGGCCGGCGGCTTGCCGGCGAGCGTCCTTTCCGCGTGCGGAGAAAGGGGGTAGCGGTGTCCCAGGTCAGCATCCTCGGCAGCGGCAACGTGGGGGCCAACACGGCCTTTTTCATCGCGGAAACCGGCGTGGAGGATGTGCTGCTTTACGACCTGCAGGAGGGGCTGGCCACCGGCAAGGTTCTGGACATGATGGAGGCGGCCCCCATCCGCAAGTACCGCAACCGCCTGCGCGCTGCGGCAAGCCTGGAAGAGATCGCCGGCTCGGAAATCGTGATCCTGGCCGCCGGCAGGGTGCGCCGCCCGGGCATGAAGCGCGAGGACCTGTACGCGGAAAACCGGACCCTGGTTGCCGAGACGGCCCCGCGCATCGCTTCCCTGGCCCCTGAGGCGGTCGTGATCGTGGCCACCGAGCCGGTGGACCCCATCACGCTGGAGTTCGCCCGGGCGTCGGGTTTCCCCCGGGAGCGGGTGCTGGGCGTGGGAGGGTGCCTGGACGCCACGCGCCTGCGCTATGCCGTAGCCCGTGAGCTGGGCGTTTCCAGGGAGGACGTGACCGCGCTGGTGATCGGCCGGCACTCCGGCGCTATGCTCGCCCTGCCGCGCTACACCAGCGTTTCGGGGGTGCCCCTGCCGCAGCTCCTGCCCCCCGAGCGCATCGAGGCCCTGGTCGCCGAAACGGCCGCCGCCGGGGACCTGATCGTACAGATGGCCCAGCGCTCCAGCGCCTTCTATGCCCCGTCGGCCGCCGTGGCCGACATCGTGAACGCCGTCCACATGGACCTGGGGCGCGTGCTGTGCGTTTCACTCGTGCTCCGCGGCGAGTACGGCCTCGCCGCGGTGGCCTTGAGCCTGCCGGCGGTGGTGGCCCGGGGCGGGGTCCGGCGCGTGTTTACCCCGCGGCTCACCGAGGCGGAACTCGCCTGCTTGAGTCGCTCGGCGGAGGAGCTCGCCGAGCTGGCCTCCGCGCCGCCAATCGCGGCCTTCGCGCCGCGGCCGACGAAAGGCGGCGCCCAATGAGCAGGGCCAACCCGAAGGTGGCCGTGATCGGCGCGGGCAACGTGGGGGCCACGGCGGTGTACTACATCGCCGAGAAGGACATCGCCGACATCGTCATGGTGGACGTGGTGGAGGGCCTCGCCCAGAGCAAGGCCCTGGATTTCCTGCACGCCGCCCCTTTGCGCCGCTACAGCGTCAAGATCGAGGGCACCAACGATTTCGCGGCGATCACCGGCGCGGACGTCGTGGTGCTGACGGCCGGCCTTCCGCGCAAACCGGGCATGGACCGCATGGATCTATTAAAGATCAACGTGGGTATCGCCAAGAACGCGGCCCAGGCTGTCGCCCAGTACGCGCCGGAGGCGGTGGTCGTGGTGGTCACCAACCCGCTGGACGTGATCTGCACGGTCGTGCTGCGCGAAGGCGGCTTCGCCCTGCGGAAGGTCGTGGGCCAGGCCGGCGTGCTGGATGCCGCGCGCTTCCGCTACTTCATCGCCGAGGAGCTGGGCGTCTGGCCCGGGGACGTCATGGCCATGGTCCTGGGAGGGCACGGGGACGAGATGGTGCCCCTGCGGGGCTTTACTTCGGTGGGCGGCCTGCCGATCACCGAGCTGCTGCCCCCGGAAGCCATCGAGCGCCTGGTGGAACGTACCCGGCAGGGCGGGGGGGAGATCGTGAAGCACCTGAAAACCGGCAGCGCCTACTATGCCCCGGGCGCCTCCGCGGCCAAGATGGTAGAGGCGGTCGTGAAGGACGAAAAACGCCTCTTGGCCGCCTCGGCGTACCTGCGAGGCGAGTACGGACACAAGGACCTTTTCCTGGGGGTGCCGGTGCTGCTGGGGCGGGGCGGGGTGGAAAAAATCGTGGAGCTCCCCCTGACCGACGCGGAGCGCCGGGCGCTGGACAACTCGGCTGCGGCAGTAGGCGAGGGAGTGCGGCTGCTGAACACCTTTTACACTCCTGGTAATGCGCTGGGGAGCGCGACATGACGATGCACGAGTACGAGGCGGTGGTGGTCGGCGCCGGCGGGGCCGGGCTGTACGCAGCCCTGGAGTCCAGCCGCGGCGCGCGCACCGCGGTGTTGTCCAAGCTGCACCCCCTGCGCAGCCACACCGGCGCCGCCCAGGGCGGCATCGGGGCGGCCCTGGGCAACCTCGAGGAGGACAAGCCGGAGTGGCACGCCTTCGACACGGTCAAGGGCGGCGACTACCTGGTCGACCAGGGGGCGGCGGTGATCCTGGCCGACGACGCGGTGCGCGCGGTGTATGACCTGGAAGCCCGCGGGCTGCCCTTCAGCCGTACGCCCGCGGGCCGCATCGACCAGCGCCGCTTCGGCGGGCACACGCGCAATCACGGCGAAGCCCCGGTGCGCCGCTCCTGCTACGCGGCGGACCGCACCGGCCACATGATCCTGCAGACCCTCTACCAGCAGTGCATCAAAAACGAGGTCTCCTTCTTCGACGAGTTCCAGGTGCTGGACGTGCTGCTGGAAGGACGACGGGCCGCCGGCCTGGTGGCGCTGGAGCTCGCCAGCGGCGAGCTGCACGTGTTCCGGGCCAAGGCCCTGCTTTTCGCCACCGGCGGGTTCGGGCAGATGTTCCGTACCACCTCCAACGCCTACGCCAACACCGGCGACGGTCCGGCCCTGCTGGCCCGGCGCGGGGTGCCCCTCGAGGACATGGAGTTCTTCCAGTTCCACCCCACCGGCATCCGGGGCCTGGGCATCCTGATCACCGAGGGGGTGCGCGGCGAGGGCGGCATCCTGCGCAACCGCCGGGGGGAGCGCTTCATGGAGCGCTACGCCCCCAAGCTGCTGGACCTGGCCCCGCGGGACATGATCAGCCGGGCCATCATGGAGGAGATCCTGGCCGGCAACGGGGCCCGCGGCGACCGGCGCATCGACGACTACGTGTTCCTGGACGCCACTCATCTGGGCAAGAGCGTGATCGAGGCCAAGCTCCCGGACATCGCCGACTTCTGCCGCACCTACCTGGGGCTGGACCCCGCCGAAAAGCCGATGCCCATCCAGCCCACGGCGCACTACGCCATGGGGGGCATCCCCACCGACCTGGACGGCAGGGTCCTCGGGGATGAGCGGGGGACGGTCATCGAGGGGCTGTACGCCGCGGGGGAGTGCGCCTGCGTGTCCGTGCACGGCGCCAACCGCCTGGGCACCAACAGCCTGGTGGACCTGGTGGTGTTCGGCCGGCGGGCGGGGCTGGACATCGAGCGCTACGTCCAGGGCGCCTCCTTGGTCCCGCTGGGCGACGACCCCGCGGGTCCGGCGCGGGAGCGCCTGGCGGAGCTCAAGGACGGGAAGAAAGGCCCGCACGGCGGGGAGATCCGCGGGCGGATGCGCGACGTGATGATGGAAAAGGTGGGCATCTACCGCAAGGGGCCGGCCATGGCGGAGGCCGTGGCCGCGATCGCCCGGCTGCGGCAGGAGTACCGCGCGGTGCGGGCCCAGGACTCCTCCTCGCGGGGCTTCAATACCGACGTGCTGGAGATCCTGGAGCTGGGCAACCTGCTGGACCTGTCCCTGGTAACGGCGCAGTGCGCGCAAGCCCGCACGGAGAGCCGCGGCGGCCACGCCCGGGAGGACTACCCGCAGCGCGACGACGAGGGCTGGCTGAAACACACCCTGGCCTGGCTGGAGGGCGACAGGGTGCGTCTGGGTTACAAGCCCGTGGACGTTTCCGTGTGGCAGCCCAAGCCCCGGACGTATTGAGGAAGGCAGCAGGCGGTGAAGATCATTCTGAAGATCCAACGCTTCAATCCCGAGACGGACCGGGCCTCACACTTCCGGGAGTACCAGGTCGAGGTCCAGGCCTCCGACCGGGTGCTGGATGCGCTCATGAGCGTGAAGAGCTCCCAGGACGGCAGCCTGGCTTTCCGCAAGAGCTGCGGGCACGGGGTGTGCGGTTCGGACGCCATGGTCATCAATGGAAAAGAGCGTCTGGCCTGCAAGACCCTGGTGCGGGACGTGGCCCAGGGCGAGGGGGACGTGGTGACCATCCAGCCCCTGGAGCATCTGCGCCTGCAGCGCGACCTCATGGTGGAGCAGGGGGAGTTCTTCGCCCGCTGGCGCTCCGTCAAGCCCTACCTGATTTCGGACCGCCCGGCCCCCGATGCTCGGGAGCGACTGCAGTCTCCCGAGGAGAGGCTGGCATACGAGGACCCGACCAAGTGCATCCTCTGCGCCGCCTGCTTCTCCGCCTGCCCGGTGCTGGACGCGAAAAACCCCCGCTTCGTGGGGCCGGCGGCCATTACGAATGCGGCGCGCTTTGTGTTCGACAGCCGCGACACGGGAATGTCCGAGCGCTTGCCGGTGCTCGACCACCCGGACGGGGTCTGGGCCTGTGAGAACCACTTCGAGTGCACCCGGGTATGCCCGCGCGGGATCAAGGTGACCAAGAACATCAACCTCACCAAGCGGAGGATCCGCGGATGAAGCTGTACGAGTACCAGGCCCGCGAGCTCTTGACCGCCGCCGGCATCCCGGTGCCTCCCGGGGAGGTGGCGGGGAGCCCCGAGGAGGCGGCGCGGGCCGCGGAGCAGCTGGGCCTGCCGGTAGTGCTCAAGGCCCAGGTTCTGGCGGGCGGGCGCGGCAAGGCCGGCGGGGTCAAGTCCGCCCGCACGCTCGAGGAAGTGCGCGCCCGGGCGCGGGAGATCCTGTCCTTGAGCATCAAGGACGTGCCGGTCCGGCGCCTGCTGGTGGTCAAGGCCGTGGACATCCGCAGGGAGTACTACCTGGGGTTGACCGTAGACCGTTCGGCCAAGAAGACCGTGGCCATCGTGAGCGCCTCCGGGGGAGTGGACATCGAGGAGGCCCGCGAACCGCAGGCCATCCTCACCGCGCACATCGACCCCCAGAGCGGTCCCGACCAGGCGGCGCTCGGCCGCCTGCTCACCCGCGCCTTCCCGGCCGCCCGGGCGGCCGAGGCTCTGCAGACCCTGCTCGCCCTGTACGGCCTGTTCCGTGCCAAGGACGCGAGCCTGGTGGAGATCAACCCGTACGCGGAGCTCGCCGACGGCAGCCTGCTGGCGGCGGACGCCAAGGTGGTCCTGGACGACAACGGTCTGGCCAAGCACCCGGAGCTGGAAGGCTACCGCAACGCCGAGGAGTACAGCGAGGAGGAGACCGCGGCCCGGGCGGCCGGCCTGTCCTTCGTCAGTCTGGACGGGGACATCGGCTGCATCGTGAACGGCGCCGGTCTGGCCATGGCCACCATGGACCAGATCAAGCTGTTCGGCGGCGCCCCCGCGAACTTCCTGGACGTAGGCGGCAGCTCCAGCCCGGAGAAAGTGCTCACGGCGCTGAACATCCTCAGAAACAACCCCCGCCTGAAGGCGATACTGATCAACATCTTCGGCGGCATCACCCGCTGCGACGACATCGCGCGGGGCATCCTGATCGCCCGCCGGCAGGCGGACCTCACCGTGCCGATGGTCATCCGCCTGATCGGCACCAACCAGAAGGAGGGCGCGGCCCTCCTGGCCGGCGAGGGCCTGGCGGCCCTCGAGGACATGAGCGAGGCGGTGAAGAAGGTGCTGGAGGCATCCCGGGCATGAGCATCCTGATCGGGTCGGACACCAAGGTAATCGTGCAGGGCATCACCGGGCGGGATGGCTCCTTCCACGCGCTGTCCATGCGCGACTACGGGACCCGGGTGGTCGGCGGGGTGACCCCGGGCAAGGGCGGGCAGGACGTGAAGGGCATACCGGTTTTCGAGAACGTCAAGGAGGCCGTGGCCGAGACGGGCGCCGACGCCTCCGTGATTTTCGTGCCCGCGCGCTTCGCCTCCGCCGCGCTGCGGGAGGCCGCCGACGCGGGCCTCGCCCTGGTGGTCTGTATCACCGAGGGCATCCCCGTGCAGGAGATGTTGGCCAACTACCATTATGTGCGCGAGCGCGGGGTGCGCCTCATAGGGCCCAACTGCCCCGGGCTGATCACCCCGGGGCAGGCCAAGGCGGGGATCATGCCCGGGCCGATCCACGCGGCGGGAAGCGTGGGGGTGATCTCGCGCAGCGGCACCCTGACCTACGAGGTGGTCTACAATCTGACGAAAAACGGCCTGGGACAGTCCACCTGCGTGGGCATCGGCGGCGACCCGGTGGTCGGCACCGGCTACCTGGAGCTGCTGGCCATGTTCGAGCAGGACCCGGCCACGCGGGCCGTGGTCTTGATCGGGGAGATCGGCGGGGAGGAGGAGGAGCAGGCCGCCGAGTACATCCGAACCTCGATGAGCAAACCGGTGGCGGCTTTCATTTCCGGGCGCACGGCCCCGGCCGGCAAGCGCATGGGGCACGCGGGGGCCATCATCTCCGGCGGCAAAGGCACCGCCGAAGCCAAGGTCCGGGCTTTCCAGCAGGCCGGAGTCCCGGTGGCCGACCGGCCGGACCAGATCCCGGCGCTGCTCCAGCAGCGGATGTAGGCAGAGCATGCTGTTCGAAGGTAACCTGGCCTACCTGGAAGGCCTCTACCTGGCCTGGCGGGAGGACCCCGCGGCCGTGGACCCCTCCTGGCTGCCCTGGCTGGAAGCCGTCGAGGCCGGC
>CAZMWZ010000020.1:24173-25373 GCA_964570045.1 uncultured Spirochaetaceae bacterium
CCCCTGCTGCCGGGCGGCGAGCCGGGGGCCAACTACCTGTATCCCCGGGCCAAGGGGGCCTACGAGCAGCTTTCCCTGGAGGCCTTCGGCCTGTCAGTGGCGGACCTGGAGCGGGAGTTCTCCACAGGCGGCTATATGCAGCCGGCGTTGGCTGCCTTGCGGGAAATTCTGCAGGCCTTCGGCCAGACCTATTGCGGGAGCGTCGGGGTGGAGGTCCTGCACATTCAGAACCGGCCCATCCGCAACTGGCTGCTCCGACGCATGGAGAGCACCCGCAACCGCACACCGCTCTGCCTGGGCGAGCGGCGGCGCATCCTGGAGGAGCTGATCCGGGCCGAAGAGTTCGAGCAGTTTTTACATAAGACCTTCATCGGGCAGAAGCGCTTCTCGCTGGAGGGCGCGGAGGTGCTCATCCCTGCGCTGCGCTTCCTGCTGGACGCGGCGGCCGCCCGCGGCCTCGAGGAAGTGGTCCTGGGCACCACCCACCGGGGGCGCATCACCATCCTCAACCGGGTGGCCAACCAGCCGGCCGAGGAGATCTTCAACCTGTTCGAGGACACCCACTTCCCCGGGCAGTACGGCGGCAGCGGGGACGTGAAGTACCACCTGGGCTACGCCGGCGAGCACCGCGACCCCGAGGGGCGCACCGTGCGGCTGACCCTGTCGGCGAACCCCAGCCACCTGGAAGCCGTGGACGGGGTGGTGGAGGGCAGGGCCCGCGGCCTGCAGAGCCGCGGCAATTTTCTCCTGAACACCAAGAAGGTCCTGCCGGTGATCCTGCATGGAGATGCGGCCTTCTCCGGGCAGGGGGTTGTGGCCGAAACCTTCAACCTGGCCCAGGTCCAGGGCTACCACACGGGGGGGACGATTCACATCGTGGTCAACAACCAGATAGGTTTCACCACCTCCGGCCGCGACTCCCGCTCCACCTTCTTTCCGACCGACGTGGCCAAGATGACCTCCGTGCCGGTGTTTCATGTGAACGGCGACGACCCCGAGGCGGTCGTGCACGTCCTGGCCCTGGCCCTGGATTTCCGGAAGAAGATGTCCCAGGACGTGGTGGTGGACATCTTCTGCTACCGCCGGCACGGCCACAACGAGGGGGACGAGCCCTCGTTCACCAACCCCAGGATGTACGCCCTGATCCGCGAGCACCCCGGCGTGGCCGCCCTCTACGGGCAGGCTTTGGCCGGCGAGGGG
>CAZMWZ010000021.1:0-25295 GCA_964570045.1 uncultured Spirochaetaceae bacterium
CACCCGGCCCAGCAGGCGCATGCCGTTGTCGTGGAAGACGGCCCGCAGCTCTGCCTCGGGGATCCTGGCCCGCTCCGCCGCCCGGCGAATGGCCAGGATGATCTCGTAGACCATGAAGCTGGCACGCATGTCATTGCTCGTAACGCGGTAGGCGCTGGGGGAGGGGCCCGGGAGCACCAGGTCGACCCAGTGGTCCAGCAAGTATACCCGCCTGCCGCGCATGGCCGGCACCGGGAAGTCGGTGGCGAACAGCAGGCGCGCCGGCCCGAGCTCTTCCATGATGATCTGGAGCACCGTGGGGTCCATGACCATGGAGGTGTCCAGCCAGACGTTGTCCAGGCCCTTCAGGCAGCCCACCGCTTTGCTCATCTCGTCGGGCAGGTAGCAGCGCCCACAGTGGGCCAGCACAATCTGGGCGCCGGGGTAGCCCTTCGCTAGAGCGCGCACCCCCTCCTGGATGACCGGATCGGCCAGGCGGCCCGCACGGGGGACGTGCAGCAGCACGATCAGGCGCAGGCGATCCGCCGGCTCCATCTCCACCGGGCTCAGCAGGTCTTCGATCGTCCGCTCGCCGTAATCGTCGCCGAACCAGTTCAGGAACACCTTGTAACCCCGGAAGGCGCGCCTGGCCAGCGCTTCCTCCAGCTCCTCGCGGGAGGCCAAACCCTTGCCGGCGAGCATGAGCGGGTACACCCAGCCTGCCGCGCCGGCCTCCGCCAGGTAGCGGTTGGTCTTGGCGATGTCCGCCTGCGGCGTGGGCATGCCGAAGCAGACGGCCTCGTACTCGTTGTCTGGCAGGATCCGGCGGGCGTGGGCTTGCAGACTCTCAATCGGGTATTCCGTCTCCACGACCATATACCGGCCGCCAGGGGAACCGTCCTCGTAAGGCACTTGCCGCCACTGGCTGCGGCTCCACACGTGGGCGTGGAAATCCAGGACCGCGGCCGGCAGTATGGGCCGCACCTCCCCGCGGTAGAAGGGCAGGTCGATCCCCTCGTAGCGCTCCTGCTCGGTCATCGGCCGCGCCTCACACCTTCACGTGCGCCAGCCCCAGCATCTCGGCCACCAGGGCGATTTTCCGATTGAGGCGGCCGTAGGCGGCGGTGTGGTGGTGCGAGGGCGCGGAGTACAGCCAGGCTTCGGAGAACATCGCTACCCCGCCGCCGTTCCACTGGAAGAAGGTCTGGGGCGCGGCGATGTCACGCGGTTTCATCTCGGCGAACCGGCCCTCCGCGGAGATGAGCCGGAAGCAGCCGTCGCCGACCGAACCGATGGAGGCCAGCGTCACCTCCCCGGGGCGGTAGGAGTAGTTGAAGGAGGCGCCGAAGCCGTGCACGCCCTGGTAATAGATCGTGGGAACGATCCGCACCCCGTGTTTCGTGTCCGCCAGGGAGGGGTTGCCGTGCCCGTCGTGGGAGTTGAACATCAGGTTGCGCTTGTAGTCCAGGAGGTAGTGCTCCAGGAAGGTGGCGTGCCCGGCCAGCTCCTCCAGCACGAGCATCGCCAGGGCCCTTAAGACGTCGGCCTCGCAGGTGAAGGGCACGTGGTTCTCCACCAGGCGGGAGGTGCCGAAGAAGGGGATGATGCCGATTTTCTCCTCCGAAAGCCAGACCTGGTCGAACTCCGCCACCGCGTCGAAGCCGCCTTCCCGCACCACTTTCTCCAGGGCCAGGGCCAGGCGCGCGGAGCGCAGCATCATGGGCTCCGCCACCTCGACGCTGCGCCCCAGGTCCTTCTGCTCCTGTATCAGCCCGCGCGCCGCTTTGTCGTCGATCGCGCCGAAGGCGGCGGTAACGTCGTCGTGGTCGATGGGCCAGCAGGTGGCGCCGAAGGTCTCCAGCACGGCGTAGTCGTCCTGCATCAGGTCGGTCATGCCCTCGTAGGGGTGCCCGATGATCCCGACCCTGGCGTTGGCCAGGCGCGCCACCGCCCGGGCGGCCGCAAGCAGCTCGCCCAGGCGCTCCTCGGCCGAGGGGTCATCGATGGCCCCGGTGACCAGCCAGAAGCGCCGGTTGGAGCGTACCAGGCTGCTCGTGAGCTCCGGCAGCCCGGCCATACCAGAGTTCACCATGATCAGGTCGAAGTCCGCGCTTTCGGGGAACTCGTCGACCAGCTGGGCATTCCAGACGATGATGGGCGTATCCAGCTCCAGCAGTGCGCGCATGGGGACGAGGCCCTTCTGGTAGGCCAGCTCGATCACCACCACCACGTCCACGTCCTCGGCCTTCAGGGCCCGGGCCGCCATCACGGCTTCCTGCTCGTATTCGAAGAAGCCGGGGTGCACGACCCGTCCGAAGCCCTTCAGCTTTCCGGCGTAGCGCTCGGCCACCTTGCGGGCCTCCCCTCGCATGTGGCCGGTCTTGTTGTACTTGTCCTCCAGCAGCGCTGTGACCAGCAGGCCTATGGTGAACTCTTTTGCAGCTACGGGCATGGGTCTCACCTCACGAAAAAGCGGTACGAGGTCCGGTGGCTGTACGTCTCGCCGGGACGCAGGAGGCAGCCGGGGAAGTGCGGCCGGTTCACGGCGTCGGGGAAGTGCTCGGCCTCCAGGCACATCCCAGAGTGTCGGTTGTAGACCGCCCCTCCGGCCCCCGCCACCCCGTTCAGGAAGTTGCCGGTGTAGAACTGCAGCCCGGGCATCGTGGTCCAGACTTCCAGACCGCGCCCCCCGGAAGGCTCGTAGAGCGTGGCCAGGCGCCGGAAGGCGCGCTCCGCGGCGCCGCCAACCCAACAGTGGTCGTAGCCGCCGGGCACCTTACCGATGTCCCGACCCACCGGCTTGCTGCGGGTGAAATCCATCGGCGTGCCCGCGACAGCCAGGATTTCGCCGGTGGGGATCAGGGTCTCGTCCACGGGCAGGTAGAAGGGGCAGTCGAGCTCCAGCTCGTGATCCAGGACCGTGCCGGAGCCGGCCAGGTTCCAGTAGCTGTGCTGGCTCAGGTTCACCGGGGTCGGCTTGTCGGTCCGCGCGGAGTACACGTAGTCCAGTTCGCCGTCCTCGGTGAGGGTGCAGGACACCTCCGCCCGCAGCGTCCCCGGATAGCCTTCCTCGCCGTCCCTGCTGATGTAGGTCAGGACCACGCCCGCGGAACTCCTGTCCTGGAAAGGCCGCGCCTTCCACACCACCTTGTCGAATCCCTTGAGGCCTCCGTGCAGGTGGTTGGGCCCGTTGTTGCAGGCCAGGCGGTACCGGGTGCCTTCGATGGCGAAGCTGCCGCCGGCGATCCGGTTGGCGCACCGGCCGACGAGGGCGCCGAAGAAGGGGGACCGGGTCGTATAGCCTTCCAGGTCGTCGAAGCCGAGGGTCACATTGCCGGGGCGGCCCCGGCGGTCGGGCATGGTGAGGGAGGTCAGGATGCCGCCGTAGGTGATCACCTCGGCGCTCAGCCCGCGGGCGGTGGCGAGCGTGAACTTCTCGATGGCCGTGCCGTCGGCCAGCCGGCCGTACGATTGTTTCTGCAGCGTCATGCCCCCAGCTTACCATGGGCCGGCAAGCCGCACAACGATTGAATCAATCAGATAGTGAGTATTTTGCTTGACTTCACGACAGGGCCGTGGTGTAATGACTCATATTATTCTAATCAAGGAGGTAGTTATGAAGCACCTGCGAAACGTGTTGCTGGTGGCGCTGCTGCTGTTGCTCGCGCTGTCTGTCGGAGCCCAGGGTAAAAACATCCCGGAGCCTAAGGCCAAGGTCAAGCTGGACTGGTGGTACCAGGACTGGTCGGGCGGGATCAACTGGATCAAGGAATACATCCCGGTCTTCGAGAAGAAGCACCCCAATGTGGCCATCAACCTCATCCCGGTGCCTTTCGACGACCTGTACGCCAAGTTCATCCCCTCCATCGCCCAGGGCAATGAAGCCGACATCCTGTTCGGCTACGACGAGTGGCTGCTCGGCAAGGACGTGTCCAAGCTGTTCACGCCCCTGACGCCGACCCTGATGTCGAAAGAGGAGTTCAAGGAGTACATCTACACCCCGCCCCTCAAGAACGTCACCGCCAAGGACGGCAACATCTACGGTCTGCCCGCGCTCACCGGCGCCAACGCCTTCGGCTTCACCTATCACAAGGACCTGTTCAAGCAGGCTGGCGTCTCCGCCGCTGCCGTCAAGAGCTGGGATGATCTGAAGGCCGCCTCCAAGAAGCTCACGGTGTACAATGCCGATGGGACGATCAAACGGAGCGGCATACTGTTCACCTACACCGAGGCCGCCAACGCCTTGCTGGACATGATCCAGATGCAGGGTGCCCGAGACAAACTGCTGGACAAGAAAACCAACACCTGGAACTTCAGCATCCCCGAGGCCAAGAAGGCCCTGGAGACCTTCAAGTGGTTCGTGGACAACAAGACCTTCGACCCGCAGTCCGGTGACCCCTTCCAGTCCTTCCCCAACAAGATCGGCGCCATGCTGCTGATCGGCCCCTGGAACGTGGGCGGCACCATGACCAACTTCCCCGAGCTGGAAGTGAGCTACCTGATGATGCCGCCGTTCCCCACTGCCAACGACAAGCTGGTATTGGGCTCGGTCGTGAGCTACGGCACTTACTTCGCCTCTAAGCGCCTGAAGGGTGATAAGTTGAACGGCGCCCTGCTGCTGTTCAAGGAGATCATGACCAACCCGGCGGACTTTTGCGACATCCCGTTCTACAAGAAGCCGCCGTTGTGGGTCGGAGCCGTGGCTTTGAAGAAGTACGTCGACGAACTGGCCAAGCGGCCCGCGGACAAGATGAACGAGTTCGCCCAGACCGCCTTGACGGCCACGCAGAAGGGCCTGCCGGCGATCAACACCCTGGATACCCGGATTTCCGAGCCGATCCTGATCCGCCAGGTCATCCACCCGGAAATGGTCAACGTATTCTTCGGCAAGAAGTCGGTCGACGATGCGCTGAAGTACATGAGCGACTTCCTGACCAAGCAGGAAAAACAGCAGGCTCAGTAACCGCACCCACCGGCACGGCGGGCGTTCACCGCCCGCCGTGCCATTTTGCGATTCCCGGGGAAAGGACGGCAGGTTCATGTCCACCGAGGCGCTTCCCCTGCTGACGAAGCGGCGCAAACCTCTCAACTCCTTCATTCTCCTGGTAGCCCTGGTCGTGCTGGTCTACTACACCCTGGTCGGGATCTGGCCTTTTCTGTACAACATCTGGCTCACCTTCCGGAAGACCGACCTCATCACCGAGGACAAGTGGATCGGGCTTTCCAACTATGCCTACATGTTCACGGACCCCATTTTCTGGAAAGCCCTTTGGCACAACGCCTACTACCTGGGCGTGATGGTCATCACCGGCATCGTCACCTCTCTGATCTTCGCGGCGCTGATCTACCGCACCAAGGGGGTCGCGCGCAAGATCTACACCGCGCTGTTCTTCGCACCTGTGGTCACCTCCATAGTGGCGGTGTCACTAGTTTGGACACTGCTGTACTTCCCCAAGATCGGGTTGTTTGCCCAGGTCCTTTCCCCGCTTATCGGAGTGAGCCGGGACAAGCTGGTGTTCCTGCAGGGCACCGGTTCGGCCCTGCTGTGCATCATGATCATGGACATCTGGAGGGACACCGGCATCCGTACCGTGATCTTTCTGGCCGGGATGGACGAGATCCCCGACTCCCTGTACGAGTCGGCTCATATGGATGGGGCCTCCCAGCTGCGCCAGTTCTTCCAGATCACCATCCCGCTGTTGACCCCTCAGCTGGCGTTCATCGCCGCAGTCTACTCGATCAACGCCATTCGGGTGTACGTGCCGATCTACATGATGACCGGCAGCCCCCCGGGAGGACCGGCCAACTCCACGATGGTGCTGACCCTGCACATGTACCTGTCGGCCTTCTATGGCCAGAGGTTCGGCTACGGGTCGGCGATCTCCATGGTCATGTTCGTGATCCTGTTCGGCCTGGTCCTGCTGGAGATCAGGGCCTTCCAGCAAAAATGGGAGTATTGAGGAGGGACGGCAGCATGGCAACCTCTTCCGCCTACCGCTGGAACCGCTACCGGGCGGCCCGGTTCACCGGCCGCTTCTTCCTACACCTGGTCCTGATCGTGCTGGGGTTCATCATGGTGTTCCCCTTGATCTGGATGGTGTTTTCTTCTTTCAAGCCCTCGCTGGAAGTGATCAGCCCCGAGTTCCACCTGTTCCCCAAGACCTGGACCCTGCGGAACTACGTGCGGGTTTTCGAAGAGGTGAAGATGGGCCGGGGTTACCTGAACAGTCTGATCGTCGCAGCGGCGGTGACTTTCTCCGTACTGCTTTCGGCCACGACCGCCGGGTACATGTTCTCCAAGCTGAAGTTCAAGGGGCGGGAGGCGCTGTTCTTCGTGGTGTTGGGGTCCGTCATGGTTCCGCCGCAGATCGTGCTCATTCCGCTGTACATTCTGGTCAGCAAGCTGCATTGGATCAACACCTACCAGGGCATTGCCTTTCCATTCCTGATGAACGCCTTCGGCATTTTTCTGATGCGGCAGTTCATGTACGGGATCCCCAACGACCTGCTGGAAGCGGCGCGGATCGACGGGGCTTCGGATTTTCGGATCTACTTCTCGGTGATCCTGCCCCTGGTCCGCTCCTCCATTGCCGTGCTGGGCATCCTGATCTTCCTGTGGACCTGGGACGAGTTCCTGTGGCCGCTGGTCACGGTCACCGGCAACGAAATGAAGACGCTGCCCCTGCTGATGGCCCACTTCACCCAGGCGGAGCAGAAATTCCCGGGCGATTCCCTGGCCGGCGCCACCCTGGTCATCGGCCCCGTGCTGGTGGCGTACGCCTTCTTCCAGCGCCACTTTGTGCGCGGCCTGAGCATGACCGGGCTGAAGGCCTAGCCCTTTCCTGGTGGCCTCGATGGAATCCCTTGAATCTCTTCCCGGCCAAAAGAGCCTGACCTTTTCCGGCATCGTCGGCAGCACCTACCCGGCCGCCGCATTCCCGCAGCAGGACCTGCTGATCGATTCCCGGCGCTTCGACTCGGAGGGCAACTGGGCCTTCTGTCGTTTCTCAAGCGAGGAGGTGCCGGCGGTGCGCATGGGCTTCCAGCGGGGGGGGTTCAACATCGGGACCGCCGATCGCCAGCCGGACCGCGAGCTGTTGCAGCTGCACCTGGAAGTGATGGGCGGGGACGGCGGGCGGCTGTGGCTGCCCACCGGCCGGTACCCAGCCTCCGCGGCGGTGAGCGACCCGGAGCGCCTGGACGTGCGGCTGGAACACGGCGGGAAGGAGATTTTCCGCATCCGGGGCTGGCCGGACATGGAGTGGCATTTCCACTCCGAGGAAGGCGAGCTGGAGGCGGAGCTCGCCGTGGCGATCGACACCGTCACCATTCTGCCCGACTGCCTGCTGCCTCGCTGCGTGTTCTCGATGTGGGAAACCATGGGCTCGGCGCGGGGCACCATCCGCCTGGGCGGCCGCAAGGTACCCGTCAAGGGGAAGGTGTTCTACGACCACCCGCGGATTGTGCCCGCCGTCCGGCCGGTGGCGCCCCGCAAGATGTACTTGTACACGACGATGTATTTCGAGGACGGGAGCGGGATGTTCGGGTACCACGCAGTGGACGAACACAACCGGCCGATTCCGTACTACTGCTTCGGTGTGTACATCGATCCGGCCGGCCAGGGAAGCTTTCTTCCTGAGGCGCGCACCCCGCGCCTGGAGACCGGCGCCGATCACATCCCCACGCGGTGGAGCCTGGAATGGAAAGGGGAGGGTGTCGCGATCGTGTCGGACATTTCCGTGCAGGACCTGCCCCTCGTAAAAGCCTGGGGTACGGCGACAGCCCCACGAAAGCGCGGCGACTTCATCATCTTCCCCCTGGTCCTGGATGGCAAGGCAGAGATCACCGCGGGCGGCTCCAGCCGGCAGCTCGCAGGTCACGGCCTGGCCGAGTACTTCAACGCCGAGCACTGGCCGGCCTGAGCTGAAGGCCCGCCGCCACTGTCCTACAGCTTCCCGTGCTTGCGCCCCGAGTCGGCCAGGACGCGGATCTTGTCAGCCGGGGTGTTCTCGTTGAAGTAGTCGGTGGTGCCCAGGATGAAGTGGCATCGCCCCCGCACCGTGTCCAATACGCTTTTCACTGCCGCCTCGATCTCGCGCGCCTCGCCGGTGCGCAGCAGGTCCAGCTGGTCGATCCCGCCTAGAAGGGTCGTCCCCTTCCCGAATGCGCCGACCACTTCCTCCAGCACCGTGTCCCCGTAGGGCGGCGGAGTCAGCGACTCGTAGGCCTGCAGGCCCAGGCTCGGGTACAAAGGCATCAGGGAACGAGCGTAGCCGCAGTTGTGGTACAGTACCGCCACTCCCTGTCCCTGGATGAAATCGATGAGCTCCTTTTCGTACGGCCAGATGTACTGCTTGTAGAAATCCGGCCCTACCATTTTGCCGTTGCCTACGTTGCCGCCGGCGCTCAAGACATCGACGTCGGCGTCGATGAGCTGCTGCACAAAGCCCTTGTAGCGCCCCAGGAAGTAGCGCATCATTTCGTGGTAGAAACCGGGGTCCAGCAGGGCGTCCACCAACAGGTCGTCGACTTTCCGATAATAGATCGCCAGCAGGTTGAAGGCGCCCTGGATCCACGGCGCGACGATCCCCTGCTCCCCCGCGGCGGCCTTGGCGCGGCGGATGTCGGTGACCTCGACGCGGGCAGCAGGGGGCTGGAAGGCGCGGAAGCGCTCGAAATCCTCCCGGCTCTTGACCGGGAACTCCACGGGGCTGGTTTCAGCATCGTATTCATATACCCAGCGCAATTCCTCGCGGCAATGAAGCTCGCCTGTCGGCGTGCGGATGGTGAAACGAGTCGTGACGTCCCGGCCCTTCTGTTCGCGGGCGGATTCCAGCTGCCACTGGGATCCGTCGGGGCCGTAAGCGTCGTAGGCCAGCGAGCAGTTCCGATGGATCAGGTCGAAGCCGTACCGGGCGTAGACCTCGGGGGTTTTTACGACCCAGTCCACGTCGTGACGGCCGAAACACTCCTTGACGTGGTTGATGTGGATGAACGGGGAGACCGGGATGCGGTCGACCTCCTGCTGCCTGAATACCCGCAGGAGGGTTTCGCGCGATGAAGCGCCGGACATCTGTGCCTCCGCCGGCATGGTACGGGTCACCCTTCCGGGTTGTCAAGCTTCCTGCTATAGTGAGCCCCTGATGAAGCTGGCCACGTTTCCCCATGAGGTGTTCCGAGTCGCCCTGGGCGACTCCGAGCTGGAACTCGTGAAGCAGCTCGATACCCCCGAGAAGGTCCAGGCCTTCCTGGCGGCTGAGCTCACCTACAACTTTGAGCCGGACGGGACCACGGCTTACGGCCCGGTCGAGGTCCTGCGCCGGCGCACGGCGCACTGCTTCGAGGGCGCGGTGTTCGCCGCCGCCCTGCTGTGGTACCACGGCTGGGAGCCGCTCCTGGTGCTGCTGGAGGCTCCGCAGGACTTCGACCACAACCTGATCGTCTACCGGCGCGACGGGCTGCTGGGTTCGCTGTCCCACTCCCGCCACGAGGAGCTGCGGGGCAAGCCGCCGCGCTTCGCCGGCTTGCGCGAATTGGTTCTATCCTATTACCCCGACTACTTCAGCGACTGGACGCATGACCGCAACGACCTCACCCTGCGCGGGTTTTCCCAGCCCATCGACCTGCGCTCCTTCGGGCCGGGCTGGGTTACCTCCTCCGGCGCCTGGCACCTCTATTACCACCTGCTGGACGGCGTGCGGCTGGAGAAACTTTTCCCGACAGGCGAGGCGGACCGCTATTACAGCTATCCGCTTGAGCACCTCTACGATTGAGCACTCGTCGCCCGTGAGTCCGGGCGGCGGCCTGCCCCCCGGCCGGCCAGAAAGGCGTTGCGCAGCAGGCCGGCGATCAACAACTGCCAGGGGTGATACAGCAGGAGGGGCAGCAGGACCAGCCCCAGGGTCTGCGGGGAGCGGGCGAAATAGGCGGAGATCAGGGGCACCCCCAGCGAGAGGGTCTTCTGTGGCGCGGCGAACATCACGGAAATGAGGTTCGCGCGCGGGAAGCGCAAGGCGCGGGCCCCGGCATAGGCCAGAGCCACCAGCAGCAGGTGCACGGCGGCCAGGTAGGCGAACGGCCACGTCGCCCTCCCCAGGTGCTCGAGGAACTCCGGTTCCCCGGCGCTGGAGGCGATGGTGAGGAAGATGACGCCCAGCAGCAGGGCGTTGCTCACCTGGGCCAGCGGCCCACGGGCCCTGTCGGCCAGGGGTTTGAGCAGGCGGCGCAGGAGCTGGCCGGCGGCCAGGGGCACCAGGATCTGCAGGCCCAGGTCGCGGAGGATCAGCTCGCCGACCGGCAGGCTCTGGCCGGAGCCGCGCAGGGCCAGCGACAGGAGCAGCGGCGAGAGGAACACCCCCAGCAGGTTGGAGACCGCGGCGTTGAACAGGGTGCCCATCACGTTGCCGCCCGACACCTGGGTGAACACGACGCAGCTGGAGATGGTGGTGGGCAGCACGCCCAGGGCCAGCATGCCGGCCGCGAGCTCCGGCCCGAACAGCCGGCGCAGGGGCAGCGTCGTGAGGAAGAACAGCGCCGGGGTCAGCAGGAAAAGGAAAGCGTGGATGAACAGGTGCAGCCGCCAGGAGGCCAGGCCCGCCCCGATGGACTCCGAGGGCAGGGTGAAACCGGCGATCAGGAACAGGGCCGCGATCAGGGCGATGCGCGTGGCGGAGGCGGGGTTCACGAGGCGTCCCGCCCCCGGGGCCAGGAAGCCGAGGGCGATGGCGGCCAGCATGCCCAGCAGGAACCAGTTGCGCTTCAGGAAGCCCTCGAGCATGCCGCATCCTACCACGCCCGTCTTTACCGCCTCAATTCCGCGTGCTACGGTGGGCAGCATGGCGCGAGGATTCTGGAAGAAGGTCGGGCTGTGGATCAAGGCTTCCCGGGCCTTGTACACTATCACGGTGCTCCTGCCCTGCTGCCTGGGCGCGGTGGCGGCCTGGCAGGCGGGGGCCCCGTTCCAGGGCGGCCTGCTGGCGCTGGTGCTGGTGGGCATGCTGTTCGCCAACATCGGAACCAACTTCACCAACGACTACTTCGACTACCGTTCCGGGGTGGACCGCCGGGACCGGGGGAGGGTCTACAAGCAGGGGGCGGAGGTGCTGTACGAAAACCCCCTGGCGGAAAGCGGCTCGGTGGACGGCTTCGCCGCCTACTTCTTCTCCCCCCGGGCCATCCTGGCCTCCGCCCTGGCCAGCTTCGCGGTGACCGCGGCGGTGGGCCTGTACCTGGCGGTGCGGGTCGACTGGCGCATCCTGCCGCTGGGCGTGGTGGGCCTGACGGCCGGGTACTTCTACACCGCCCCCCCGGTCAAGTTCGGGTACCGCGGCTTCGGGGACCTGATCTGCTTCCTGGGTTCCGGCCCGTTCCCGGTGCTGGGCACCTACTTTCTGTTCACTGGCCGACTGTCGTGGAGCGCCGCACTGGCCGGAATCGTCGCGGGGCTGTGGGTCGACGCAATCCTGTACATCGGCAACGTGCCGGACGCCGAGGCCGACCGCGCGGTGGGCAAGACCACGCTGAGCACGCTGCTGGGGCGCAAGGCGGTGCGCGTCCTGGGGCCGCTGTACTACGGGGTGTCCTACCTCCTGGTGGTTGCGGCGGTCCTTACCCGCTTGTTCCCTCTCTGGGCGCTGCTGGCCCTGCTTCCCGTGCCGCTGGCGGCGCGCGCGCTGCTGCTGACGCGGCGGTACTACGACGACATCCCTCGCTTCGCGCCGGCCATTCTGCTCACGGTGCAGGTCTTTGCCCTGTCCACGCTATTCCTGGGACTGGGCTTCATCCTCGATCGGGTGCTGTGAGGTGAGCGGGCTGGGCCGGGCGCTGGCCTTCCTGCGCAGCCGCCTGCTGGGGGCCGTGACCCTCCCGGCGCTGATCGGGGCGGCCTGGGCGTGGCGGGCCGGGGCGTTCGGCGCGGGCGGGGCAGGAGGCGGCCGGACGGGTACGCCGGCGCTCCTGCGCCTGCTGATCGCCCTGGCCGGCTTGGCCGCGGTAGAGCTGATGAACCTGTTCGGCGCAGACTACGTGAGGCACCTGCGCGGGAGGCGGCCGGCCGGTGGACGCCCAACAGCCGGCGGCCGACCAGGGGCGGCCGGGCAGGGCAATTCCCTCGGCCCGGTGCTGCCGGGCAACCCCGTGGTGTCCTCCCGGCGCCTGCCTCCTGCCGCGATTCCGGGGGTGCTGCTGGGCCTGGCGGCGGCCGGCGCGGCCGCGCTCCTGTATTTCGTGTTGACCGTCGGCGCGGGCGTCCTGGCCTTCCTGCTGCCGGCCGCGGCAGTGGGGGCGCTGTACGTGTTTTCGCCCTTCCCCTACGCCTTCCTGGCTACGGCGCTGGTGCCCCCGCTGGTCGCCGGCGGGGTGGCCTTCGTTCTTCTCGGTCAGGCGGTTCCCGGTGCCTTCCTGAGCGCGCTGCCGGTGAGCCTGGTTTCCGCCGGGGTCATCCTCACCTACCAGGTGGCCTACCGGGCGAAGCGGCCGCCCGCCCTCTGGGTCCGCCTCCTCGCCGTGCTCCTGCCCTATGTTCTATCGGATGTAGCCGTGGCGCTGCTACTGCTCGCCCGCCTGTACCCCCGGGGGGGGTTCTTCGCGCTGTTGCCGGCGGTCGTGTTTCCCGGCTGGGCCGCGCGCTTCCTCCTGACCGAGACGCGGGACCCGGTGCCCGCCACGGCCGTGGGGGTGTTTATGCACAGCTCGCTGGCGCTGGCGATAGCCGCCGGACTGCTGCTGGGGTAGGTGCCCGGGGAGCTTAGTTGTGGGCGGGCTCGGGCTTGGGCTTGGGCAGGCAGTAGCGCACCGTGCGCAGCGACAGGCTGCCTCCGGCCAGGTCGATCAGGTTGAAGCCCGGCGGGTCCTCCGAGAGGGCCGCGCGCGGCGAATCGGCGTTGTTGCTGAACTGCCAGCTCACCGCCGGGCAGCTGGCGGCCACCACGCCGCGGCGCAGGCAGGTATGCTGCAGGTGCAGGTGAGCGGCGAACACGCCCAGGATGTTGCGGGCATAGGGCGGGATGATCTCCCAGAAGCCCTCGGCGTTGGCCAGCTTGAGCTTGTCCAGCCAGCCGATGCCCGTGTCGAAGGGGGGGTGGTGCAGGAACACCAGCACCGGCTTGAGGCAGCTGCGGTGCAGGTCCTCGTTGAGCCACAACAGCTGCCTCTCCTCCAGCCGTCCGAACTCCTTGCCCGGACAGGCGGAGTACAGCATCACGAAGTGCACCCCTTTCAGGTCGAAGGAATAGTAGCCGGGGAACTCGGGGCCGCGCGGGGGCTGCGCGGTCTTGCGAAACCCGGCCAGGGAGTCGTGGTTGCCGAGCACGGCGTGCACCGGGACCTGCAGGTCCTTGAAGGCGTCCAGCACCGCCTGGTAGCTCGCGTGCTCGCCATCCTCCAGCAGGTCGCCGCCCAGCACGACCAGGTCCGGGGCCGGGACCTGCTTGCGGATCACCGCCACGGCCTGGGCCAGGTTGGCGTACGGGTCCACACCGTGGAGCGTCTTGTTGGGGGAGCCGGGCAGGTGGAAGTCGGCCAGGTGTACGATGCGCATGGGTCCCAGCATAACGGGGAACCGGGGGAGGCCGCAATCCCCCGCGGAAAAATGGCGGCCGGGAAGGCGGCCGCGGCGACCGGCGCTTAGGACAGGGCGCGGGCCATTCTCTCCAGCGCCTCCGCGAGGGTGGCGCGCGGGCAGGCCAGGTTCAGGCGCTGGAAGCCCCGGCCTCCGGTGCCGAACATGGGGCCGTCATCCAGCCAGACGCGGGCCCGCCGCAGGATCCTCTCCTTGAGCTCCTCATCGGAAAAGCCCAGGGCGCGGAAGTCCAGCCACGCCAGGTAGGTGCCCTCCAGGGGGAAGACCCCGGCGGCCGGGAGCCTGGCCGAAAGGAAGTCCACCAGGTAGCGGTAGTTGCCGGCCACGTAGGCCAGCACCTGCTCCAGCCAGGGCGCGCCGTGCCTCCAGGCGGCCTCGGCGGCGGTCACGCTGCAGGGGTTGGCCACGCCCGTCCAGAGCGCTTCCTTCGCGGCCCGGAAGAGTCGCCGTAATTCGGGGTCGGGGATCACCGCCAGCGAGCCGCCCAAGCCGGCGAGATTGAAGGTCTTGGTGGCCGAGAGCAGGGTCACGGTACGGCGCGCGGTCTCCCCGGAAAGCGCCGCGGTCGGCAGGTGCCGGTGGCCGGGCAGCACCAGGTCGCAGTGGATCTCATCGCTCACCACGACCAGTTCCCGCCGCAGGCACACCTCCGCGAGGCGCTCCAGCTCCTCCCGCCGCCACACCCGCGACACCGGGTTGTGCGGGCTGCAGAGGATGAGCAGGCGGGTGCGAGGGTCGAGCGCGTGCTCGAGAGCATCGAGGTCCATCACGTAGCGGCCGCCCTCCAGGACGAGCGGATTTTCCAGTACTTCGCGCCCGTTGCGGCGTATGCACGCCTGGAAGGGGTAGTAGACCGGGGGCTGGATCACCACGCGCTCGCCCGGCTGGGTGAAAGCCAGGATGGCCAGGTTGATGGCCGGCACCACCCCGGGGCAGGCCAGCAGCCACTCGCGCGCGAGCTCCCAGCCGTGGCGCGCCCGGGTCCAGGCCGCGGCCGCCTCGAACCAGGATTCCGGCTCCAGGGTGTAGCCGAACACCCCGTGCTCCACCCGCAGCCGCAGGGCCGCGAGCACCTCCGGGGGGGCAGGGAAATCCATATCCGCCACCCACAGGGGCAGCAGGTTTTCCGCGCCCGCCAGGCGCTTCTGGAAATCCCACTTCAGCGACGCTGTGCCGCGCCGGTCGATGACCCGGTCGAGGTTCATGCCGGAGGTTGGCTTTCCGCCACCTTGCGGCGGATCGGCTCCAGGTCCTCCGCGCGGAAGCGGGAGATGTCTCCCGAGCTCCTGCCCATCGCCCGGATCAGGAGGCGGTCGAGCGGCTTCAGGCTGCGCAGGCGGATTTCCCCGCCCAGGGCCCAGCGCCCGAAGGCGTGCAGCGCCAGCCAGTCGGGGAAGGCGGCGTCCAGCTGGGCCCGGGCCTTCTCCCCCTCGTGCAGGCAGCAGATGAACAGCCCCACGGGCACGCGCAGGAGCTCGGCGCGGTGGCGCTCGCAGAAGCGCGTGACCCCGGAGGGGACGCAGCCCGCATAGATGGGGCTGCCGAGCAGCACCAGGTCGAAGGAGGACGGGGACAGCCGGCCCGCCCGGCGCAAGTCCGCCACGGTGAGCTCCCCTGCGAGCATCCCGGCCAGCAGGCGGGCGTACCTCTGGGTGCACCCGTAGCGGCTGCGGTAGGCGATCAGGATCTTCACGGCCGGCCCTCCTTCAGGCTTTCGCGGATGTGGTAGAGGCGGTTGCGGAAGTACAGCACGATGTCGGTCAGGACCATGCAGCCGTTGAGCGCGTACAGGAAGATCACGTAATCGTAGCGGTAGAGCAGCTTGTGCAGCACCCCGGCTAGGTAACCGACGAACACCACGAACAGGAACGCGACGCTCTTGCCGGCGGTGGAGCGGGAGGTGGCCGAACGATAGATGGAAAAGGGCCAGGCCGCCCCGAAGCAGACCAGCATCATGATCTCGAAGAAGCTCAGGCGCATGGGCTATCTATAGCACGCAGGCGGGGGGGCCGCAACGCGCCCGCTACCGCCTGAGCGCGCGGCGGCCGGCTAGGCCTCGCGCGGCTCCAGCCGCAGAAGCAGGACCAGGGCGCTGCCGGCGGCGATGAGCGCGCCGAACAAGACCAGGCCTAGGGCGAAGGAACCCCGGTCGCCCAGGATCCCCAGCAGGGAGGGGGCAACCCCACCGCCCAGGGTGTAGGAGATGGGCAGGAGGAGGGAGACGGTCACGTTGTAGATCCGCCTAGGGGTGATGCGCGCGATGGCCGCAAACCCGACCGGGAAGAAGCAGGCGGTCAGCACCGGCTGCACGAACACGGCCGAGGTGAGCAGGGCGCCGCGGCCGAAGCCCAGGGCGGAGGTGGCAGCACCCGTGGCCAGCAGGATCGCGGCCAGCATGGCGCGCGCGCCGAAGCGGTCGGCCAACCAGCCGGCCGCGAAAATCGCCGCCAGCCCCGAAATGCGGGACAGGCCAATCAGGGTGTTGACCGCCGCCTGCCCCAGGCCCCGCTCCGTTACCAGGTAGGTGGGCATGACGGCGAACACCCCGACACCGGACCCGACGCCCAGGGTGAACAGCAAGGCGAGGACCCAGTAGGAAGGTCGGGAAAGAATCAGGCGCACGTTGGCCAGGCTCGGCGGCTCGCCGCGGAAACGACCGCTGCGCCCGAAGGCCAGGAATGCGGCCCCGGCGGCCAGGGCGGCCACCCCGAGGGCGAGCAGGAACGTGCGCCAGGACAGGCGGGCGAGCAGGGCCGCGGCCGCGAGCGGGACCAGGACGAAGGCCAGGTTGGGGGCCAGCTCGTGCACGGCCAACGCCCGCCCCTCCCCTCCGCCGGAGGCGAGCGTGGTGGCCGCGGGAATGGCGGAGGGCAGGTACATGCCCGAGGTGGCGCCCAGCAGGACCAGCCCGGCACGGATGGCGCCCAGGGAGGGGCTGCGGGAAATCAACAGCAGGGCCGCGCCGACTGCCAGGATGGAAGCGAGGATGGTCCCGCGGTGACCGATCCTGGCGGACACCAGGCCGGACAAAAGGCTAGCCGCACTGTAGCCGACGGTGATGAACAGGAAGAAGGAGGTGGAGCGGGCGTGGCTGAGCCCGAGGTCCGCCTCGATCGAGGGCAGCAGGGGGGAGAACACGATCCGGCAGGTGAACACGAAAAAAAACACCAGCGCCAGCAGGGCCAGCTGGGGAGCCGCGGCGCGGAAGGAACCGGGGCTCACGCGCGGTTTCAGCGTTTCAACGGCGAGCCCTCGCGCGTCATGGTGCCTGTCCGCAGGATCTCCTCGATTTTGTAAGTGCCGTACTTGCGCGCTTTGAGGAAGCCGTCCCAGGAGCACTCCGCCAGCCGCCCGGCGTGCAACAGGTCGAAAATCCATTGGGCCGTGTACTCCGGGTCCTCCTGGGGGAAGGCGGCCTGCACCTCCAGGAGCCACTTCTGGTTGTACAGCTCCTGGGCCCCGATGTGCGGCGACATGATGATCGGGATGCCCAGGCCGGCGTAGAAGGACAGCTCGCTGGGCTTGGTCCACAACAAGTCGGTGTGGCGTATGGCCTCGGCGAACAGGTCGAAGTACTGGTCCTTGCTGGGGCTGAAGATGACCCGCAGGTGACGGCAGTCTGGCAGCAGCTCCTTTTTGACGTTCTGGAAGTACTCGTTGACATCCGCCCGCACGCCCGCCACCAGGTTCAGGGCCACCTCGCCGGCTTTCAGCTTGTCGCGCAGCGAGCGGGCGATCTGCCAGCCGAACTCCTTCTGGGCGCCCGCCCCGCCCACGGCGTAGGTGATCGTGAGCTGGCGCTTCTTCTTGAACCGGCAGGCGCTGCGCCCCAGGAAGTGCGCGACGCTTTGGCCGTGCAGGGGCCAGAAGCGTTCCATGGGATCCAGGTAGTACAGGCGTTGGGCCTGGTCCTCGCGCAGGACGTCCAGGTCCTTGTTCCCCAGCACCCGCTTCGGGAAGGGGAAGCCGGTCAGGAAGATGCGCTCGTCGGGCACCCCGTAGCTTTTCAGGCGCATGACCGCCCGGCCGCAGGGCGCCAGGTAATGAATGCGGCTCCTGCGGGGGAACTCCGGCACCCAGGCCCGGCTGATCTCGGCGTCGCAGATGATGCAGTAGATGCGCCCGTAGCCCGCCTTGTCCGCCGCGATGGCCGGGGCGAAGTACGAGGTGACCAGGGGCAGAGGCTGCTGTTTGATCCGCTCGATCAGGCCCTTGCACAGGCCGCGGTCGATGAGGTTCCCGAGCAGGCGAACCTGGAACGAGGGGCTGGACATGTCCCGGATGGGGTAGAAGGAAGGGATGCTCTGCAGGGCGTCCAGGATACCGAACAGCGGCTTACCGATGATCGGGACCGAGCGCACGCGCGAAAGGAACTCGTACATGTTGCGCAGGCGGTCCCACTGTTTCTTCTCGGCCGGGTCGCTCGCCTGGGAGCCGCCCACGGCGATGATGCCCCCTTCGGCCACCTCCATGAGGGGGTAAGTGGCCCGCTGGTGCCCCAGACCCATGTCCACGGTCACCACCCAGGCGCGAACGTCGTTGCGCGAGGGACGCGGGGTGTTGCCGCGCTTTGCTTTCGGCGCAGATTTGCGCGGCGACTTCGTTATTTTCTTCCCCACAGCCCTCGTCTTGCCGGCCATAGTTCCTCCGAGGCGTTTCGATTGTACTAAATAGTATATCGGCTGCCCCGCCGGGCGCTATAGCGGGGAAAAAAAAGCGCAGTTGGCCCGGACGACGCGGAAGGCCTCCAGCGCCCGCTCCATCTCGCCGCGACCCAGGGCCGCCGAGGCCTGCACGCGCAGCCGCGCCTTTCCCTCCGGGACCACGGGGAAGCCGAAGCCGGTGACGAAAACCCCCCGCTCCAGCAGCCGTGCGCTAAGGCGGATGGCGAAGGAGGTCTGGCCCACCAGGATGGGGATGATGGCCGAAGGGGCCTCCAGGGGGTCCATCCCCAGCCGCCGCAGCCCCTCCCGCAGGAAGCGGGCGTTTTCGTGCAGCCGCCCGACCAGCTCCGGGTGGGCGTCCAGGACCTGGATCGCCCGGCGGGCGCTGGCCGCGATGGTGACCGGCAGGGCGTTGGAGAAGATCTGCGGCCGCGAGCTCTGGGTAGCCAGCTCGACCACCGCGCGGCTGCTGGCCACGAACCCGCCGGCCGCCCCGCCCAGGGCCTTGCCCAGCGTGCCGGTGATCACGTCGACCTCGGCGGCGAGGCCGTAGTGCTCGAGGGTACCGCGCCCGGTGGCGCCCATCACCCCGGTCCCGTGGGAGTCGTCCACCAGGACCGCGGCATCGTGCTTCCGCGCCAGCTCCACGATCCCCGGGAGCGGCGCCAGGTCGCCCTCCATGCTGAACACGCCGTCGGTGGCGATCAGGCGGCCGGCCGCGCCCCGGGAGGCCACGAGCTTTTCTTCCAGGTCCTTCAGGTCGGCGTGCCGGTAGACCAGCCGCTGGGCACGGGAAAGCCTCGCCCCGTCAACAATGCTGGCGTGGTTGAGCTCGTCGGAGATCAGGGCGTCCCCTTCGCCGGCCAGCAGGGGGATCACTCCGGTGTTGGCGTTCCAGCAGGACACGTAGGTGAGCGCCGCCTCGGTGCCAAGGAAGGAGGCCAGCTCCTGCTCCAGCTGGAGGTGCGGGGCGAAGGTGCCGCAGATGAAACGGACCGAGGCGGTGCCGGCGCCGTAGCGGTCCAGGGCCTCTTTGCCGGCCGCGATCACCTCCGGGTGGTTGGCCAGACCCAGGTAGTTGTTGGAGGACAGCACGAGCACCTCGCCGTGGCCCTCCATGGCGACCCGGGCGTCCATGGGGGAGGTGAGGGTGTGCAGCGTCTTGAGCGTGCCCTGGGCCTTCATCTCGGCGAGCTTCTCGTCGAACCGTTCGTGGAAGCGTGGGTTCATGGATTTGAGTATAAGATTTCTGTTGACAAACCGCGAGGGACGGAATAGGCCGCAAGCGAATTGACGTCCCCTCGGTACCAGACCATATTCCTGACCATGAAGGAGACTATGATCAACATCAACGAGGCTAAGGCCCATCTGTCCGAATGCGCACGGCGCATCAAGGCGGTTGAGTTTTCTCCTCGACACGTGTACGCTTTTGTGGTACTTCGTGGCAGCGCCAAAATCCCGGAGACCCTGCGTGACGCCCTGACCGATCCGGTGAATGAGGTCCTCGCCAGCGACGTCCGCGTCCTGGAGATTGTCCTCCAGTACAGCCTTGGGAAGTTGGCCTTCCCCAGACCGCCCTCCGTATTTCTGCCTGTGCTGATCGAGCGGCACCTCATCGAGCACCTGCCCCTCAGCCGTGACGCGATCTTTCGACTGGAATCACTTCCTGGTCATCACAGAGACCCCTTCGACAGGCTGCTGATCGCCCAGGCTTTGGTCCCCGGGACGAAAATCTGCGAGCTTGGATTATTTTCGCAAATCGGGAATGCTGAGGTGCGGGAGGCCAACTGTGCCACAATCCGTCGAATTCGTTCGGGACAATCTGCGGGTGATCATCTGCCCGGACCGCGCCGCACTCGGCAAGACGGCGGCTACCGCATCGGCGAAAAGGCTCCGGACGTCGCTCAAGGAGAAAGAGCACCTGAACCTGGTGTTCGCCTCCGCTCCTTCCCAGGATGAGACCCTGGAAGCCTTGCTTCAGGAACCAGGCATCGACTGGAAACGCATCCGCGCTTTTCACATGGATGAGTACATCAATCTGCCGGCCGACGCGCCGCAGGCGTTCGGGCAGTACCTGCGCACGCGCTTTCTCAGTAAGCTGCCTCTGGAAGCGGTTCATTATATCGATGGCAACGCGGCGGATGTGTACCAGGAATGCGATCGCTACGCCCGGATGTTGCAAGAATATCCCACGGATATCGTCTTCGTAGGGATCGGCGAGAACGGCCACCTGGCCTTCAACGATCCCTGGATCGCCGATTTCGACGACCCGCAGCTGGTTAAGGTGAATGAGCAGCTGGACGGCGTCTGCCGGCAGCAGCAGATCAACGACGGCCACTTCCGAGACCTGGCCGCTGTGCCCCGCCGTGCCATCACGCTGACGGTACCGGCCTTGTTCAGAGCGCGGACCGCCTTCATCCTGGCGCCGGGAAAAAGCAAGAAAGAGATTATCCGCCGTACTCTGGAAGGCCCGATCGGTCCGGGCTGCCCGGCCACGATCATGCGGCGGCACTTGGACGCGACCCTGTACATCGACCGCGATTCCGCGTCGCTGCTCGATTGGGAAGCGCTGGGATGAGTCCTGCGGGCGAGCGCCGGATTGTTCTGGGTAACGCCCGGGTGGTTACCCCCTTCCGCACCATTCCACGGGGAGGTGTGGCCGTCGAGGGGGCGCGGATCGCGGAGGTATTCTCCGGCGAACCCGGGCAGCGGCGGGAGGGGGACAGGCGGATCGACTTGGGCGGCCGCACCCTGGCCCCCGGCTTCATCGAGATCCACACCCATGGGGCCGGCGGCCACGATTTCATGGACGGAACCCTGGAGGCGGTGCTGGGAGCCTGCCGGACCCACCTACGTCACGGCGTCACCTCGATTTACCCCTCCACGCTGACTTGCACCGACCAGGAGCTCACCCGCAATCTGGAGCTGATTCACGCCGCGATGGACGTTCAGGAGGGGATGCCTGAGATCCTGGGCGTGCACCTGGAAGGCCCCTACTTCTCGCCGGAGCAGAAGGGCGCTCAGGACCCGCGGTACCTGCGTAATCCCGACCGGCGGGAGTACCTCGGCATCCTGGAGCGTTTCGAATTTATCCGGCGCTGGACCGTGGCGCCGGAATTGCCGGGTGGGCTGGGGATGGGCCGCGATTTGGCGGAACGGGGGGTTGTCGCCTCCATCGGCCACTCCAACGCCGTGTACGAGGAGGTCCTGGCCGCCTTCGAGAACGGCTACACCCTGGTCACGCACCTGTTCAACGGTATGTCGCGCCTGGTGCGGAAGAACGCGTTCATGTACCCCGGCGTGGCCGAGAGCGCCCTGGCCATCGACGGCCTGGCGGTGGAGATCATCGCCGACGGCAGGCATCTGCCGGCCTCGCTGCTGAAGTTGATCTACAAGGTAAAGGGGCCCGATGCGATCTGCCTGACCTCGGATTCCATGCGGGCGGCGGGGCTGGACGTTAAGGAGAGCGTCATCGGCAGTCTGGCCAACGGCCAGCGGGTGGTCATCGAGGACGGGGTGGCCTTCATGCCCGACCGGACGAGCTTCGGGGGCAGCATCGCCACGGCCGATCGCCTGATCCGCACCATGGTCCAACAGGCCGAGGTCCCGCTGCCGGAGGCGGTCCGGATGCTCACCCATACGCCGGCCAGGGTCATGGGTGTCGCTGGGCGGAAGGGCAGCCTGGCGCCCGGCAAGGACGCCGACCTGGTGGCGTTCGACGACGGAGTCCGGACCGGTCTGGTCATGGTGGGAGGCCAAATCCGCCTGGATGCGCTCTCCTAGTAGCTGCCACCACCAAGGATGCAGCGAAGTATGTCGGCGGCGCGTGGCCAGCGCCTGGTCGTGCGGGACTCCTCCGCGGCTCCGCGGGAAGCGTAGAATTTCGTCAAAAGCGGCCCATGCCCGACGATATTTTTCTTGCATTTAGGTTACGAATTGTGTAACCTAAATGCAAGATGCAATCGCTGACTGAAAAGGCGCTTGTTCTTTCGCCTCCCGGCGGGTTGTTCGACATGACCGCAGTGAGGAATTTTTTTCCAGATGCCTCCGAGGGGGCTCGAAAAGTTCTTGTGCACCGCGCCGTGAGCGCTGGCGAAGTGATCAGACTGAAGTCGGGATTGTTCCTTCTGCAACCAAGTTTCCGCAAATCGGATCCGCACCCTTACGTGGTGGCCGCTGTGCTGCATGCTCCGTCCCATATTAGCCTGGAAACAGCCCTCTCGTATCATGGTCTGATCCCGGAGGCCGTATACCAGACAGCCAGTGTCACGGTGGCGCGCAGTCGCTCGTTCGATACGCCAAT
Source organism: uncultured Spirochaetaceae bacterium (assembly GCA_964570045.1). Lineage (GTDB taxonomy): Bacteria > Spirochaetota > Spirochaetia > SZUA-6 > DRHE01 > MIBK01. Next base: position 22,526 of record CAZMWZ010000021.1, read on the forward strand.
CGGGCGATTCACCTTCCAGCGGGTGCCGGCCCGCAATCCACGCGCCGGGGTGCAGGCCGTAAAGCTCGGCCACAACGCCTGGGCGTTCGTCGCTTCTGCGCTGCGAGCCATCGCCGACATTGTATATCTTCGGCAGTCAGTCGTCTGGGCAAAGGATGGGTTGGGATTTCTAACCGATTCCCTGCGAATAGAGGAAGAAGATCTCAGCCGAATCGAGCTCGCCTCCTGCGAGGAAATCCAGGAGAGCCTGCGCAGCCGGAGAGTACGAGAATACCTGGAAGGGCTGCGAAAGGAGCTCGCCAGGTGATCGCCGATGTCCTTAACGCCAGGATCCGCGAGTATGCGCCCGCCAGCGCCTTGGAGCAGGAGAACGTGCTCCAGGAGCTGATGCAACATTATGTTCTGGCCAGCCTGTCTCGTGCCGGCATGTTCTCCGAGGCGATCTTCCACGGTGGGACGTGCCTGCGGATCATCCACGGGATGAGTCGTTTCTCGGAGGACCTGGATTTCCTCCTGAAATGGCCCGACCCCGGTTTTCGCTGGAAAAAGTACCTGGAGGCCGTGGATCGGGATTGCGCTCAGGAAGGCATCGAGTTCGTGCTACAAGATAAGTCCGCCGCGGACAACGCGGTCCAAAAAGCGTTCCTGAAAACCGACTCGATTGGCAAGGTCCTTTTGCTGGCGTTCCCCTTCGATCGACCCAACCCCAGGAAGATCCGGATCAAGCTGGAGATCGATACGAATTCGGGACCAAGGCTCACGCCCTGTTATGCCGAAGATACGTCAAAGGCCGCGACTGGTATGACTTCGTGTGGTACACCTCCCGGAAAATCAAGCCCGACCTCGAGCTTCTGCAAAACGCGCTGTTGCAGCAGGGGCCGTGGGCGGGACGGTCTTTGGAAATGACGCCGGAATGGTTCTTCGACAACATGGGTGCGGCTATCCGCCGGGTCGATTGGAAGGAAGCCCGTTCGGATGTGCGGCGATTTGTGCCGACGGTGGAACAGCAGGGGCTGGATGCCTGGAGCACGGAGGCCTTCCTCTACCAACTCGAGCAGCTGAAGCGCTACATGCGTGGGGAATGACGGGCCGGCGGCTTGCACAGCGCACCCATTTGGGTTATCCCTGAGGCGTGGCCGATTACCGCCTGATCCAAACCGACCGGGAGCTGACCAGGCTGCTGGAACGCCTGCGCCAGGACAACCCGGAGCGCGTGGCCGTGGACCTGGAGAGCGAGCACAACCTGCACAGCTATGGGATCCACGTGGCGCTGGTCCAGCTCTTCGACGGCAAGCAGGCGCACCTGATCGACACTCTGGCCGTGAAGGACCGGGGGCTGCTGCGCGCCCTGCTGGAGGACAGCCCCTGGGTCAAGGTGATGTTCGACGCCTCCGGGGATCTGGCCACCCTGGGTACGGCCCTGGGCATGTCCATCCGCCCGGTTTTCGACGTGAGCATCGCGGCGCGCCTGCTCGGAAGACCGGGATCCCTGAGCCGGCTTCTGGATCCGGAAAGCACCTCCGGCAAGTCGAAGTTTCAGAAGGCCAACTGGATGAAACGGCCCTTGCCGCCGGAGCAATTGGAATATGCCGCCGGCGACGTGCTGCCGCTCCTGGAGGCGGCCGACCGCCTGCTCGCGGAGCTGGTGGAGAAAGGGCTTTTCTACCGCTTCCTGTCGGCCAACGCGCGCGTCCAGGAGAAGACCCGCGCCCGCGACCCCTACCAGGGCTACCAGCGGCTCCCGGAGTTCCGGCGCTTCTCCCCGGGCCAGAAGAGAGCACTGCGCCGGCTGTGGCAGGCCAGGGAGAAATACGCGGAGCTGCACGACCTGCCTCCGCACAACGTAGCCGCGCATGAGGTGCTGGTCGGCATCGCCCGCTCCGCCCCGGAGGACCCCCGCGAGCTGGCCGAAGCCCTGGGCCGGCGCAGGTCCCGAGTCCGTATCGACACGGAGGAGCTGGCCGTCCTGATCCGCAAGGCGGGCGAGGAGGCGGGCGGCGAGCCGGGCGGCGAGGAATCCCCCGAAGCATGAGCCCGCAGCCCAAACCCTGCCCCTGGCCCGGGACCGACCCCCTGATGCTGCGCTACCACGACGAAGAGTGGGGAGTACCGGTGCACGACGACCGGAAGCACTTCGAGTTCCTGGTCCTGGAGGGCGCCCAGGCCGGCTTGAGCTGGACGACGATCCTCCGCAAGCGCGAGGGCTACCGCGCTGCCTACCGGGGATTCGACCCGGCCGTGGTGGCCCGCTTCACCGAGAAGCGGGTCGCGAAGCTCCTGGCCGACTCCGCGATCGTCCGCAACCGCCTGAAGATCGAGTCCTCGATCCGCAATGCGCGGGCGTTCCTGGCCGTCCAGAAGGAGATCGGCTCCTTCGACCGCTACCTGTGGGGCTTTGTGGATGGAAGGCCCGTGGTCAACCGCTGGACTGCGCTCGCGCAGATCCCGGCCAGCACCCCGCTATCCGACCGGATCAGCAGGGATCTCAAAGCGCGTGGCTTCAGCTTCGTGGGCACTACGATCATCTACGCCCACCTGCAGGCGGTTGGCGTGGTCAACGACCATCTGCTGAGCTGCTTCCGCCACCCTCAATATCGATAGTGCTCCGGTTTTCGCTCAGGTACTCCCCGATTCGGCCGCGCAGCCTCGCCAATACCCGGCGGTTGGAAGGAAACGCCAGGCCGGATGGTATCTCCGGCAGGGGGAACCAGCGAGCCTCGGTCACGTCGTCGGCGGGCTTCGGCTCGATGTCGGCGGGCAGGGTGCACAG
>CAZMWZ010000022.1:0-15241 GCA_964570045.1 uncultured Spirochaetaceae bacterium
GGACGGGGCGAGTGACTTCACGGTGTAGGTGTCGTACAGGCCGAAGGGCACCATGATCCGGTGCTTGAAGATCCCTTCGGGAACGGAGCCCAGACTCATGCCCCGGCTCACCTTCGCGCCGACCTGCGCCTCCGGGGTGAAATCCCACCGGCGGTCCTCCGGCAGGGCCGTGAGGTACACCCCGCGCGGCAGGAAAAAGCCGTGCTGTTCCGCGATTAGTGGCAGGGGGTTCTGCAGGCCGTCGAAGATCTGTCCGAGCAGCCCGGGCCCGAGCTGGACCGACAGCAGCTCGCCGGAAAACTCTACGGGGTCGCCGATGCCGATCCCGCGGGTGACCTCGAACACCTGCAGCTCCGCCCGGCGCCCGCGAATGCGAATCACCTCGGATTTCAGGCGCTGGCCCCTGCTGGCCACGTAGCCTACCTCGTTCATGAACACATCCCCGTCCACGTCGACGGTGACCATGTTGCCATTGACGCCGACTACTAGGCCCTGCTTTTCTGTCATGCCGGTTCCTCACGAATGGAATGGGTGATGGATGCGTACTGCGTCTGGAAGTTGGCGTTGCCGCGCTCGCGATCCGTCAGCCGGCGCTTGCGCTCCAGCAGCTGCAGGCGCAGCGAATACAGGACGAGCCTCGATAGATCAAAGTAATGCCCGACCTCCAGCTGGTCCAGGTACTCCCAGCGCGCCTGATTCAAGAGGTCCTCCGCCGCAAGGGGGGAACCCTCGGCGAAGGCCTGGCGGGCGATCTCGGACAGCCCGATCAGCTCGTCGCCCTCCGCCAGATGGCCTGCCGGCTCGACGGACTTGCGGCGGGCCCGCAGCTTGACCAGCTCGTTGCGCAGGGCCGTTTCCCAGCTCCGCCACCTGTCGAGCACGGCACAGCCGGTTTTCAGTGTTCCTCGGACCGCCAGGACGGCCTCAGTGAGCACCCGGAAATCGGCCTTGCTCACCTGGGGCCGGCACAGCTCCAGGAACTCCTCGCGAGGCAGCGCCCGGTCGGTCTGGTAAAAGAGCATCGGCAGGGTGGCGACCAGGTAGTAATACTGGCTCAAGGGCGCGAGCTCTCCGGGGCGGCTGCCTGGCTCATCAGCTCGGAAAGCCTGGGGTTCAGGTACTCAGCGAGGATCTGGGCGATGCCCTGGTCACTGAAATCATAGTAGGCCGACCCGTCTTTCAGGCCGATCCGGAACCCGGACTCCAGCGTCGGCAGCGGCTTCAACTCGAAGCCCTTCTTCAGCTCCTCTACCAGCCGGCCTTTGAGCCCCTTCTCCAGCCTTTCCAGGTCCCGCGGTGGCAGCAGCGCCTCCAGGGTGGGAACCTCCTTCCCCGGCCAGGCCTTGAGGAGCGCCACGATGGCCTCCTCCAGGCCCTTGCCCGAGAGGGCTTCGCGCGTTTCCTGGCGCAGCAGGGAGTTGAAGATCTCCATCACGCCGCGGCGCACTCCCAGGATCGTGTTGCGGGCGGCCTGCTTCATCGCCTCCCGGGAGGTCTGCTCGAAGCGCGTGGCCTCTTCGCGCGCCCGGGCGACGATCTCCGAGGCTTCCTGCTGTGCTTTCTGCAGCAGTTCCCGGGCATTTTTCTCCGCCTCCGCGCGGATGCGGGCCGATTCCTGCTCCGCGGCCTGCACGCCCTCGGTCTTGATTTTATCGAGGAGTTCTTGAAGTTGTACTTCCATGGGGCCCTCTGTTCGAAATGATGAAGCTCAAATAATATATAAAAACACTCTGCTCTTCAATCGCCCAGGTACTTGATCACCTTCTCCAGCCGCCGCTTCACCAGGCTGTAGACAGCTTCGGGGAAATCCCCTTCCCTCGTCCTGGCCAGGATCTGTAGATCGATCTCGCGAAACATCTCCTGCGGGGAGGAGAACACTCGCGTATCCAGGGCATCCAGGCTGTGAACCAGGCTCTTGATGCCGGTGATCTCCCGGATCAGCAGGCTCTTGTTTTCCAGGTAGACGTAGTTGGTGATCTCCCGGTTGTCCTTCCGGCGCTGACAGATTTCCAGCAGGTCGCCGACGTCGCTTTCCAGATCCTCGAGCTCTACCTTGAGGATTCCGATGAACTTGCGCAGCAGGTCCTTCACCGGGCCTCCCGGCTATTCCTTGCCGGTCAGGACGCGCTCGATCTCGGCCAGGTCCTGGGCGATCTTGTCCGCCATGGCGGCCGCGGCACTGCGGAACCCATCGAGCATCGCCTTTTCGACGCTTCCCCCCTGCCCCGCGACGGCCTGCACCGTACCGGAGTACATGATCTTCCCGTCGGCGACGCGGATTACCCGGGTGGTGGCCGTGGTCTGCGATTTCCAGATGTTGTACTTCTTGCCCTGCAGCTCGACCTGGCTGACGTTGTACCCGTCGCTGAGCACCATGACCAGGTAGGAGACTTCCTTCTCCAGCCCCATTTTCCGGATCGCCTGCGGATCGCCGCCGAAAACCGTCAGGAACTGCTCGCCGAGCAGCTTGCCGTTGTACTGGGAAAAATCGAAGGTCACGCCCTTGAGCCGGTTGAACACGGCGTCCAGAATCACGGGGTCCTCGGCGACCTTGGCGCCCGCCCGCTCCATGACCAGGATGGTGGCCTTACGCGCCGGCGGCGCGAAGACGAAGTCCTTAGTCAGGCCCTCGAAGGCGTAGGTGAAGCCCTTCACCTTGTACAGCAGGGAGGCGCGGATGATGTTCTCGGAGTTGGGGCTGTCCAGGCGGGCCAGGTTGCAGTTGGCCTGCCCGTAGTCATTAGTGTTCACGAAGGTGGTGAGCAGCCCGCCGCCCTTGACGAACTCGAACTGGATGGGAGCTCCCGTGATCAGCGCCTTGCCCGTGCCCCCGTAGTTCAGGGTGAGGATCACGCTGGGGTTGAGGGTCTTTTCCCCGCCGACGTTCACCGACGAGGCGGTGAGCTGGTTCTTGTTCGCGTCCTGCCATTCGGTGCCGGTCTCCATGGCCAGCCCCGCCCGGATCTTGGCCAGCTCCGTTTCAGCCCTGCGCTTCAGCTCCTCCGCCGCCGCGTCCTTTGCCGAGGCGCCCTCGGCCAGGACGGCAACGAGCTGGGCGATGCCCTCGGAGATGGCGCCCTGATCCAGCTTGTCCAGGCCGTTGTCCAGGTACTCCTTCATCCGCTGCGCAAGCTGCTTTTCGCCGCCCGCTGCCTGGCCGGCCGCGGCGGGATCCGGGGCGGGGGCCGTGGCGCAGGAAAACAGGAAGAGGGCCAGGAGGCAGAACAGCCCGGCAGGCACAGACCGCTTCATCCAAACCTTCCTCACCAGATGACCTCCAGGGTTACCTCGTCCTTCTGCTTCAGCAGCTCGGGAATCGTCGTCCTGTAGCGCAGGCTGCGCCGGTCCTCGGAAAGCTCCCCGAGGGTATGCGCCTGGATGGGCGCGGGGGCGCTCACCAGGTAAGACAGCTCATAGCCCTGGAAAAAAGCCTCGATCATTTTCAGGGATTCCGCGGAGATGCCTTGCGACGACTGCCCGGGGTACACCCGCTGCCGCAGGATATGCCTGTCGCCTTCCACGGTGTAGCTCAGGCCGATCTGGCCGGAGCCGCCCAGGGCGTTCAAGGCTTCCACGCGGTCGAAACCGATGCGGGCATCGATGTAGACGTCCTGCTCGTCTTCCCGCTGGTTGAGAGCGACCAGGCTGAGTCCGGGCTCGACGCTCACGGCCCGCTGGAAGTCCTCGCGGGAAACGGGCAGCGGCAGGGTCCGGTCCTCCCTCAGGAACTGGGATATGCGGTAATCCAGGCGCAGGGTGCCCGAGCCGTCGCTGCCCACGCTGATCTGGGATTCGATGCCGATGCACGAGGATAACGACAGAACTAGCAGGACCGGGAGGAAGTACCTTTTCATGCACACCCCTTGAGGGCTGCATTATACTGCAATCCCCACGAAATATCTATCGGCCGGTCCTCCTTGATAAAACAGGTCTCCGGTGTTAGACTCTGGAGCGTATGTTGTCCAACAAGCGTCGGCGGACTGCCGCCCTTTGCGCGATCGTTCTGCTCGCCTGCCCCGGCCTTGCCTTCGCCCAGGAGGAGGAACGGCCGGCCCAGCTCAGCGTGTACACGCTGGGGCAGCAGACCTTCGTCCTCAACCTTGGTCTTTTCATCCCGCTGTTCTTTCAGGACTTCGACGGGGCGGTGAGCGACACCAACCTGTCGCTCGGGGGCGCCGGCTCGCTGCAGTGGGGCATCCATCTGGACAACCATTGGCTCGTCGGCGTCGAGGTCGGGGGAATCTTCTCCAAGAGCCTGCATGCGAGCATCTTTTACATGCTCCCGATCACGGTAAAGGGAGCCTACATCTTCCACGCCTTTCCCTTCGAGTTCCCGGTTTTCCTGGGCGCCGGCATGGACATCGTGAAGTACGGGCCTCAGAGCCACATCGATTTCATCCTGAAGCCGGGGTTTTCCTCTTTGTGGAAGTACAACGTCACCTGGGGATTCGGGTTGAACGTCGTCTACTGGTGGGTGCCCCAGCCTTGGGCGGAGGTGCCCAACGAAGGGCGGATGGGCAACTTTCTGGAGGTCTCCGCGACCGCCCAGTACAGCTTCTAGCGGACAAGAAAAATGAAAAACAAAGCGATACTGATATCACTTCTCGGGGCGCTCCTGGCGCTCACCTCTTGTCGGGACCTGACGCTAGACCCGGTATTCTTCGCTTTGGAGAAGGAGCAGCCTCTAGAGGACGACCGGGGTTTTCCGGACGCGGCCATCGTCCACCGGATCGTTAAAACCGGCACCCGGTATTTCGCCGCCGCGAACAAGCTGTACACCCGGACCGATGGGCCCAGCGACACCTGGACGGTAGTGGCACCCCCGGTACCCGGCGCCATGTGCAACACCCTGGAGGTGTTCGGGACGGACATCTACGCCGGGTTCTTCGACCGCATCTCGGGGGCGGGACTCGGGCTTTGGTCCGCCCCGGGCACGGTCCCGGTCGTCTGGTCATTAGTGCTCGATCCCTTAGTCAACGACGAGGAAATCGTCATGATTCGCAACGTGGGGGGAGAGCTTTTCGTGTCAACGCGTGCCAGTAATGTAAACGCCCTGTGCCACAGCACTGACGGCATCGGCTTCACTGCTATAACCACCTGGAACGTGGTTCCGAACACCGACATTTCCATCCTAGACGCGGCCCAGGACTCCTTTTCGAACTACTGGGTCATCGTGGGGCCGCACCTCTATCATGACACCGCGGGCAACTTCAGCTTCATTCAATACACCGGTCTGGACTCAGATGGTACCGCTTTCGGAGGGATTTTTAATAACAGCGGCAACTCCACCCTTTACGTTTCGGCGGGAAACGGCACGCTTTTTAGCACAGCCGACGGCGGCGGAACCTGGTCCTCCTCCGCGGTCGTCCTGGACGACAAAGACAACCCGGTTCCCTTTGCGGGGTTCGCGCTGCCCACCAGCGATACCACAAACGCCGTGTACGTCGGCACGAAAACGTACGGCTATTACCGTATTCCCGGAGGCGTTGTGACGGGCACCCCGGTGCGCTCTCCTGCCTACAACATCAGCGCGCTGTACAACGGCGCCATCAACTGCCTGCTGTACGATGGGTCGGTGTCCCCGGCTAGGCTCTTCCTTTGCACCTCCAGCACGGGGCTTTGGCGGGGCGATCACGTCAGCGGCAGCGAATGGTCGTGGAAGCAGGAGTGACAGGCCAGCGGGCCCCGCAGCGCAGCTACTCCCTGTAAAGGAACTCCATCGCCTCGCGCAGCTCGCCGTCATGGGCGTAGTAGTGGGTTTCGCGCTCCTCGGCGCTGAGGCCCACCAGCTCGTGGCTGGAGTAGTGGATCCAGAAATCGTCCTCTTTGCGCGCGATTTCGTGCAGAACGCAATGATAGTCCGGGTGCACGGGCGGCTCCTCCCCCAGGTACCGGCGGATCTTGTAGTCGTGCACCGCGATGCGGAGGTCCTGGCGGGGGATGCCCTTGGAAAGCAGGATGTCCACCAGGTGATTGACAGTCCGCCCCGTGTCAAAGATGTCGTCCACGATCAGCACCCGATCCCCCTGGCGCAGGTACTCCGGGTTGTAGGTCCAGCCTTCCACTTTGATCTGGTTCTGCACCCGCACGTCGGCGTAGGAGCGGGCCACCACCGCGGCGTAGTACACGGGGCGCTCGTGCTTCTTCACCAGCTTGAAGTACTCACTGATCACGTTGCCCAGATAGGCGCCCCCCCGTAGGGAGACGTAGATCACGTCGGGGATGAAGCCGGAGCGGTAGATCTGGAAGGCGAGCTTGATGGCATTGTTGCGGATCGTCTGATACGGCAGGAAGATCTTCTTCATGGACTCCTCGTTTCCCGGCCCAGATCGATGGAGAGTTCCTCCTCTCCCCGGAGGACCCCCAGCCTACAGCCTTCCCGGGCTCGGTTCAGCGCGGCGTAGAAATCAGCCAGGCCGCGGAACGGCTCCCCGCCCACAGCGGTGACCAGGTCCCCGGTGCGCAGCCCGGCCCGGTCAGCCGGCGTGCCCCGGAATACCTGAACCAGCTCCACGCCCCGGCCTCCTTCCCCGCTTGCCCCCACCGCGATAAGCCCCGGCCACAGCAGGTGGTTCGCCCGCGCCAGCAGCTCCTCTGCCGGTCTCTCCCCAAGCTGGATCTGCAGGCTCATGGGCAGGCCGGCGCGGGAAAAACGCACCAGGGCGGGGGTCCCGGGCGCCGCGTCCGCGACCGCCTGGATGAGCCCGGCAGTGCCGTCGATGCGGCTCCCGGCCACCTGGGTGACGTAGTCTCCAAGCTGGAGCCCCGCCTTTGCGGCTGGCCCCCCGAGGTACAGGTTCGCGAGCAACGCCCCCTTGCCCGCCGGCAGGAACAGCTGCTCTTTGAGGACCGGGGGCGGGTCGATCCCACCGACCCCCAGCCACCCGTAGAGGGCGCGGCTGGCCGCCAGGATGTCCCGCACGCTGCGCTGGACGCTGGCTGACGGCAGCGCGAAGCCGTAGCCTTCGTAGCTGCCGCTGTCGGAGGCGATCCAGGTGTTGATACCGATCACCTCGCCGGCCAGGTTGAGCAGCGCCCCCCCGGAGTTGCCCGGGTTGATGACCGCGTCGGTCTGGAGGAAATCGCTGATGTTTCCCCCCGGCCCGCCGCGCCTGCCCACCGCGCTCACCACTCCCAGGGTGACGCTGGAGTTCAGGCCCAGGGGGCTGCCCACGGCCAGCACCCAGTCGCCCGGCCGCACCTGGCCCGAATCTCCGAAGCGCGCCGCGGCGAGCGGCCCCGAGGCTTGGAACCGGACCACCGCCAGGTCGCGCCGCGGGTCACGCCCCTGTACCGTGGCCGGAAAGGACTCACCGCCGGCCAGGCGCACGGTGATCTCGTCGGCATCCCCGAGCACGTGGTTGTTGGTCACCACGTAGACGCTGGAACCGTCCAGCCGGAAGATGACCCCGGAGCCTAGCCCCGACTTGCGGTATTCCTGGATGAGCTGGGCCACCTCTAACTGCACGATGGCCGGTATGGCCTCCGTCGCCACCTTGCGGATCGCGGCCTGCAGCCCGTCGCCGGCGGCGTCCAGCCCGTGCACCGTGGGTGCGGCGAGCAGCCAGGCGAGGCAGGCGAGCCCGACCGCAGACCTTCCCTGCCGGATCCTCACGGGAGCAGCTCCGAGCGGGTGAGAATCTCGGTCCGGTCCTTGTGGATGACGATGGTGTGCTCGAAATGGGCCGAGTCGCCCCGGTCAGCGGTCACAACCGTCCAATCGTCCTCCAGGACCTCTACCTCCCAGGTCCCGGCGTTCACCATCGGCTCCAAAGCCAGGACCATGCCCGGCTTAAGGCGCGGGTTGGGGCCGGAGGAGACGTAATTGGGGACCTGCGGCTCCTCGTGCAGGGCGAAACCCAGACCGTGCCCGCAGAACTGGCGTACGACCTCGAAGCCACTCGCCCTGGCATGCTCGTACACCGCCGAGGAGATCTGGCTGATGCGCTCTCCTACTGTCGCCGCCTTGATGCCCCGGGCTAGGCACTCCCGGGTGGCGGAAAGCAGGCGGGCGCGCGCGGCGGACACGCTGCCCACCGGGAGGGTGATGGCGGTGTCGCTGAAGTAGCCCTGCAGGTTGATGCCGATGTCCAGGCCGACGATGTCCCCCGCGCGCAGCCGGCGCTTCCCGGGGATGCCGTGAATGACCTGCTCGTTGATGGAGACGCACAGCGAGGCGGGAAACTGGTTGTAGCCCAGGAAGGCCGGTTCTCCGCCTCGCCGGCGGATCCCATCCCGCGCGAAGTCATCAAGCTCGGCGGTGCTGATCCCTTCCCGAACCAGCCCGGCGAGCTCCTGGAGGGTCTCCGCCAGAATGGCGCTGGCATCCCGGATCTTGGAGATCTCCGCCGCGTTCTTGAGCCTGATCATCTATTCGGCTTTGGAGTCCTTGCCTTTATCCTTGCGGGTGGTCTTCTCCTGGGCCGAAAAGAGCTGCTCGGCGTCCTCGCCGTAGGATTCCTGGATCAGCTTGCCAACGGAATCGGGACGCCCGTTGGTGATGGTCACCTTCCCTTCGGTGATCACCCCGACCTCGATGTTTAGCTTCGGGGTGACGATGTTGCCGAGCACCTTGCCGTTGCCGATGAGGCTGACCTCCTCCGAAGCCGTGATGTTCCCGATCAGGGTGCCGGCGACGGTGACTTTTCGGGCGATGATGTCAGTGCGCACCTTTCCGGTCGGACCCACGGTTACCTGGTCCTCGGTCTTGATATCTCCCTGAAACTTCCCTTCGATTACAATCGACCCGCTGACGTAGAACCTGCCCTCGAATACCGAGTTCTCGCCGATCACGCACGTAGCGGCTTCATTCTTGATGGCCATAGTGTCAGCAACGTAGCACTTTTTTCACTCGGCTTCAAGCATCCTCAGAATCAGCAGCGCGCGGCCGTTGGCCGGATCCAGCTCCAGGGCGTACGCGCTTTCGCGGCGGGCGGCCGCCCGGTTGCCCGCGCGCAGCAGCTCCTCGGCCAGCCTGGACCGGACCTGGGAAGCCAGCCGCGGTCGGCCGGCCAGCTCGCCGGAGGCCTGCATAAGCTCACGCACGGCAGTCTCGGAATCCCCACCGGCGGCCAGGAGCACGGCCAGGTTATAGCGCACCCTCCCGTCCCCACCCGCCTCCAGGCTGCGCCTCAGCCAGTCCGCGCCCCCGGCGAAGTCCCCCTGCAGTCCCCTGACCAGTCCCTTCAGCTCCGAGAGCCAGGATTGGGCCTCGGCGCCTTCGTATTCTTCGAGCACGGCCCAGGCCCCCGAGGGGTCGCCGAGGCCCAGAAGCAGCGACACCAGGGTCCTGCACAGGAGCGCGTTCTGCGGGTTTTCCGCATACAGCCTCCGCAGTCCCGCCAGGTAGCGCTGCGGGCTGGCCGCCCCTCGCCCCAGCTCAAGCATCAGCCAGCGCAGGGGCAGGCTGTCGGGGAAACGCTCCAGGGTAGCCTCGAGGGCCTGAAACGCCGCTTCGCGCTCGCCGCGCAGGACCAGGCTTGTGAGGAAGGCCGTCGCCGCGGCCTCGCTCGCGGGAAACAGCTCGTACGCGCGCCGGTACAGCTCTGCGGAGGTCGCGGCCTCCCCCCTGCCGGCCAGTATCCCCGCGAGGTTCAGGTAGGGCGACCAGAAGAAGCGCGGGTCCCGGGCGATGGCCTCCTGGTAAAGGCCCAAGGCTTCCAGGTCGCGCCGGAGTAGGAGCAGCAGGTCCGCCCGAATCAGCATCTCCTCGATGGAGGTCTGCGGCTCGCTCTCGATGAGGCCGAGCGCCTCCTCCCAGGAGCCGGAATCGTAGGCAACGGCCAGGCGCAGCTCGCGCGCTTCGTGCCCCTCAGGCAGCTCGCGGAAGGCCGCCGCTGCCTGCGCCGTCTCACCCGCCGCCATCCAGAGCAGGCCGGCATCCCGCAGCAGCGCCGGCTGCTGCCAGCGGGTCGCCAGCGCCCGCAGGGTCCCCGGCTCCGGCCGGAGCCGGGAGGCCAGCAGTTCTTCGAGCTCCGGCGCCAGATCCGCGGCTGGCCGTTTTCCCGGCCCCGCCCGGACCGCTGCTTCCGCTAGCAGGTATTGTAAATCAGGGTCGGCGGTCAGCCCGCGGGGGGTGTCCGGCGGGAGGTCCTGGCCTGCGCGCAGTCGAGCGTACAGGGATAGCCTGCGCAGCGCCCGGCTGCCGGGGATCCCGGCCGAGGCCCGCCGGGACAGCGTTTCCAGGTCGGTATACCTGAGCGTGGAACGGGCGATGCGTAAGGCCCTCTTCAGCAGCCGCAGCCAGTTGTGCTCGCTGGCAGCGGAATCGGCAGCGGCTCGCAGGCCGTACTCCGCCCTGGTGAGGTATCCGTGCGCGATCTGCTCGTCGATTTCCTCGATCCGCTCCCGGAAGGACCGCTCGGAGCCTCTGGCGCGCAGGAGCCTGGCGCCCAGCAGGCCGGCTGTCGCCGCCAGCAGGATGGCTCCCGCGACCAGCACGATGGCAATCCGGCGCCGGCTCCGCATACTCAGGTCTGCCGCTGCTTGCGGATTCCGTCCAGAACGCCGTTGATGAAGCGGTAGGAATCGTCCGTGCCGAACTCCTTGGCGATGTCGATCGCTTCGTCGATAGTGACCGAGGGGGGGATGTCCGCCTGGAAGAGCAGGCAGTACACGCTGATGCGCAGGATCGCCAGATCCACCTTGTTGAGCCGGGAAAAATCCCAGTGCTCCAGCTGCCGGACGATGTGGCGGTCGACCTCCCCGAGATTCTCGATCGTCCCGGCGATGAGCAGGCGCGCGAAGTCCCGGCTCTCGTCCCGGAGGCGCGCGAGGTTCTCCGGGTCCAGCCAGGCAAACTCCTGCAGTTCGGCAAGCGTCGTGCCGGAAAGCTCATGGGCGTAAAGGGCCTGAAACGCTAGGATCCGCCCCTTCCTTCGGACACCCATGTCTACCAGGTCAGGTTGTCTTCGAACTTCTTTATCTCGGCCTTCTTCTTCAACTCGGCGAGCAGATCCTGCAGGACCTGCTGGTAAATATCGGCCTGTTTCTTCAACATGAGTTGAGCGGCGATCTCCTGGCGGACCGTGCTGGAGTTCTGCGGGGGAATCGGGTCTTCCAGGGCGAGCAGCCGGAAGGGATTCTTCTCGGTGATGCGGATGACATGGTAGCCGATGTTGGACTGCAGCACGCCGCTGGACTCGTTGAGCTTCATCCTGAAGGGGGCCTCGAAGAAGTCCTTGCCCAGGAGCTGCTTGCGGGCCTGGTCGTCCCGCCGCAGATAGCCGAAATCCCCGCCCTTGTACCTGGAGGTCTTGTCATCCGAGTACTTGACGACCAACTCGTCGAAGGCGGCGCCGTTCTTCAGCTCGCGGCTGATCTCCTCCGCGCGTTCCCGGGCCTTGTCCTTCTCCTGCTTGTCGGCCAGATTGCGGGTGTCGATGTAAATGTGCTTGAAGCGCACCATGTCCGGTGCGACGAAAGCAGTCTTGTTGGACTCGTAGAAATCGAGGATGTCGGCCTCGGCCGGCTGGCCGACCGTGTCGAACACGGCCTTCTTCTTCTGCATCACGTACTTCTGCTGCAGCAGGGCTTTCTGCAGCTGGTCGCTGTACTCCTCCCAGCTGATGCCGGACTGCTGGACGAGGGACTTGAACTCCGCGTCCGTGAGGTCGCGGTTCAGGTTCAGGCTCAGGCCGCCGCTTTTCTTGGCCTGCTCCATGCGTGCGGCGAGCTCCGCCTGGCTGACCGCGATGCTCTCCTGGGCCGCGGCCTGCTTGATCAGGATTTCCCCGATGAGCAGGTCGAGCAGCTTTTTGCGGTCCTCGAGGGAGAGCGTGCTTTTCGAGCGCTCCTCCAGCATTTCCACCTTCTGGCGGAACTGCTTGGCGGTGATCGCTTCCAGCCGTACGAGCTTCACGGTGGCCACCGGCTTGTCGATCACGTCGGCCGCTAGCAGGCCCACCGCCAGCAGGAGCAGCACCGTCACTATTGCATTGCGCTTCATCACCATCCCAACATACCGGTCGAGGAATTCACTGTCAAGTATATCATCAGACGGCGGAAAATTCCGAATAGCCGATCTTTTCCTTCAGCTTCTTGACCCCGGGAAGCTTCTGGTCCAGCCGCAGCCCCTTGTGCAGGTACTGCAGCGCCAGCTCCTTCTGGCCGAGGGTGCAGTAGATCTCGGCGATCTTTTTATTGAAGAAGGCATTGTCCTTGCGGGAAAAATTGAAGCGGATGAGGTCCTTGATGTGCTTGATCGACACCTGCGGGGCCAGGCAAGTGGTCATCTTGAAACAGGTGATCGAACGCAGGCGGTCGATCACCTCTTCCATGAAGTGGTGGAAGTAGGGTTTCTTGAACTCCAACAGGCAGAGGGACTTGTACAGCTCGCAGGCCCTGATGTATTCCGCTTTCTTTTCCAGGGCCTCCGCCATGAGGAAAAGGCAGTCCATGTAGTCCTCGTGCCCGAGGTAATGCTCGAGTGAGAAATCCTCGTGCCGGCTGGACAGCTCCTCATGCAGCTCCAGGGCGGCTTCCGGCTCGGAGTTCAGCAGGTCGTAGAAGATCAGCTTGGACTGGCTGACCAGGTCGTCCTTCTTGCTCTTCAGGAACTCGCGGTAGTTGAAACGGACCCTGCTGGAGTAGCGGATAAACTCCCGGTCGTAGTCGCTGCGCCGCAGCGAGTTGCTCAGGGTTTCATAGGCGTCCAGAAGAACCCGCATCAGGTCTTCGGAACTCTTGTGATTCGAGGATTTCAGATCGGGGTGAAGCTCTTTCGCCTTTTTTCGGAAGGAACTCTTGATCTCGGCCGGACTGCAGGTTGGTTCTACACCCAGTATCTCGTAGTAGTTTATCAATTCAGCCCACCCGCGAAGGCGTTTTCAGAATAGTACCTTAGGCAGATACGATTGTCAAGGGAAAATCCCCCGCCGCGGCGCTGCCGGCAGGCGGTTGTCCCGAACTTCGTACTTGTGTTATGCTTCCGTATGTTCGGATTCCTGATAAAAAAGGCGTTTTTCGACATGTGGGATAATCTGATCAGGATGGTCATCTTGAATCTGGGGTTCATCCTCCTGATGGCGATCCTCGTCTACTTCCCCCTTCTTTTTAAAAACTCCCCGCCCCTTTTCTACAGCTTCCTAGGGCTGGGATTGGCGCTGCTGTTCGTGTACACCGGGGTCGTGAGCTGGATGACCGCCAAGATCGCAGACTCGAACAAGCCGGAGATCCGGGAGCTGGTCGGGGTGTTGAAGGCCACCTGGCCGACGAGCCTTCTTTTCGCGGGGCTGAACCTGCTCCTGGTCTTTTTGCTCAGTGTAGCCTTCCCCGTGTACGGCCAGATCAAGTCCTTCGTGGGGCCCCTGGCCACCTCGTTCCTGTTCTGGGTGCTGGTCTTCTGGGCGCTCGCCTCCCAGTACTACTTCCCGATACAGTCCAGGCTGGACCGCAAGTTCTTCAAGATGCTGAAAAAAATGTTCCTCCTGTTCCTGGACAACCCCCTATTCAGCCTCGGGCTGTTCATCGGCAGCCTCCTGATTTTCGCTCTATCGTTCCTCACCGCCTTCCTGCTGCCGGGCATCGCCACGATCCTGCTCTGGCAGAACGACGCGCTGAAGCTCAGGCTCTACAAGTACGACCATCTGGAGAAGCACCCCGAAGAGCGCCGGCACATACCCTGGGACGCCCTTTTGGTGGAGGATCGGGAGCGGGTGGGAAAGCGCACGCTGAAAGGCATGATCTTTCCCTGGAAGGAATGAGGCTACTTTACGTGCAGGCGCTTGCCGATCTCCTCGGCCTCCTGCGGACTGGCCAGTATTGAAGAGTTCTTGATGAGCATTCCTTCCTTTTCCATGCATTTCATGAGCCTCGACAAGGCTTTCGGGGAACCGAAGGCCGCCTTGGTTACGAACGCAAAGCTGCGCTTGCCGGAAACCATTCCCGCGGAGCCCAGGAACTGAGTCACTTTGTCCGGCAGCTTCCCGCCGAACCCCGGCAGGGGCTCGCAACCGATAGCCAGGTACTGGTACATGGTCAGCTTGACGTTCACGTCCCGGTCCCCGTCCATGATGTCGACTTGGTGACCCTGCTGCCCGATTCCCTGGGAAAGCGACTTAGCCAGTGCCAGAATGCGCTGCCTGGAGGAGCTGGAGAAAAAAACGATCGCCGCTCTCATCGATTCCCCCGCGTTTCCGATGAATGAGTATACGGGCGCGGCTTCCGCCGCGTCAATACAAGAATGAACCGAAGCCGTTTCCCCCTGCTGGCCTCCTTGATCGCGATCGTGCTGGCCGGCTGCCGGCCCGCTGCTGTCCGCGAGCTCGCCGCACCGACGGTTCTGGAGGCTCCGGCCCCCGCTCTACCCGGCGCCTTCTCCCTGTCCGGCGACCCCGCGGCTCCCTACCTGTTCTACCTCGACCGAGAATCCAGAGCCCTGGTCCTTACCGCCGCGGACGGCTCCTCCCCGCCCGCCTACCTGGACCGGATCACCGACCTCCCCGAGCAGGACCCCCTCCTGGGGGCGCACCTGCTGTTCGCCGACGGCGACGATATCCACCTGCTGTATCTGGACAGACAGTCGGAAGACAGCCGCCTGCTCAAACATTTCAAAAGGTCGGGCAAGTCGGGAACCTCCTGGATCGACGTGCTGCCCGCGAGCGGCAAGCCGCTGGCGGCCTTCCTGTCGGGCAACGGGAGCCTGGACCTGTTCGTGGAAAGGGACCAGGCGCTGTTCCGGGAAAGTCCGCAGCGGGACAGCGAGCCGGTCCGCTCTCCCTTCTCCTCGGCCGGCCGTGTGTCCCGAATCGCAGCGGAGGGATTCCAGGGCTTCACGGTTTTCGATGCGCTCTCGCACCGGCTGCTCCTTTTCCGGATTCGCGGGAACGGGATCGAACAGCTCGCCATCGCCCGCTTCGGGGAGGCGCATGACAGCTTGCTTGCCCCGGATGGCCGGCTCCAGGCCGTAGTCTACGACCCGCGCAGCTTCCGGATCCTCCTGTACAGTACCGAGGATCCCGCCTCCGGGTTCGACATTCAGCCGGTGACCCTCAGCCGCGGCACCAGCTCGCTGGCCCTGGTCCGCCTCCCCGACGGCCTCGGTTTTCTCTATAACGAGACGGCTGCGCGAAGCCAACGGCGCTACCTGATCTCGCTGCTTCACCCTTGGTCCGGCGACCGGTATCAAAAGACGGTCCTGTACCGCTCGGCGCGGCCGATCGCCTCGTTGCACGCGGCCCAGGCGCGCGATGTGCTTTACGTAGCTTTCCTCGAGGACAACCTGCGGGTGTTGCGGGTGGAG
>CAZMWZ010000022.1:15341-20273 GCA_964570045.1 uncultured Spirochaetaceae bacterium
CGATGTGCTTTACGTAGCTTTCCTCGAGGACAACCTGCGGGTGTTGCGGGTGGAGCTCAACGCGCTGAACACGAAGTGAGCTATCGCCGGCCTAGCGCTGCAGGCTGGTGGGAGCCTCGCCGGCGGGTGCCGCCGGTTCACTTTCGGCTGCCTGAGGCACCGGCGGTTGGACCTTCTCCACCCACCAGTCCGTGGATTCGCTTTGCCGCAGCCGTTCGACCCGTGCCCTGGCCTCCAGGTTAGAGGATTCGGGAGTGCGGTTCACCCACCCCAGGGCGAAGGCCCCGAACAGGAACAAGGCCCCTAATATCGAGGTGAAACGGGTGAGCACGTTCCCGGAACGCGATCCCAGCGGCGTGGTGCCCGCCCCCCCGAACATGCCCGCGATGCCCTCGCCCTGGTCGTCCTGGAGCAGGACCACCAGCATCAAAATCAGCGAGACGATCACGAACATCACCAGCAGGATTATGCTGACCAACCCCATTGCTTATTTCCCCCTGTCAAATTGCACGATCGCAGCGAAGCTCTCGGCGGCCAGCGACGCCCCGCCCACCAGGAAGCCGTCGATATTCTCCCTGGCCATCAGCTCCGCCGCGTTGGCCGGCTTCACCGACCCGCCGTATTGAATAATCAGTTCCTCCGCCGCCCGCTTCCCGAATCGCGCGGCCACCAGGGAGCGGAGGTGGCGATGCACCTCATCCGCGTCCGCCGGCGTGGCTGTCTTGCCGGTGCCGATGGCCCAGACCGGCTCGTAGGCCACGGTGATCCGGGCGAGATCCGCCTCGCCGACGCCGTCCAGCCCGCCGGCAAGCTGTCTTTCCACGACCTTCCGCGTGGCCCCGCCGTCCCGCTCCTCCTGGGTCTCGCCGACGCAGAGGATCACCTCCAGGCCGTGCCGCAGCGCCAGGCGCAGCTTGCGGTTGATCAGCTCGTCCCATTCCTTGTAGGTGTGCCGCCGCTCGGAATGGCCCAGGATCACCGCCTGCACGCCAAGATCCCTGAGCATGAGGGCGGAGACCTCGCCCGTGTGAGCGCCCAACTCCTCAGGACCCATGTTCTGGGCCCCCAGCAGGATGCCGCTGCCCGCGAGCCTGGTGCCGACCGCGGCCAGCGCGGTGAAGGCAGGAGCGACCATCAACTTCCGGCCCTTCTCCCCCGCCAGCGCCTTGACCAGGGCGTCGGCCAGAGCGACGGCTTCGCTCACCGTCTTGTGCATCTTCCAGTTGCCGGCGAAGTACTTTTTTCTCATTGATCGGCCAGCGCCACGATCCCCGGCAAAGCCTTGCCCTCCAGCAGCTCCAGCGAGGCGCCGCCGCCCGTGGAAACGTGGCTGATCTTGTCGGCCAGACCGAACTTCTGGACCGCGGCGACGGAGTCCCCCCCTCCTACCACGGTCGTGCCTTTGCAGGCGGCCACCATCTTCGCCACTTCCAGCGTGCCCTTGGCGAACTCCGGGAACTCGAACACGCCCAGGGGTCCGTTCCAGACCACGGTCCCCGCGGCGGCGATGGCTTCCCGGTAGCTGGCCAGGGTCTTATCGCCGATGTCCATTCCTATCCGGTCCGCGGGGATGGCGGTGCCGGCCACATACTCGGCCTTAGCGGCTTCGTTGAACTCCGCGGCGACCTTGTGGTCCAGGGGCAGGAGGACCTTCACTTTCTGCTCCCCGGCCTTCTTCAGCAGCGAACGGGCGGTGTCCAGGAAGTCCTCTTCGACCAGCGATTTGCCCACGGCGATTCCCTGGACTTTCAGAAAGGTGTAGGCCATGCCGCCGCCGATGATCAGGCTCGAGACCCGGGGAAGCAGCGACTCGAGCACCGCGATCTTCGTGGATACCTTGGCCCCGCCGATGATCGCCACGAAGGGTTTCTGCGGGTTCTCGAAAACGCCCCCGAGAAACTTAATCTCCTTCTCCATCAACAACCCGGCCACGGCCGGCAGGTGGTGGGCCACCCCTTCCGTGGAGGCGTGTGCGCGATGCGCGGAACCAAAAGCGTCGTTGACGTAGATGTCCCCCAGGCGGGCGAGCCTGGCGGCGAACTCAGGCGAGTTTTCCGTTTCCGCCTTGTGGAAGCGCACGTTCTCGAGCAGCAGGACCTCGCCTTCGCGCAGGGCCGCGGCCTGCGCCTCCACCGCCTCGCCAACGCAGTCGGGGGCCATCGTCACCGGCCTGGCCAGCAGCTCGGCCAGCCTCTGAGCCACGGGCTTCAGGCTGTACTCCGGCTCCGGCTTGTCCTTCGGTCTGCCCAGGTGGCTCATCAGGATGAGGCGGGAACCCTTCTGCTGGAGGATGTAGCGCAATGTCGGCAATGACTCCCGTATCCGGGTGTCGTCGCTGATCTTGCCGCCTTTGAGCGGCACGTTGAAATCGACGCGGCAAAGAACCCTCTTGCCCTTCAGGTCCACATCGCGCACGGTCTTTTTGGCCAATGGGAACACCCCTTGTAGCCGTGACTATACGGGAAAGCGCCTCGATCTGTCAATCCGGCCGCTCTACAGGCCCAGGAGCCTGTAGAGCCTGCGGAGAAGCCCTTGGGGCGCCTCCGCCGGCCCTACCGCCGCCGGAGCGGCCGCGGCCTGCGGGAACACGACCTCGTCGCTCGGGTTGGTCAGGTCGAAAAAGCTCCTGCGGGCCAGCGTCCCCTCGCTCACCCGCTCGTCCGGGCGGGCCACCTGGAAATCCCCCACGATGTCCCTCTCCTCGATAACCAAGCCTACCCCGTCGTTCCTGAGCCGGACCTTCCCCCTCTTGACCACGACCAGCCTGTCTTCCGCCTTGATCCCGTCCAGCATTCCCAGGTCGATGACCCCCGTGTCGAACTCCCGGGTGACCAGGCGGCCCCACGCGGGCAAGGCGGCATGCAGCTGCGCCGTGAGCAGGAGCACGCACTCCTGGATCCGGTCGTTGCCGGTCCGAAAGGCCCGGTAGGCGGCCACCCGCGTGCCCGTGCGGGCGAGGTATTGCTCCAACTCGGCCGAAAAGCTGCGTTCCGATTCCTCGAACCGCAGGATCACGAAATAGTCGGCTCCGAGGCCGCGCGCCCGGCGGAAGGCCTCCTCGAAGTCGACCGCCAGCGGCTCGGCATCCGGGATCACGACGGTGTCGAAGCGGCGCAGCTGGTCCTTGAGGTACTCCACGAGGTGCGGGCCAGCGAAGGGATGCAGCTCCCGGATCGCCCGGGGGACGCAGAACACGGCCACGGTGTAGCTCCTGCGCTCCAGGTCGTACTGGGCGAGCCCCCACTTAGCGGCCACGGTGTCCAGCAGCTGGCTGTCCACAATCTCGATGCCGTCCTTGACGGTCGTATCCTGGAAACCCAGCCGGCGCAGCACCTCCAGCTCCTGGCGGTACTTGGCCGGGTATCCCAGCAGGCGGTAAACTCCCGCGTAGGCGAGCCTGCCTTCCCGGGACTCCGGGTCCAGGCGCAGGCAGCGGCGGTATTCGTTCAGCGCCTTCTCCAGCATATTGCGCTCTTCGAAGCGCCTCCCCCGCTCCAGGTGCGGCAAGGCCAGCCTCCGGCGCGCCTCGTCCTTGATCTCCAGCTTGCGCAGCGCCAGGTTCTCCAGCGCCAGGCTCAACAGCTCGTCCTCGGCAGCCAGCCGGGCGGCGGCCGCGAGCGCGGCCAGTGCCTGGTCCAGCTCCCCGGCCCGCTCCTGGGCCAGGCCCAGAAGGTACCAGCCCAGGGGGTTGTCCCGTTGCTTCGCCAGCAGGTCGCGCATGGCGCTCGCCGCCTCGGCGGCCCGCCCCTGGGTCAGGAATACCTGGGCCAGCAGCAGGCTGGCGCCGACGAAGTCGGGCCGTACGGCCAGGGCCGCCTGCAGGTGGCTCTCCGCCCGCTGCGGGTCGCCCTGCTGCAGCGCGAAGCGCGCCGCCGCGTAGCGCACCCCCGGGTCGTCGGCGTGGAAGCGCAAAGCCAGCTCCAAATACCTCTGCGCCTCGCCGGCGTCGCCTTCCGAGTCGTTGAGCACGGCCAGGGCCAGCAGGGCCTGCTGGCTGTCGGGCCGGATGCGGAGGGTTTCCAGGTATTTCAGGGCGGCGTTTTTCTTATTGCCGGAAGCAATGTCCAGCTCGGCCAGCGCGAACTGTGCGTCCAGGTTGTTCCTCTCCCTGGCCAGCACCGAATTGAACAACGCGCGGGCCTTGTCCAGCTCGTTCAAACCTATCCGGATCCTGCCTTCCAGCACCGCCAACTCGAGGTTCGCCTGGTCGTACCGTCTGGCGCGCAGCGCGTGCTGCAGCGCCTCCTCGTATTCCTCGAGGCGGAAGAAGGACTCTGCCAGCCCGGCCAGAGGCTGTGCGTAATCCGGGTTCGCCGCGAGGGCAGCGCGGTACTGCTCGACGGCACCAAGAAAATCGCCCCCGAGCTGTTTTTCCCTGCCCTGGAGGTAGAGGCTGCGCGCCCCGTTTCCCTGCGCCGCTAGCGCTGCGGTGCACAGCATCCAGAGCAGCGCTGCGGCTGCCGAAGACGGTCTGCTCATAGCTCGATCCTTTTTTCGCGGAGGCGCTCCAGCAGGCGCGCCTGGGCTCGCATCATGTCCGAATCGCCTTCCTCGGGGTGATCCAGGCCCTGCAGATGCAGCATCCCATGGATCAGCAGCCTCTTCAACTCCGTCTCCCGCGACTCGCCCTCCCGTTCGGCGTTACGCGCGAGTGAGTCCATTGAAATTACGATATCCCCCGCGACCTGGAGGCGCGCGGGGCTAGACTGCCCCGGACGGCTCCCGGCCTCCGGTAGCTGCGGGAAGGAGAGCACGTCAGTAGGCTCCGCGCGGCCGCGATACCTCCTGTTGAGCTCCCGGATGAACTCATCTGTGCACAGCAGGATCGAGACTTCCCAATCCCCGATCCCTAATTCCTCCAGGACCGCCCCCGCGAAACCCCTGCAGGCGTCCAGCCACGGGGGTGCCGGCGTACCGGGCTTACGCCCCGGC
>CAZMWZ010000022.1:20373-23593 GCA_964570045.1 uncultured Spirochaetaceae bacterium
ACCCCTGCAGGCGTCCAGCCACGGGGGTGCCGGCGTACCGGGCTTACGCCCCGGCAGGCCTTCGAGACGGATGTCGATTTCGTTCACCGGACGGCCTCTTTGCTCTTCGGGTACTCGATCCTGGAATGGAAGTACCCCGCGAGGACCTGCGCGAAGCTGCGCCGCACGATCTCCAGGTCACCTAGGGTGAGGGCGCACTCACCCAGCTCGCCGGAGTTGAACTTGTCCATGATCAGGCCCCAGACGAACTTGTCCAGCTTGGCAATGGTCGGCTTGCGCAGCGTCCGGGATGCGGCCTCCGCGGCGTCGGCCAGCATCACTACGGCGGCCTCTCTGGTCCTGGGGCGCTCGCCGGGGTAGGAGTACTCCTCGGAGGGGATGTCGCGCTCTTCCTCGTTCTCCAGGGCTCGGTGGTAGAAGTATTTGATGACGCCCCGGCCATGATGCTGGGCGATGATGTCGTGCACTTCAGCAGGCAGGTCCAGCTCCTGGGCCTTCTCGATGCCCAGCTTCACGTGCGCCCGGATCACGGCGGCGGAGAGGCTGGGTTTCATGTCGTCGTGTTTGTTGTAGGAGTTCTGGTTCTCGATGAAATACTCGGACTGCTGGATCTTGCCGATGTCGTGGTAATAGGCCCCGACCCTGGCCAGCAGGGCATTGGCGCCCATGGCGCTACAAGCCGATTCCGCCAGGTTGGCTACGCTGATGGAATGGCTGTAGGTGCCCGGGGCCTGGGAAAGCATGCGTTTCATGATCGGCGCATTCAGGTCGGACAGCTCGATGAGGCGGAAGCGGCTGGCCGCGTTCAACAGGTGCTCGAACAGCGGCAGCAGCCCCAGCGTGGCCAGGCTGCCTAGAAAGGCGTTGGCGATCCCCCACCCCAGCGCCGCGGGCAGCACCCTCGGGAAGTCGCCTTTCAGCAGGCCGGCGGCCAGCAGGGTGAGGCAGCTTGGCAGGCAAAGGGCGACCCCCGCCCGGATCAGGTCGATGCGGCGCTCGACCCGCGTGACGACCGCCGCGGCGGCCATCCCGGTGACGAGGGCAAAGAAGAAAGAATACAGATCCAGGCCGAGGATGGGCAGCAGGAGCAGCGAGGCCGCAAGTGAGAACACGTACGCGATCTGGGTACTCGCCAGCAGAGCCACGAGCATGGAGAGGGTGGAGGTCGGCAGGAACACGGCCAGCGGCAGTACGCCGGGGGCTTCCAGCAGGTTGTAGAAGACGGCCGCCATGGCCAGGTAACTCAGGGTGATCCCCGCCAGGAAAAGCATCTGGCCGCGCTTCAGGGCGGGGCGCAGCACACCAAGCAGAAAGGGGCAGAAGGCGAAGACGATCAGCACGTACAGGGCGTTGCCCGCGACGCTGCTGATGCTGACGCTGGCGGAGTATTCGCTCAGGGCCCTGATCTGCAGGGCCGCCTCCTCGGTGACCAGGTCGCCTTTACGGATGATGACCTGGTCGCGGGAGAGCTTGGCCAGCACCGGTTCCACCTGCCCCACCGCCTTGGCCTTGGCCTTCAGCGTCTCGCCCAGATCCAGGAACCCGTTCTCCACGCTGAAGGCCTCCACCAGGCGGGCGGCCAGCCGGGCCTGCTCCGGGTCGAAGTCCTTCAGGCCCGCCAGCGTCCAGGCCCGGAGGCGCTGGCGAGTGAGCAAGTCTTCGACCAGCGCCGGCTGCTTCTCCAGACGCCCCTCCCGCCAGTACCAGAGCTCGATGGAGCCCGCGGACAGCAGCTCGGAATCCGGGTCGGGAAGGCGCAGCAGGCCGGCGCGGTAAGCCGCGGTCAGCAGCTCCCGCGCTCTTTCCAGCAGGCCCGCGGGCTGCGCGCGCATACTCGCCAGCTCCTGCCTCTGCAGGACCCCGGGAAACGAAAGTTGCAGCTTCAGAAAGACGGTGTCCTTGGCTTCCCCGCTGGACACCAGAGCGTTGAGGGTCCGGCTGAACTCCTCGAACTGCCTGAGCTTGCTTTCCCCGATTTCTTCGTTGATGCGGAAGATCGGCGCGACGAGCTTCTCCACCGCCTCCTGCCGCAGGCGTGTGGCCTCCGCGTCCGTATAGAACACGTCCCGTTCCACGGTGAGCTCCCGGGCAGCCACGCTGCCCACCTCGTAGCTCGAAGGGGAAACGAGCTGGAAAAGGGACTTGAATTCCCCGGAAACCAGCACGATGGCCAGGGTGCCCGCGAGGCTGGCCAGCAGGATGCCGGTGACCCGGGGGGGCAGCCGGCCCTGCCGGCGCAGAAAGGCGGCCAGCCAGGGCTTAGGCCTGTTCATGATCCTGGTAAGCACGAACGATCTTGCGCACCAACGGGTGACGCACCACGTCCTCCTCCCCCAGAAAAACGAACTCGATTTCCTGGATTTTCTCCAATACCCGGATGACGTTCAACAGCCCCGAGTTCTGCCTCTTGGGCAGGTCTATCTGCGTGATGTCGCCGGTCACAACGGTTTTGGAGCCTTCGCCGATGCGGGTGAGGAACATCTTCATCTGTTCTTTTGTCGTGTTCTGGGCCTCGTCGAGAATAAGAAAGCAATCCGAAAGAGTCCGCCCGCGCATATAGGCCAGCGGCGCAATCTCCAGGGTCCTGTTCTCCTCCATCCGGCGGATGGTCTCCAAGGAAACCAGGGATTCCATGGCGTCGTACAGAGGCCTCAGGTAGGGGCTGATCTTCTGCTCCAGGTCCCCAGGCAGGAAACCCAGGTTCTCCCCGGCCTCGACGACCGGCCGGGTCAGGATGAGCTTGCGCCTGCTGCGGCCCAGCACCGCTTTCAGGGCCAGGGCCACGGCCAGGTAGGTCTTGCCCGTGCCCGCCGGACCGATGCCGAATACCAAATCGTGCTTCTCGATGGCTCGCAGGTAAAGCGCCTGGTTGTGGCTGCGGGGGAACGTTTTGCCCAGGCCGTTGGGCACGACCACCGCAGTATCCTTCAGGATGTCCACGCTTTCGGACCGCCCGGTCTGCAGCGAGCGGTGGACGGCCCGGATCAGGTCAGGATTCGGCGCATTCCCCAGGCGGATATGCTCCTCCAGCTGGGCCAGCAGCTCTTCGAGCTGTTTCCCGACGGACTGGCTGGCCGCGTCGATGAAGATCTGGTTGCCCTGCAGGTAAATGCGAATGCCCAGCAGATCCTCGAAGACCGAAAGGTTGCCGTCGTTGACCCCGAAGAGGTACCGCATGCTCTCGGGGTTCCTGAGCGTGACGGCAAGGTGCTTCGGCATA
>CAZMWZ010000023.1:0-23394 GCA_964570045.1 uncultured Spirochaetaceae bacterium
AGAAACAGACAGCCGGCAGCGATCCAGCGCAGACGGATCAGCCAAAGCAGGCGCTGCGACAGCTGCGGCTCGCTCAACAGCGAGGCAGTGGCGGTATTCATGGTGGAGCGTACTTGTTCAAGAGTATTCGGAAGCAGCTACCCCTACCCACCTCGCTTTCGACCTCGAGGGTGCCCCCATGCTGTTCAACCGTTGCCTTCACGATCGACAGACCCAAGCCGGTGCCTGTCTGGGCTATGGCGTTGGCGTTGGAGGCCCGGAAAAACTCGGTGAACAGGCGTTCCTGCTCCTCGCCGGGGATGCCGATGCCCGTGTCGCTGACCTCGAACACGATCTGTTCTTTGGCCTCGAACAGGCGTAGGGTGACCCTTCCTCCGCCGGGGGTGTACTTGATGGCATTGGAGAGCAGGTTGGTAGCCACTGAGCGCAGACCTTCCAGGCTTCCGAAGGCCAGGGCTTCGGGCAACTGGGATTGAGTAGACAGCTCGATGCCTTTCTCCGCCGCCTTGGTCTCGAAGAAACGGACGCATTCGTCCAGGAGCCTGACCAGATCGACCGGAACGGGTTTCAGGGTGGCCAGCTCCGCCCTGCTCGTGGCCAGGATCATTAGGTCACCCACGATTTCGGACAGCATGGCCGCCCGGGTATCGATTCTGGCCAGCATATCTCGTTGCTTTTCGCTGAGTTCCCCCAGGTGACCCTCCATCAGGGTTCTGGCGATGGACTGGATCGTGTTCAGGGGCGAGCGTAGCTCGTGGGAAGCCTGAAACATGAAGCGCGTCTTGACCTGGACCAGCCTCTCCAGGTCCTCGTATACGAAGGCGTGAGCGATGGCCAGGGAAACCACGTTGCCCAGGCTGGCCAGGAGGGAGATCATCTGCGATGAGAGGGGCTGCCCGGGTTTTCCGAACACGCAGATAGCCCCCAGCATGCGTTCTTCCAGATGGAGGGGCACGCAAACCAGGGATTCGGCCTCCTCGTTCACGGCAGGAAACTCGCGCAGGAGCGTGTCCCGCACGATGACCGAACCTTTAGCCATCATCCCGGCGTGGTAGATGCTGTCCACGGTTTTCACCGTACTTTCAATAGCATCAGGCTCGATGCCGACGATCGTGCGGGCTCGCAGTTTGCCGGTCCTCGAGTCCAGGAGTTTGATGGAGCAGCCTCTGACCCCGGTCACTTCGACGATGACCTTGGCCGCCGAGTCGAGGATCTCCTGCAGCTGCAGCGTGCCCGCCGCCTGATTGATGGCTTTGCAAAAAGCGTGGAGCTGGCTGGCCTGCATCCTGCTGGTCCGGATTTGAGGGGCATTGAGCAACAGGTATCTGGAGGTGAGGATGCCCACTGCGCTGCCGGTGAAGAGGATCAATACCTTGATCGGCAGGGACACGACCTTGGCGCTGAGAAGGGTCGCCAGCACGAACAAACCCGCGATCCAGATGGACAACAGCAGAAGCCAGGCTGCATCCAGCCAGCCAGCACGGCGAATCCGTTCGGTTTGGTCGCGCAGGTAAGGCTCGGCGCCTTTACTCCTTGCCTTCCTTGTCCTGTTCGTATCGGTCGATGACACTCTTTTTCCAAAGCTTGACACGGGAATGGTGCGCTCCCCGCGCAATGGCATGGGCCGCGGTGGGCGAGGTGAGCAGGATGAAGATCAAACACAGGATCGCCTTGATCCCCATGGCGGTGATCCCGGAGTAGATCAGAACCCCGACCAGCAGGAAGATGGTACCAAAGGTAACACATTTGGTGGAGGCCTGCAGCCGGTTGTAAACGTCCGGTAGCCGAATCAGCCCCAGACAGCCGAACAGGTTGAAGGCGATGCCGATGCCGAAGAACACAATACCGATTAGCTCATTCATCGAAGCCCCTCCCCTCCAAATACTTGGCCAGGGCAATGGTGGCGATGAAGCTCAGCAGCGCCCAGGTGATGGCAATGTTGATGTAGAAGTCCTTCCCGGTAAGCACGGCCATGAAGGCGCAGAAACCGACGATCACGATTCCCAGGATATCGATCGCCACCGTCCTATCGGGAGCGGTGGGACCCCGCGCTAGGCGGTACAGACACATGAAGCAGCATAGCAACAGCAGGCCTAGATATACTTGAAACACCGTCGCCATTGGCAGCCTCTCTTTCAATCGAAGATCTTGGACAGGAACCACTCGAAGGGGGTTACGATCTTCCGGCTGGCCTCCTCTACGTCCGTGGCCCGCACATTGATCCAGTGAATGTACAGATAGCCGTCATCGGTGATATCCACCGTCATGGTGCCGGGAGTCAGGGTGATGGAGTTGGCCAGCGCGGTCCGCGCGGAATCGCTCTTCAGGCTCGTCTTCACCTTCACGATGCCCGGCCGGATGGGCATCGCCGGATGGATTACCCGGTACACCACGTCCAAATTGGCAACCAGCATGAACCAAAAATAAACGGGTATATAGCACAGCGCCCAGAAGTAGCGCCGGAGGGAGAACAGCTTCAGCGGCTGCTTGCCGAAGACCTCCACGAACAAAAGGCTGGCCACTATGGAGAAGACGATCCCGGCGATGAAGATCTGCCAGTCCATGGTACGGGCTTGAAAGTCGTACGGCCAGCTGAACAGGTACCAGACCACCATGGACGTCAGAAACAAGGTTATCCTGCGCATCTGCATCCCCTCCTAGAATCCGGCTAGAGCCCCGCGGGCGTACTCCATCCCCTGGCTCAGTGCCGCTACCGCCGGGTCCAGGACCAACTCCCGCACAACAGGGACCAGCAGAAGCCCCATTACCGCGCACAGCACGGCCAGCATTACCATGGAGATCGACATCAGGGCCGGAGCCTCCCGGACTTCCTTCAGGGCTTCCGGTAACGGCCCCAGAAAGGCGTAGCGGAGCACCTTGAGGAACGAGATCAGCGTGACCAGGCTGACCAGTATGGTGATCGCCGCCAGCCAGGCGAAGCCGGCCTGGATGGCAGCGATGATGATGATGAGCTTGCTCCAGAAGCCGTTGAAGGGCGGCACCCCGGCGATGGATAGGGAGGCTATGGTGCAGGTGGTCCGGGTCAGCGGCATCCGTTCCCGCAAGCCCCCCATCTCCTTGAGTTGCCGTGTTCCGGTGGCAAACTCGATGGAGCCCGAGCAAAGGAACAGAAGGGACTTGAACACCGAATGGTTGGCCAGATGGAAAACACCCCCCAGCATGGCCAGGGCGGCCGCGCTGCGGGCTCCTCCGCGGGCCAGGATGTAGCCGCCCAACCCGATCCCCAGCACCACGTAGCCCATCTGGCTGATGGAGTGGTAGGCCAGCAAGCGCTTGAAGTCCCATTGCCCCACGGCCAGGAACACGCCGACGACCATGGAAAGCACGCCCACGGCGATGAGCACGGCGCCGATGATGGGGGTGACACCGATCACGTTGAACAGCACCCGGCTCAGGGCGTAGACGCCCAGGGCCTTGATCAGTACTCCGGAGAGCATGGCCGAGATCGGGGCCGGGGCCGAGGGGTGGGCATCGGGCAGCCAGGGGTGGAAGGGGACCACGGCGGCCTTGATCCCGAAGCCCACGAGGAAGAACACTGCGGCCAGGATCAGGACGGGGCTCGACTGCCTGCCGGTGATGGCCGTGGAGATCGCCGCCATGTTGAGGTATCCGGTCGCAGCGTAGGCGAAGGCGATCCCGAAGAGGACCAGGCTGGAGCCGATGCTGCCGAGCACCAGGTACTTGAAGGAGGCTTCCAGCTCCTCGTGCCTACCCCCGAAGGCCACCAGAGCATACGAGGCGATCGAGGCAATCTCCAGGAACACGAACAGGTTGAACAGGTCCCCCGTCAGAGCCACCCCGTTCATCCCGGCCACCATCAGCAGGAACAGGGAGTAGTACTTGTGCTTGGAGGTGTATTGCTCCATATAGGGGATCGAAAACAACGTGGCTGCGCAGCTGACCAGATTCACTACCACCAGCATCAGATTGCTCAGACCGTCCAGAACCCAGCTGATGCCGATCGGGGGATTCCAGCCGCCGATCTGGTACACCCCGCGCGCGGGGAAAACCAGGACGGCGATGACCAGCAGTGCGAAGGTGGCCAGGTTGCCCAGCGCGTCGGCCAGCCTGCCCAGGCGGCGGGCCAGGATCGGAATCAGGAAAGCAGCTCCCAGAGGGATGGCCACCAGCAGCGGAGGCAGGATCGAGCTCATTCTTTTAATCTCCTGATCTCGGAGACGTCGAAAGTCCCGTATTTTTCATATAGCCGGATGCACAAGGCGATGGCCATGGAAGTGACCCCTAGCCCGATGACGATGGCGGTAAGCACCAGCGCCTGCGGTATCGGGTCCACGGCGCGGGCCAAAAACTCCAGAGGATTGGTGGTTTTGTCCAGGATGGGGGCCACCCCGTTCTTACGGTAGCCCAGCAGGACGAGGAATAGGTTCGTCGCGTACTCCATGATGCCTAGCCCGACCACGATCTTCACCGTGTTCTTCTTGGTTAAAACGCAATACAAACCGACCAGAAACAGGGCGAAACACAGGGTATAGACCATGGCTCACTCCTCCTCTTTGCCCTCGGGCCAGCGCTTGACCATGCTCTGCTTCCCATCCTTTTCCTTAGTTATGCGCAGGACCGATAGGATGATGAAAACCAGGAACAGTGAGGCTCCTACCTTCAGCCCGATGGCGATGTTGCAGATGGGGATGATACCGGCGCTGGCGAGCTGGAACGCCCGCCCGGGATAGCGCTTCTGCAAAAAATTGACGA
The DNA here is from genome assembly GCA_964570045.1 of uncultured Spirochaetaceae bacterium. Lineage (GTDB taxonomy): Bacteria > Spirochaetota > Spirochaetia > SZUA-6 > DRHE01 > MIBK01. The sequence goes on from CAZMWZ010000023.1 coordinate 4,735, forward strand.
AGAAAATCCCGCCGTAGCCAATGCCGTATAGGGCCGCGACCAGGAACAGCAGCGCCCCGCCGCTGTCCAGTCCCGCGATGGTCCTTGGGCTGAGCCGCTGGAGGGCGAACTCCTTGCCGTAGGCCAGGGTAAGCAGGATGTAGGAGCAGGCGATGATGACCCCTCCGGCGAAACCGCCTCCGGGAGTGAGGTGCCCGGTGATCACGATATACACTCCGTATAAGAAGATGAAGACCTTGATCCAGCGGGTCACGGTCTTCACGATCACGCTCATGCCCTTCATCGCTGCCTCCCAGCCCTGGCCCAACCCTTCAACCTCAGGATCGTGATCGCCCCGAGGATGGAGACGAACAGCACCGTGGCCTCCCCCAGGGTGTCGTAGCCCCGGTAATCGAGGATCACCGCCGCTACGATGTTGGCTGCCCCGGTTTCCTGGAGTCCCTTTTCTAAATAGCGGTTCGAAGGAGCGGCCAGCACGGAGGCAATGATGGGCTCACCGAAGCGCCCTATGCTCCGGAAGGCATAGGCGCCGAACGCCAACAACCCGCCCAGCAGGATGACCACTACCGCCAGGGCGCCCCAGCCGATATGGCCCCTCTGGGGGATGACATCCCTGGCGATGGTGGCCCGGATCAGGAAGATGATCATAACCACCTCCACGGAAACCTGCACGATGGCCAGATCCGGAGCCATCAGGAACAGGAAGGCCACGCTGGTCCCCACGCCGATGGCTCCCAGAGAGATCACCGATGACAGCAGGTTCTTCGTCTCCACGGCGATCAAGGCCCCGGCAAGCATGAAGGAGAGTAGGACTATAAGAATGATCTCCGTTCCCATACCGCCTCCCTACAGGAGAAACACCAGGAGCACGACCAGGACCACAGCCCCGGCCAGGCTCCAGGACAGGTACCATGACAGGAGCCCGTTGTGGGCCCGCTTTAAAAGTCCCGTGAGCCCGAGACCCAGCCCGCCGAACCAGACGTAGGGATCCAGGCGGCCCTTTTCCTGGGCACCGTACAGACGGCGCAGCAGGGGTAGCTCACGGATGGTATCGTAGAAGTGCGTGCCCAGGACCCTGCTCGTTTTGCTGTCCGGCTGCTCGCCTCCTGTGAAGCTCGGCACTACCCGGGCCTTCTTCATCATCCGGCCGGCCAGGTAGATCCCCAGCCCTACGGCCATACCCAGCAGAATCAAGGCACTGGCCGTCGAGGAGCTCCAGACTCCCGGAGGGCTGAAGCGGCTTGCCAGCGCCGGAGCCAGGAAAGCAGACACGGGGAAGGGGTAATAAACCCCGAAGCCCAGGCAGAGGAGCGCCAGCAGGAGCATGGGTACGAGCATGACCGCGCTGACTTCACCCTTCACTCCGGCCGTATGCACGGTAGGCGTGCCGAGAAACAGCGAGTAGAGCACCTTGACGAAGGAGGCCAGGGTCAGGGCGCTGCCGAACATGGCGGCGATCAGAAAGATGAAGGAGAGCCGGCTCCCGGTCTCGATTACCCCCTGGTAAACAAACCATTTCGAAACGAACCCGCTAAAAGGCGGCACGCCCGAAATAGCTAAAGAGGCGATCAGACAGGCCATGAAGGTGGCCGGCATGGGCTTCCCCAAGCCCCCCAGCTCGGCCAGCTCCGTGGTGCCCGTTTTCTTCTCCACGGCCCCGGCGCACAGGAAAAGACAATTCTTGTAAATCGAGTTGTTCAGCATGTGAAAGAGCGCGCCGGCCATGCCGATCGGTGTAAGGGTGCCGATCCCCAGGACCATGTAGCCGACCTGGCTCACGGCGTGATAGGCGAGCAGCCGGCGCAGGTTGTGCTGCACCATGGCCAGCAGCACCGCGGCCAGGATGGTCACCGCGCCGATCGACATCAGTAGCAGGCTCATGGCCTGGTTCAGGGCGAAGATCTCCGTTGCCAGCCGGGCTAGCAGGTAAATGCCCAGCAGCTTGTCGATCGCAGCCGGCAGGAGAGCCATCACCGAGGCCGGCGCCTCATCGCTGGCCGCAGGGATCCAGGAATGGACCGGCATGGCTCCAGCCTTGGCAAAAGCGGCGAGCAGCATGAGCAGGAAAGCCGTCGTGGGCAGGAACCCCTGTACGGGAACCGCGGCGGCGCGCAGCGAGAAGCTGCCGTTCATCCGCCAAAGCAGTCCCAGCCCCAGGAGCAGGCAGCCATCCCCGGCCCCCAGCATGGCGAAGGTCTTGGTCGCCCCGGCCTTGGCCCCCGGGCCGCCCGTCGTGATCAGGAAGTAGAGGGAGGCGGTGACCAGTTCCCAGGCTATCAGGAACGGCAGCATATGCTCCGCCAGCAGCACGCCTGCGGCGCCGGCTAAAGCAATCGAAAAAAACGCGTAGTACTCCTTGCCTCTGGGCTTAGCTGCCATATATGAGAATGAATACAGCGACAGGAGCACGCCGTATCCTGTGGCGAACAGCAGGATAAACGAGGCCAGCGGGGACGCTGCCAGGGCGATCAGCGGCACACGCAGCGGCCCGGGCTGATTCAAGAAGATGCGCAGGGAGGCGGCGAAAGCCCCGGAGGCGGCGAGGAGGGTCAGCACCTCGCGTACCCAGGCAACGCGCCGCGGCAGGATGAAGATCAGGATTCCGGCCGCCAGGGGCAGGAGCACCGGTATTGCGAGCAACTCCAGGTTTACCACAGGGCCTCCTCAAGCACGGCTCAAAGCCACTCCAGACCCAGCGCCTGCCCGATGGCCGCCAGCAGGAAGGCAACGATGGCTATCGGGGTCAGGTATCGCCAGAAAAAACGAACGGCCTGGTCGATCCGGATGCGGGGGTTGGTGTTCTTGATCACGACGATCAGCGCCAGAATCGCCACGTACTCCAGCACGAACCAGAGGATGCCCCAGCCGGCCAGGTGAATGCCCCCCAGGAATACCGTTATCAGGAATACGGGCAGCTCGAACAGCAGGATGGCCTGGGAGAGCTTGAACAGCGCCAGCGGGGCTCCGGAATACTCGATGTACGGGCCGGACATGATCTCCGTCTCGGCTTCGGCCACGTCAAACGGGGTGAAGCCGAGCTTGGCCTGAACGCAGAGCAGCGAAATCACCGCCGCCAGAGCGCCGGAGACACTGGCAATGGAGGGGCTGCGGGCCACGGACTCCAGGGTAATGCCCAGCCCGCTCTTCATGATCACCACAGCCAGACAGATCAGGAAGGGGAGCTCGTAGGCCAGAATGAGCTTCATCTCCCGGCTGGCCCCGGTCGTAGCCAGAGGGTTCCCCGAGGCCATGCCCCCCAGGATGAGGGACAGGGAGGGGATGAGCAGAAGGTACACGACCACGATCAGGTCACCGACGAAGGTGCTGACCGTCAAATTGGCTAGCCAGAGGATCATCGAAACCAGCGTCACAGCCGCCAGGGAGACGACCGGGGCTGCCAGGAAAACCACCCGGTTCCCGGAAGCCGGGAGCAGGGTCTCCTTGCCCATGAGCTTCAGAAAGTCATAGAACGGCTGCAGCAGTGGCGGGCCGACGCGCCATTGCACCCGGGCCGTGACCTTGCGGTCCACCCAGGTGGAAAACAACCCCAGGATCGAGGAGAAAACAAAGCCCGGGAAAATGAGAAAGGCAAACACCATCCTGGCCATACCCACCCCTCTTCTCGCTTGCTAAGCGGCCGCCATCGCCTTGGTGATCCTCTTTTCCAGACGGCGCAGGCTCCGTTTTACCTCGCCGCAAACCCTCTTTCCCAACTCCAGCCTGCGCGGCTGCACCGCCAGCAGGTAGATGCGGCTGCCGACCCTCTGCTTGAGCTCCTCCAACTGCATCTTCAATGGCAGCCGGTGCGTAGAAAATCCGACCTCTTCCAGCTCGCCAGGCTCCAGGAGCGCATGACCGCCGGGCGCGGAGCCCAGGTGCACCGCATCCACGAGCAGGACCGTATCCGGGTTCTCGCGAACGATTCGCCCTAAATGCCGTTCCAGGGTGTCTCCGGCATCGATGCAGAGGTGCCGAAACCTTCTAGCCAGTCGTCCGACCAACAACGGGCCCAGTCCGTCGTCTCCGCACAGAGGGTTCCCCACGCCCACGATGATCACCTTGCCCTTGAGAATCTCCCGTAACGGATCGCCGGTCATGTCAGCCCTTGCCCCGCCTCCTGCCCCTGCGGCCAGGCGGCCGTGGTGAGGGTCGTCTGCCGCCGGCAGCGGGCGCAGAGGATTTTCATGCGGTCCGCGCGGCCAAAGCTCCGCGCCGCCTCCAGGAGGCTCGGGTCGATGATGCCCAGCTCCCGCAGCCGGGTTTGGTATAGGGTCGGGCTGGAGAAGGCTAGCTCCCCTAGCCTCTCGGCGATCCAGCGCAGGTGGTCGCGGCAGGCGATCACCGAGCCGCATATCTCGCAGATGGCCAGTTCTTTATCGATGGTCTCGAAGGATTCCTTGGCCCGATCGAAAAAAGAAAGTTCCCAATCCGCGGAAAGCCGGATGCCTTGATGATCGGCGATGCAGGCTGCCTCGCAGGAACCGCAGAAGATGCAGGTGTCCGTGTAGTGAATCATCACTCTACGGGGCGTTCCATCATCGGTCAGGTCGCGGTGGGCAATTGCCTCGGTGGGACAGACTTCCTCGCAGGCCAGACACCCCAGGCACCTGTCCGGGTCGTATTTGGGTTGACCGCGGAAGCTCGGGTACGGCGTGTGCGGTTCAAATGGAAACCGCGAGGTATAGGGCCGGTGCACCAGGGAGTTCACGGCTTCCAGCAGCTCGCGCAGCTTGGGCAGTTTCATCGCTTTCCCATCTCCTTCTGGATTCTTGACGTTTTTTCCCTGGAGAGGCGCAGCAACTCCTCGCCGCTATAGAGTTTCCGGCCGTCCGCCGAGCGCACGGCCATCCGTTCGGTGCAGCAGTAGCAGGGGTCGATGGCCGCCAGGATGATCGCGGCGTCGGCGATCGAGGAGCCAGGGACCGTGGCCTTGAGTGTAGGCAGGTTCATAAACGTCGGAGCCCGTACCTTGTGCCGTGCCGGGCGGTTGGTGCCGTCACTGCGCACGTAATGGAAGGTCTCCCCGCGGGGGGCTTCATGGGCGCCGATGCCCTCACCCGGTGGTATGCTCTTGAGGTTGAGGTCGATCTCTCCGCCCGGAAGGTTGAGCAGGCAGTGCTTCATGATCTTGATCGACTCATACAGCTCCAGGAGGCGTACCACTGCCTTGTCCCACACATCGCCATTGGCCGTAACGATCATGTTCCAGTCGAGGCGGTCGTAGGCGCCATAGGGGGCGTCCTTGCGCACATCCCTGGCGACCCCTGAAGCCCGGGAGGTGGGCCCGAGCGCGCAGTAGGCGATCGCCTCTTCCTTGGTCAGAGTCCCGATTCCCTTCAAGCGGGCGTGCAGCACCGGGTCGTCCAGAATAGCCTTTTTTAATCGGTCCAATGTGGGGATGATGGAATCGATTTTTTTAATCGCCAGGGGGATGTCTTCCGGTTTGATATCCCGGCGAACGCCTCCGGGCTTGAACATGGCGTAGTTCTGGCGGTTTCCGGAGAGGATCTCCATCACGTCCAGGATTTCCTCCCGCAGGCGCCACATCCACATATACACGGTGTTATATCCCAGGAAATGCCCGGCCAGCCCGAACCAGAGCAGGTGCGAGTGGATACGCTCCCCCTCGGCGATGATCGTGCGGATGTACTTTGCCCTCTCCGGCACTTCCACGGGGATGATGTCCTCCACTGCCTGGGTATAGGCGAAGGGGTGGCTCGTGGAGCAGATGCCGCAGATGCGCTCGATCACGAAGGTGGCCTGGTCGAAGCTCCTGCGCTCTGAAAGCTTCTCGATACCGCGGTGGTTGTAGCCGACGCTCACCTCGATGTCCACCACCTTTTCCCCCTCCACCGTGAGCTGGAAATGCTCGGGCTCCTCCTGGAGGGGATGATAGGGTCCGATGGAAATTACGGATTTAGGCATCACACACCTCGGTCCCGAACGGCGCCCGGGTCCCACTCCCGGTAGTCCCTGCGCAGCGGATAGACGCCCGCCGGCCACTCTTCAGAAAGGAGCAGCCGTCGCAGATCCTGGTTACCCGAAAACTGGATTCCCAGAAGCTCGTGCATCTCCCGCTCGATCCAGGCGGCTGCCTTGATCGTCGAGACCAGGGAATCCACGCGGGGATCGCTCTTATCCAATTTCACCCGCAGGGAGACGAGCAGGTTTAATGCTTCCACCGAAAAGTGATAGAGCACCTCCAGATGGGTACGGCTGTCCAGTCCGGAGGCGATGTGAAAGCGGGCACCCAACTCGCCGAACAGATGCCTGGCCACGGGGACCAGGGCGCGAGGCTGGAGCTCGATATAGACCCGCTTCGCCGATTTGTCGAAAAAGTCCAGGATCACGTCCCCGAAGCGGGTCCGGATTCCACTGAGCACCTCTTCTCTGGTCATAGGCTGGCCTTCACTTTGTTGATCAGTTTAACCACCCCTGCGATGATCGCCTCGGGCTTGGGGGGACAGCCGGGAATGTAGACGTTCACCGGGATTATCCGGTCCAGAGGCTGGGGGCAGTTGTAGCTGTGGATAAACATGCCGCGGGACATGGCGCATTCACCGATCGCCACCACCACGCAGGGTTTGGGCACCTGCTCCTCGTAGATCCTCTTCACCCGGATCATCGACTTGCGGTTGCAGGAGCCGGTCACCAGGAGCACATCCGCGTGCCGGATGCTCGCCGCCAGGCGCATGCCGAAGCGCTCGATGTCGTAGCGGGGAGTGAGGCAGTCGAGGACTTCGATATCGCAGTTGTTGCAGCTCCCGGTAGACAGATGGAACACCCAGGGGGATTTCAGCAGCGCACGCATGGTGACACTCATACCACCTCCCCTTCAGGCCTTTTCGCGGTTCCAGTGCGTGGAGTGAACGATCAGGTTGTCCCCCACCAGGAAGGTGTTCTCCGGAAGCCCCTCATCGGCGCGCTTCAGCGCCAGGGCGCCGTGCGGGCAACTGCCGATGCACAGCGGCTCCCCGCTCGCCTCCCGCCGGTCCAGGCAGTAGTCACAGATATGGATGAGATACGGTACTGCCTCAGGATATATGGTCCCGTAAGGACAGGCATGGGAGCAGGAACGACAGCCAACGCAGCGCATGTTGTGCCGCATCAGCAGCCGGTTTTTCTCCTTCTGCTGCTCCAGGGCCTCCGCGGGACAGGAAGCTACACAGTGCGGCTCCTCGCAACGGCGGCAGACCAGCGCATAGGCGGCCAGCTCAGCTACCGACAGTATCCCGTTGTTGTCGGTGTGATAGAAATAGCTGCAGCGTATTTCACATCCGGGGCAGCGGCCCGTAGCGCACAGGTCCAGGTCGACGAACAAGCGCAGGTCAGACCCTCGGCGGGGCTCGAGGTTCAACTCACCCTGGTGGATGGCACGTGCACTCGTCGGCATAAACGCTCCTTCAGTCCCACAGGTTGGGTACGCCGCTGATCCGGTCGTAGCGGAACACCGGCCCATCCTTGCAGGCATAGTAGGTTCCGATGCGGCAGTGCCCGCACTTGCCGATGCCGCAGGACATATTCTTCTCCATCGAAAGGTAGATGCGCTCCGCCCGGAACCCAAGCTCCAACAGTTTTCGGGTGGCATACTTCATCATCACCGGAGGCCCGCAAACCACGGCGATTCCTCGGGCAGGCTCCATCGCCAGGTTGTCCAGAATGGTGGTGACCATACCCACCCGCCCTTTCCAATCCCCATTGCCCTGGTCCACCGTAAGCACCATGTCCAAGTCACCACGACCGGCCCAACCTTCGATCTCCCGGCGGTACAGGAAATCCTGGGGGTTCTTGCACCCGCCCCGGAACAGCAGCTTCTTGAACTCCCCCGAGCGCCGGAACAGCTCGTACATCAGGCTGCGCAATGGCGCAAACCCGCACCCTCCCCCGACGACTAGAAGTTCCTGGTCCCTGAAATCCGCGAGTGGGTAGCCTTGCCCGAAGGGACCGCGCAAGCCCACCTCATCTCCCTGCCGGAGACGGTGGATTCGCTCGGTGACCCTGCCGACCCGCATCACACTCACTTCCATGATCTCCCGCTCGGCAGGCTGGGAGGAGGGGGTGAAAGGCGCTTCACCCGCCCCGGGGACGGTCAGCTCGATGAACTGCCCCGTCTCGAAGGCGATGGGTTCCGCGGGCTTCAGCCTCAGCGTCTTGATGGTCGGGGTCTCGACGAGCACCTCGAGGACCTCGGTCCGGATCGGCCGGTAAGGGTTAGCGCTTCTGTACATACTCCACGTTCCTCTTCAGGACCACCCGGATGTCGATCTTGGCGGGGCAGGCCAGGATACAGCGCCCGCAACCGGTGCAGGCATAGATCCCCGCCAGTTGCGGGAAGAAATCGAACTTCTTTTCGAAACGGTTGCGCAGGCGCATCCACAGATGAGGCCTGGGGTTGGCTCCGCCGGCGACCTGGGCGAAATCCTTCAGCAGGCAGGAATCCCAGAGCCTGAAGCGGTTCAGCTGGCCGGCGCGCATTTGGTCGAACAGCAGGAAACAATGACAGGTGGGACATACGGTATTGCAGGCGCCGCATTCCACGCAAGCCTGCGCCTCCTCCTGCCACAGGGGAGCCTCATACGCCGTGCGGATGGCGCCTTCAAGCATTTCTGGGGCGGGCATGCTCAGCCTTCGAAGGTTCTCCTTCACTTGCTCCGTGACCCTGGAACGCACCTTCTCCCTCTCGGCTGCCAGCTCCGCGGGTGCGGCCAGGAACTGCGCGGAATGCTCCCGGAGCAGGTCGCGACCTTTTTCCGAACCCTCTTCTACCAGGAACCCACCAGGCACCTCGGATAAGTTCAAATCGAAGTTCTCCCGCGGAAAGGGTGGCAGCCCCAGTGCCAGGCAGAAGCAGCTTTCCAGGGTGGAGGTGCAATCCGCCGCGATAATCAGCGCGCGCTCGCGAGCCTGTATATATAGAGGGTCCCGATAGTCCGGCCCGCCGAAGACCGCATCGAGCACGGGCAGGCTCCTGAGATCGCAGGCCTTGACCCCGACCAGGCACAAGGGCGGTTGGTCAGCACCCGGGACCGTGTCGCGGAAACCCTCCGACACCTTCTGCCGTGCCGAAAAAAAGAAGGTCTTGAGAGGCTCCACGGCGCGTACCTCGGAGACGACCATCTGGCCTTCCTCTCCGGGACGCTCCTGCGGCGATCCGGCGACGTAACGGCTGTACATCCTCCGGCCCGCCTTGCGGACGGGAACATAGACCGCGAAGCTCCGCTGCAAGGAATCCAGTAGAAGTGTCAGGCTCTCTTTTAAAATAAAGCGCGGTTCCATACCCTCAAGCCGCCTTTCCGGAAAGCGCTAGCAGCGTGGCAGGCTGCATTTGCGGAACTCGTTTGCCTGGATTTTGAGGGGTTTTTGTCGGCAGGGATCGCGGCCAGTCGGAGCGGCTGCTACTCGACCTCGTTGCACAAACCTGGGCTGTGGTAAAACACCTGTTGTGCTCGACGCTCGCACCGGCTGATTCCGCAAAGCGGGTCGGCATACACAACCCCTTTACAGAATCATCTATTGCTGCACCAGTCGGCTCGCAAACCTACGTTGTGGGCATGATTCTAAGGGACAATATTGTGGAAGTCAAGAAAAATCTTCACCCCGCGAACGGCCTCGGGGCCGGCGTTGCAGGAACCGACGGAAGAAACCGACCAGCCCTCAGCCGCGATCAGCGATTTTGCCGGCCGGTTTCCTAGAAATAGAAACGCAGGCCGGTCTTCATCCCGAAACCGCTCCCCAGCCAGCTGCTGGCGATGGCGTACAGGTTGGCCTCATCCCCTTTCAGGCTCTTGAATCCGCCTCCCGCGTCGAGGTAATAGGCAACCTGTTCGGCGGTGAAAACCTCGATACCGTAATAACCCCACAATCCATACGTGAGGTTTTTCCCGATCAGGTTCCCGAGCTTGTAGATCAGGCTGTCGTACGGGGTGAAGGAATAGCCCAGAAAAAGATCCATGCCGCCGTACATCCGATAGCTGTCTTCGATGAAGGGGCTCGCCCCGCCGAAGGACAGCACCCCCCCGACCACGACGGGATGAAAGGAGACGGACTGGCCGTTTCGGTGCAGGAAAGTCGCCCAGGTGATCGAGCTCATCGACCTGGCCTTCAGCCCCACGGTCACCCCGTCCCCGAAGGCAGGGGAGGTGACCCCGACCTCGAAGAACGACAGGGACCCCTGGAGGCCCGTGCTGAACTGCAGCCCGAAGCCCGTCCCCCGAGCGAACGCGGGGCAGCAGCCCAGCAGAAGAATCGACACCGCCCAGGCGCTGGTTTTTCGCATCGCAAGCCCTCCCTGATACCTGCATCCTACCCCCCTGCCGCTGCGCCTGCAAGGAATTGCAGTCATTCGCCGGAAGCCTATAATCAGGGTATCTACCCGAAGGGAGGACCTGGCCCATGAAGAGCCGCGCTGTTCTGTTGTATGCGCTGTCGCTCCTGTTGCCGCTCACCGCTTCCGCCCAGGAAATGAAGCTTCCCGTGTTCTACCTGCGCTACGACGGGGGAACGGGATGGGAAGAGATCGCGCCGGAGGAACTGGAGAAGGAGCTGGACGTGCCCGACTCCCAGCGCCACAGGCTCACCCTGCGCATCAAGGAACAATGGAGCGATGCCTTCACCTCCAACCTCTATTCCGCCGTCTCCCGCAAGTACTACGCCAATCAGAGCGGAAGCTACACCTATTTCTACCTCAACCCGGATTTCCAGTGGGCCCTGAGCGATCGCGTTCAGTGGAGCGCGGGCGCGAGATCAAAGTGGACCTTCTACGACGGGTCGGACGCGAATGACCTTACCAGCCTGCTGGCCACAACCGAACTCTCGCTGGAGCCGCTGGACGAGCTGAAGCTGGCGCCTTTCTTCCAGGCCGTGTTCGACCTGTACCGCAACGGGGAGGAGAACCAGCAGACCTACGCCGCGGGCCTGCGCCTGGAGTCCCGCTTGAGCGCGGCCTGGCGCCTGAGCGGACGTTACCGGGGCATAGCGCGTTGTCCGTTGGGGACAGGAGACGACGGCCTGGAGCGCTTCAACCAGGAGTTTGGACTCAACCTCAGCTGGGACCCCAACAGGTGAGCGCACCCGCCGGCTAGTCGCTCTCCAGGATATAGCGCAGCTTGTTGGAGTAGTAGGACGCCAGGTGCGGGTTGTGGATGAACACCTCGTTCCTGTCGTGCTCGAGAGTGCGGTAGGCTTTCAAGGGGATGACCGGGCTCTCGGCGAAGTTGAACAACCGCGCCACCCGGTTCAGCATCCGGTCCAGCGGCAGCAGCCGGGCGTCGGCATCGTAGAGCGGCGAGCAATCGATCCTCTTCGCCTTCAGGACGCGGAGGTTCTCGTTGATGTTCTTCCGCAGCTCCTGCTTGGAGAGGGCGAACTTGTCGTTCAGGGAGTGGAAGATCAGCGTGCTCTCGTACACCCGGATCAGCCTGCCGATCTCGTGGCGCACGCGCTCGGCGAAGTCCCGGGCCTTGCCGGTGAAGGCCGCCGGGATGCCTTCGCCAAACTTCACGCAAACGCGGCTTTTTTCCTGGTACAGCTCCTTGGAGAAGGGCGCCTTGAAGAAGGTGTAGTAGTGGTCGTAGATGTACTTGGCGATCTTGGTCTTGCGCGTCGAGGCCTTGAACTCCCGGAAAAGGATGTCCTCCGGCACCCGCTCGTAGGTCACCGCCACCGGGATGTACTCGGCGTCGGTGATCCCCAGGCCCTTGAGGACTTTGGAGACCGTGATGAACACGTAGGGGGACAGGGGGTTGAACTGGCCGCTGTAGGAGCGGCCGTACTTGACCTCCCCCGTATAAGGGTCGGTCTCGTAGCCGGGGAACACCAGTAGGTTGTAGCCTTCGCGCCCGAGGATGCGGGCGAGCTGCTTGGGGTACAGCTGGCTGTACTGCTCGCGGGTGACGCGGATGGGCCGCTGGCCGAGGGCGCGCGCCAGCAGGTCGTAGATCCAGTGGGTGGAGTAGAAGGACTTCTCGTGGCGCACGCTCATGAAAGCGCCGCAGCCGCGCAGGATCGGGTCCAGCGGGCCCACGAAGAGGTTGTCGCCGGCCTGGATGGCCGTGCGCACCCCCGAGCGGTACAGTTGGTTCTGCAGCAGGAGCCAGTCGTATTCGCTCTGGTGATCGGGGATGAAAATCAGCCGCCTGCCGGCCTTGGCCTTAGCGACAACCCGCTCCAGGCCATGGACCTCGATGCTGCTGAAACATCCCTTCAACAGGAAGTGCTCGCAAAAATAGGACACGGCACTCAAAGTGCGCCTGTTCCAGCGGTGGTGCAGCAGTCGCAGCAGCGTTCGCTCCGGCGGCTTTCTCATGCGTTCAGACCGGCCAGTATAGTGGGATTCCCGCCGGGTGTATACTATGCCCCGGCCGCGCTGCGCAGGCGGGCCTCGTACCCGAGGCGGGCTACGATCCGGATGATCTCTTCCAGAGCCTCCGGGTTCCCGCCATAAGTCACGTGGATCTCCTGTCTGTCCGGATGCACTCGCACCTCCTCCACGCCCGGCACCTTGCGGCCCATGTGCTCGATGGCGAAGCTGCAGGAGGCGCAGCGCGCCCCGTTTACCTCCAGAATGGCGGTCATCGACTCCATGACTAGATAGTACCCACCCCCGGGCCGCACAGACAAGGCTTCAGTAGTTGATCACCAGATCTTCTTCCGGCAGGCGCTGGGTGATCTTGCCGAACAGGGTCTGGGTTCCGGGGTCGTAGACCCAGCCGTCGCTGTAAAGAGAGTATTCGGGGTCGGGCTTCCAGAGGATCCCGTGCAGCATCACGCTCTGCATCGGCCGGATACCCTGCAGGAGGAAATAGTGTGAACCGCCCGTAGGGAAGCCGAACGAGAAGCGGTACTGGCTGTCGTTCACCTTGATCTGCACCGGTACCGCCGCGGTGTACAGCCAGGCGCCGGGTGCCAGGTGGCTGTAGAGCGAGTACTCCTGCGGCAGGTAGCGCGCCTGGGCCACGTAGCCGTAGAGCTGCTCGGGGGGCAGCTGCCCGTTCTGCGGCCGGAAGCGGCCGGAGGTGACGGTGCCCCGGGCAGGGACGAAGCCCTCGGAATCGGCCAGGGCGAGAGCCGACAGTATCAGGTTGCGGCCCACCAGGGCCAGAGGCGGGCGGGCGGTGATTTCGGCGGCCTGCAGGAACAGCTGGCCGGCCCGCACGGAGGCCTGGATGTCCGAGAGGCTTTCGTGTTCGCCGGCCAGCTGGGCAAGGAACAGGCCTTCCCGCGTCTGCAGCACCGAGGGCAGGAGCCAGGCGTCGATCAACTCCGAGATCTTCTGCCGGATGGGCTGCCCGCTGTCGATCAGGCTAGCCGCGGCCGTGTACGCGTCCAGCAGGGACAGCAGGCGGGACACGGGGGCGCCGGAGCGGTCCACCGCGTCGGCCAGGCGCAGGGCTTCCTCGGCCAGGGAGAAGGGACCCCGGTTCACGATGAGCCGGATCAGGTCCGGGGTGTCCAGCACCGCCGGATCCGAGCGGCGGATCGCCTCCGTGATCCCGTCGATCAACTCCGCGGACCGCCGCTGGCTGGCGGCCTGGAAACCCTGCAGGTAGCCGACGTAGGCGGCGACCCGGTAGGTGAGCCCGGAGCCCGCCCGCGCCCGCACCGCCGCGGCCACCGCCGGCAGGAGCCGCCGGTATTCCCCCCGCAGCGCGGCCTCGGAGAGCAGGCAGGCTCCCAGGTCCTCGGCGATGGCCAAGTCGCCCGGAGTGCCGACGAGCACCCGGTTCCAGTAGGAGTAGGCGCGGTCCAGGAAGCCGGCGAGTCCTTCCCGGTAGCGGGTCTCGTCGGCCAGGGGTCCCCGGCGGGAAAACCAGTAGACGTACGGCTCGTCCCGGTCTGGATCCACGCGCTCGAAGGCGACCAGCGGCTCCTCCTCGGCGCCCTGCAGGTTCACCTCCAGGCGGGCGGCCTTCAGGTCGATGTCCGAGCCGGCCGGCAGTGCCACATAGCGCACCCCGGACCTGCCGGCCAGACGCAGGAGCGGTATTCCGCGCACCCGCTCGCCGCTGTCCTCGCGCAGCTCCAGCGGCAGCGACAGGATCCGCAGGCCTCCCAGGCCGGAGGGGATGATGGGCTGGAGGATCACCGTGGCGCCCATTTCCCCCGCGACGGTGAAGCGCAGCCGCAGACCCTCGCTGCAGGCCAACTCCACCCCCTGGTCGGAACGGCTGTAGGCCAGGACGCGCAGCCGGCGAGAGCGGGCGGGGCCCGGGTCCTTGAGCAGCAGCTTCCGGCGTCCGAAGCGCAGGCGCACGTCGTTGCAGCTGACGGTAATGTCACGGATCAGTTTTGCACCGGAAAGCGATTTGGAGTAGCTGCCGGTCACCACCAGCGGCCCCAGGTTGTCCTGGAAGCTCTCGCGCGAGCGGAACTGCATGTACACGAAAAACCCGATCACTAGGATGTAGACCAGGGGGATGAGATAATACAGCGTCGGAAGCCGCTTCTTCATGCCTGCAGGGCAGTGTAGCATCGGGGCGAGGCGCGATTCAACCTTGCCCAAAACCCGCTTGAAGTCTATAGTGAGCACTCCCGGCCATGAAGCGAAATCACCTTTACTCGCCCCTGCCGCTGGCCGCCGCGGCAGCGCTCGTCCTGATCGGCTGCGCGACGGCTGCGCGGGAGCGCCAGGCCCCCCCCTACGACGCCATCCGGCAGCGGATGGAAGCGGGCGATCCGCAGGCGGCGCTGGCGGTCTTTGACCAGGCCATGCAGGGGCTGCAGGCTGGGCCCGGCGAACGGCTGCTGCGCGTCCAGCTCCTGCTGGCCGCGGGCCGCGGCCGGGAGGCGCGCGCCGAGCTGGAAAGCCTGGTAACCGAGAACCCCGGGGAGCCGGAAGCGCTGGCCATCCTGGGCCGCATGTACCAGGAGTCCGGGGACGCGTCCGGGGCCCGCGAGCTTTTCGAGCGGGCGATCCGGGTCGACCCCGGGAACTTCACGGCCCGCCACGGGCTCGGGCGAATCCTCTTCGAGGAGCGGCGCTACCCCGAGGCCCTGACCCACTTCGACAGGGCTTTGCAAGCCGAGCAGGGTTTCTCTTTCGCCTACGCCGACCGCGCCAGGGTCAGGGCGGCGCTGGAGGACCGGGAGGGGGCCGCCGCCGACCTGGACGAGGCCATCCGCCTGAACCCGGATGACCCCTGGAGCTACCTGGATCGCGGGAAGCTGCGCCTCGCGGCGCGCAAGCTGAGGGAAGCGAGCGCCGACTTCTCCCGGGCCATCGCCCTGGATCCCGAGAATTTCCTGGCCCACGTGCTGCGCGCCGGGATCCTCGAGGAGCAGGAGCGCGGCCTGGAGGCGATTGCTGACTACGAACAGGCCCTCCGCCTGCGACCGGACTACAGCTTCGCCTTCGCCCCTCTGGCCGTTCTGTATTATATTGAAAGCAGCTGGGAGCGGGCGGGCGCCCTGTTCCAGCAGGCCTTCCGGGCCGAGCCCTCCGAGCCCGCCTACGCTTTGCTGGGCGCGCTGTGCCAGAAGCAGGCGGGCCGAGGCCGGGAAGCCGGCGCGGCCCTGAACAGGCTGGCAGCGGAGCTGCCCCCCGAAACCTGGCAGTACCAGGCGGCGCGGTACTTGGCCAACCCGGCCCTGGAGCTGGCGACGCTGGCCGCGATCACGCGGGAGCCCAACCGGGTCCAGCGCGGCCGCCTGCTGTTCTACCTGGCCGCCCAGTTTCTGCTGGAGGGCCGGGTGGCACCCGCCCTGACCTATCTGGCCGAAACGGCCGCCAGCGAGCGCAGGGACCTGCCCGAGCGGCGTATCGCCGCGGCCCTGCTGCAAACTTACGGACACAAGGAAGAGTGAATGAGCAACGAACCCACACCATCCGACCAGGGCAGCCTCCACCGCCTCCAGCTGGGAGAGCGGGAGTTCCTCCTGCTGGGCACGGCCCACATCTCCAGCCGCAGCGTGGAGGAGGTGCGCGAAGTGATCCAGGGGGAAAAACCCGACCGCGTGTGCGTGGAGCTGGACGCCGCCCGTTACAGCTCGCTCACCGCGGGCAACGGCTGGCGCAAGCTGGACATCGTGCAGGTCCTGCGCAACAAGAAAGGTTTCCTGCTGCTGGCCAACCTGGTGCTTTCCTCCTTCCAGCGCCGCCTAGGCGCGGGCCTCGGCGTCTCGCCCGGGGAGGAGATGCTCACCGCCGTGCGCCTGGCCGAGGAAGCGGGCATCCCCTTCAGCCTCTGCGACCGCGACATCCAGCTCACCCTGCGCAGAGCCTGGGCCCGGACCTCCTTCTGGGGGAAGAACAAGATGCTCGCCGCCATGCTGGCCACGATCTTCTCCAGCGAGAAGCTGTCCCCCGAAGAGATCGAGAAGCTCAAGAGCCGCACCACCTTCCAGAGCATGCTGGACGAGCTGGCAGGGTACCTGCCCGCAGTAAAGGAGGTGCTGATCGACGAGCGCGACCGCTACCTGGCCACGCGCATCTACCAGGCCGAGGGGCGGCGGGTGGTGGCCGTGATCGGGGCCGGGCACGTGGAGGGCATCGCCCGCAGCCTGCGCGCCCTGCATGACGGCGGGCTCCCGGCCGACACCGCCGCGCTGGAGCAGGTTCCCGCGCGCCGCAGCTGGTCCAGCCTGCTGGGCTGGCTCCTTCCGGTGGCCATCGTGGGGCTGTTGGTGGCCGGCTTCTTCCGCTCCGGTTGGCAGCTCAGCCTCGCGATGCTCTGGAAGTGGGTGCTGGTGAGCGGAACGCTCTCGGCCGTGGGGGCTCTGGTCACCCTGGCCCACCCGCTCACCATCGCGGCCGCCTTCATCGGCGCGCCCATCACCACCCTGAACCCTTTCATCGGCATCGGCCTGGTGACCGGCGTCCTGGAGGCCTTCCTGCGCAAACCGCGCGTTTCGGACTTCGAGAACCTGTCGGTCGACCTGCTCACGGTGCGCGGCTTCTTCGGCAACCGCGTCACCCATATCCTGCTGGTGTTCCTGTTCTCCAGCCTGGGGGCCATGATCGGCAACTTCATCGGCATCCCCTGGTTGAGCTCGCTGCTCCGTAAATAACGTACGCTTACGCGGACAGCGCAAATAGCGTCTACCGCGCAAGCAAGCGCTATTGCGCCCGCAATAGCGCTCGAAAGTAACGTCGGCTTGCCGCGCCCGCGGGCAGCGCCCGACCACGATCCAGGACATGCTCAGCCCCGTGGAGATGGGAAGTCTTCCAGCTGCCCACCCAGGCCACTTCATCACCACACGCGCAGTCCTCACCCACTGCCGCTTTGAGCCCCATCACTGCCGCCCCTACGCGCGTTTCCCGCTTTTCGCTCCGTTTGCTCTGGCGGGAAACCCATCGGCGCGTCCTGCGCCTCGACGTTCGCTCGCGCTGTGTAGCCCTCACTCGGGCCCCGGCCTGACCTCAAAGCCCCGGCCCCGTGTTAGGCGAGGATTTGGGTCTCCGTAGCCCCCTTGAAGGCTACGTGAATATGTGCTACACGTATTGTGTGGAGGATGACCGTGTCTAACATCACCATGTCCCTGGATGACGAGTTGGTGAAAAAGGCACGCAAGATCGCGATGGACAAGGATACGAGCATCACCGGTTTGATCCGGAAGTACCTCCAGGAGCTGGTCGAGCAAGAGGAGCTGTCAAACACGACGGCCGCCGCGGAACTAGAGTCGCTGTTCCGCCAAAGCAAGGCGGTGGTCGGACGGAAAACCTGGCCGAGAGACGAGCTTCATGACCGCCGCTAGGTACTTCCGGGACACCAACGTTCTGGTCTACGCCAACGACGGGATACGAAGTGGACGGGCCGTGATTTCTTCGCAGGTGCTGAGCGAGTTCTGGGTCACGGTTACCCAGAAGCTGCAGGTACCCCTCGACCGGCAGACAGCGGAAATGGAGCTCGAGCGCTTTCGCGTCCTCCGAGTCATGGGCATCGAGTACGGAACGGTAAGGGCGGCGATACATCTGCAGAAGCGCCATCAGCTGTCGTACTGGGACGCCCTGATTTTCGCGGCGGCTCAGCTTTCGGGCTGTGCCCGCCTGTACTCGGAGGACATGAACGAGGGGCAGGAATATGACGGTCTGATGGTTGCCAACCCCTTTTCGGTCGGGCCCGAGCAGGTCAGTACGGGGCCTGCAACTCCCTGACCCGCTCCTGGCCCACGGTGAGGAAGAAACCGGCCAGGCGGGGGCCCGCCTCCTGATCGATCGGCGCCCCGGTACGCCAGGCGAAAGAAGTCCTTGGCCTCCAAACCGCAGGCGGTCCGGCTTCGGATGCGGGCAAGGTCTGCCGCGCTCGTGTCCAGAGCCAGGAACTCGATCACCCGCCGGACACTTTGGATCTCCCGGATACGCATAGTCAGGTAGTCGACGATTTCTTCTATTTCGCCCGGCGGCCGGAAGAGTTGCCCACAGCAGCAGAAGCACGAGCAGAACGGCCGAGGGTGCGAAGTTCTTGGAGATCATGGGCAAGCCTCCGTTCGCCGTCGTCTTGCGGCGGAGCGGGCTGTCTTTTCGCCCATCCTCACTTTACCAGAATCCTCCGTGTCCGGGTGCCGTCACGCCCCATGGTGGCCGCGGACTCCACAGAGGCCTGTACCCACCGGTGGAGTCGCGCGCTACTCCGCGAACAGCGAGCGGAGGAAGGCCAGGCCGCGGCGGGCCACGTCCATATTGGTCGGAACCTGCTTGCGGCGCACCGCTGCCGGGAAGGAGAT
>CAZMWZ010000024.1:0-5603 GCA_964570045.1 uncultured Spirochaetaceae bacterium
ACAAGCTCTATCTGTATCGAGTCGCGTCCGGCAGGAAGTAGCCCGGGGGGTCTCATCCGCTACAGCCGGCGCTCCTCGCCGGTGTGGGCCGTGTCGTAGCCGCCGATTTGGGCCACCACGGCGCGGAACTCCTCGCTCGCGAGCACCGTCAGCAGCTCGGCGATGGGCGAGGAGTCCCGGTCGGCGGCCGCCAGCACCAGGTCGTAGCGCTCCCGCGCCAGGGGCAGGAACTCCAGGTCGAAGGCCCGGGCGGCCGCCCGGATGCCCAGCCCGGCGTCGGCGCTGCCCTCGGCCACCGCCGCGGCCACCGCCAGGTGCGTGGGAACCACGCGGTCATACCCCTCGATCTCCGAGGCTTTGATAGCCTGCCGGCGCAGGCTGTGGTCCAGCAGGGAGCGCGTCCCGGAGCCGGGCTGGCGGTTCACGAAGCGCACCTGCGGCAGGTCCGAGTACCCGCGGATGCGCCGGGGGTTGCCCCGCGCCAGGATCAGCCCCTGCTCCCGCTCCGCCAGGGTCACCAGGCAGAGCGGCACCCCGATGAACAGCCGCCGCAGGACCGGGATGTTGAATTCCCCGCTTTCCTCGTCCAGCAGGTGCGAGCCGGCCAGCCCCACCTCGCCGTGCAGCAGCGCCAGCAAACCGTCGAGGCTCCCGACGTAGCGCGGCTCCAGCACCAGGCTCGGGTGGCGGCGGCGGGCCTGGGCCCAGAGCGCCTCCAGCGCCAGGTCGTGGCTTCCGGCGAACCGGGCCAGGCGACCGGCCTCCTGCGCTGGGAGGCGGGCGGCAGGCGCTTCCCGCCGCTCCCGCCAGGCGGCCAGCTCCAGCCCCAGCGCGGCCTCCAGCTCATCCGGCGCGAAGCCCTGGGCCAGGCCTTCGTACACGGCCCGCGAAACCAGGGTGCGCAGGCGCACCTGCCGCAGTATCTCGGCTCCCCCGGAGGCGGAACCGGCCGCCACACGGCTGCCGCGGCGGCCCCCGGTCTCGATGACCCCCTGCCGCTCCAGCAGGCGGTAGGCTCGGGCCACGGTGCTGGGGTTGAGGCCCAGCCGCCCGGCCAGCTCGCGCACCGGCTCCAGGCGGTCGTGGGGCTTGAGGCGGCCCGCGGCCACCGACAGCTCGACCTGCTCGGCGATCTGCAGGTACTCCGGTTTTCCCTTGAGGAAAGCGAACTCGATCACCTGGGCACTCAGTATACCATCTCCCCGCTGACGAAGGCAGCGGTGCGCGGGTCGGCGGGGGAGCCGAAGAAAACGGCGGTGTCGGCCAACTCCACGAGGCGCCCGTTCAGGATCAACCCGGTGCGGTGCGCCAGGCGATGGGCCTGGAACACGTTGTGGGTGACCAGCACCACCGTGGTTTCGTTGTCACGGTTCTCGGTGCGCACGATCTGCTCGATGAGCCCGACGTTGTAGGGGTCGAGGTTGGCGGTGGGCTCGTCCAGGAGCAGCACGCGCGGCCGGAAAATCAGAGCCCGGGCCAGCGCCACCCGCTGCTTCTCCCCTCCGGAAAGCTGGCGGGCAGGGGCCCCGGCCAGCTCGCTCAGGCCGACCGTCTCCAGCAGTCCCTCCACCTGTCCGTCCACTCTCAGGCCTCGCAGGCGCAGCCCGTAGGCCACATTGGCCCGGACCGAAGCTTTCTGCAGCGCGGTCTGCTGGAAAACGGTGGTCACCTGGCGGCGCAGCTCAAGGGGCGTGCGCTCCCCGTCGGCCACCCGGCCTTCGTAGTACAGGGTTCCTTCCGTGGGGCTTTCTATAAAGTTCAGGAGGCGCAGCAGCGTGGATTTCCCGGAGCCGCTGGGGCCCACCAGGGCCAGGATCTCCCCCCGGCGCACTTTCAGCTCGACGAGGTCCAGCACGGTGCGCCCGGTATAGCGCTGACGGACCGACTCCAGGCGGAAGGCGTAGGACATCAGGTCCGGCCCTGCAGGCGCAGCAGCGCCACGTTGGCCAGGAAGGCCAGCGCCAGCAGGATGACCCCCAGGATTATGGCCGGCAGGAACTCGCCCTGGCGGGTGTTGAGCACGATGGCGGTGGTCAGCACCCGGGTCTTGCCTGCGATGTTGCCGCCCACCAGCATCACCGCGCCCACCTCGGAGATGATGCTGCCGAAGGCGGCTATGATCCCGGCCACCACCCCGAGGCGCGCCTCCCGCAGCAGGGCCCAGATCTCCTGCAGGCGGGTGGCCCCCAGGGAACGCATCTGCTGGCGGAAGGACGGGTCCACGCTCTGCACGGCCGCCATGGTGAGACCGGTGACCAGCGGGAAGGAGATGATCGTCTGGGCCAGGACCATGGCCCGCGGGGTGAACAGCCAGCCCAGCGAGCCCAGCGGCCCGCTGCGGGAGAGCAGCAGGTAGACGAACAGGCCGACCACGACCGGCGGCAGGCCCATGCCCGTGTACAGGATGGCGGTCACCAGGCGGCGGCCGGGGATGCGAGTCAGGCCCAGGATCGCTCCGAGGGGCACCCCGCTCACCGTGCACAGCGCGAGAGCGGTCCCGGTCACTCGCAAGGAAAGGGAAATGATCGGGAGAAGATCGGCCCAGATCTCCCCCCCCAGCAGACCGTTCATCCCTTGGCGATCATCACCTCGGTGGCCTTGACGATCGCCTTCACGGCGTCGCCGGTCTTGAGCCCAAGCGACTCCACCGAGCCACGGGTGATGGCGGCCACGAACTCCAGGTTGCCGACCGTGACGACGACCTCGGCCATGACGGTGCCCAACTTCACGGACTTGACCTTGCCTTCGAACTGGTTGCGTGCGCTCAGCATCTGCTTCTCCTATTGTACGGATTGTACGGCGTCAATGCCCGCATTGTGGGCCGGGGCTTCGTACCTGTCAACCGTCCAGTCAGGGGAGTTCGGAGCTCCGGCCCCTCTACTTCCGCGCCGCGCGGTATTCCGCGGAATCCGGGTAGAAAAGAGGCTGGCCGAAGCGGTCTGCCCCGAAGCCGCCGATCTTCTTCTGCGTTTCCACCGAGCAAATCCAGGCCACGAACTTTATAGCCAGGTCGAAGTTGGTCTGGGGATACTTGTCGGGGCTGACCGCCAGAACCCCGTACGGGTTCAGCAGGATCTTGTCCTTGTTCTCCGCCAGGTTCCTGCCCCCGACCAGGATCTCCAGGCCGGGCAGCTTGTCCACCATGGACAGGTAGGTCCCGCGATCCGTCAGGGTATAGGCCTTCTGGTCTGCGGCGAACAGCAGGACCTCCCCCATGCCCTGCCCCAGGGAGTTGTACCACTTCAGGCCCGCGCCGGGCGTCACCCCCAGCGCGCTCCACACACTGAGCTCCTTGGTGTGCGTGCCGGACTTGTCGCCCCGGCTGGCGAAGGGCTGGCCGGCGTCCATGATGGCCTTGAAGGCCTCCCGGCCCAAGGCCAGGCCGCGAACCCGAGCGGAGTCCTCCTTGGGGCCGACGACGATGAAGTCGTTGTACATGACGTCGAAGCGCTCACGGGCGAACCCGTCGGCCACGAACTGGTCCTCGCCCTTGCGGCTGTGCACCAGCACGACGTCGGCGTCCCCGCGGCGACCGAGCTCCAGGGACTGGCCGGTCCCGACGGCCACCACGTCGACGCTGCAATTGTACTGCTTCTCGAAATCGGGGAGGATGAAAGCCAGCAGACCGGAGTCGGCCGTGCTGGTGGTCGTAGCCAGACGCAGCAGGCCGGTTTTCGGCGGGGCGGCCATGACGTTGACCGTAGCCAGCGCTAACGATAGAACGCAAAGAGCACGGGGGAACATGCGTTTCATGTCAATGACTCCCTTATGTATGATTTGTTTGGATACAATAGCCTAGAAAGCTCAGGACGTCAAGAACGGGAGCGCGCGGTCGTGACCAGGACCGTACCGCCGAGCACCAGCACGCCCCCGACGATCTGCTGCCAACCCAGACGGTCCCCGAACAGCAGGATCGAGAACCCGATCGTGAACAATGGCTCGGTCATGCTCACGATCGAGGCCCGGTTGGAGCCCAGAATGGCCAGACCGCGGAAGAAGGCGAAAATGGCCAGCAGCGTGGACACCCCGATCAGCAGGGCGATCGGCAGCCACGCCGTGGGAGCGAACGCGAAGCTCAGGCTGCCGGCGGCCAGGCCCAGCCCGAGGTAGATGACGCTGGTCACCAGGGTCACCACGGCCATGGCCACCACCGGCTGCACGCTGCGCAGAACCCGGTTGGCCAGGGTGATGTACAGGGAGTAGACCAGGGCCGCGCCCAGGGCGAGCAGCACCCCGGCCGGGCTGGCGGCGCCTAGCGAAGAGCCCAGGACCAGGATCACCCCCGACAGGGAAATGGCCAGGGCCAGCAGGATCCGCGCGGTCAGCTTTTCCCGCTCCACCAGGAAAGCCAGCAGGCAGACGAAGGCCGGGTAGGAGTACAGGAGGATCGAAGCGAGAGAGGCGGAGATGTGGCGCACCGCGGAAAAGTAGAAGCCGGACTGCAGGGTGTAGCATAGCCCCAGGCCCAGAAGACTAGGCAAGGCGGACAGCGCCTGGCACAGCACCCCGCGCCCGCGGGCCAGCAGGAAGGCGAACAACACCAGCCCGGAGAGCGCGAAGCGGATCGCCAGCAGGGTGACGACGTTGATGCCGCCGCGGTAGGCCAGGAGGGCAAAGATCGGGATCAGCCCGAAGCCCAGGGCGGAGTAGAGCACCAGGAGCAGGCCGTAGCGCGGGGCGGGGGGCTTGCGCTGCATGACGCCGGACCCCGACTCAAGCGCCGGGTGCAAGGCTCTTGCGCACGATCCAGAAGTCGGCGAGGTCCCGGTGCACGCTGAAGCCCAGCTCGCGGTACAGCGCCAGGGGCCCGTGGTAGTGCTGGGCGGCGTTCTGGGCGTCCTTGCGCGGATAGGCCTCCACCCAGGCCAGACCCTGCGCCCCGGCCTCCTCACAGGCCGCGGACAGGAGGCGCCGGGCAATGCCCAAGCGGCGATGCGTGGGGGCGACCACGAAGCAGACCACCGCGAGCACCCTGCCTCCGGCCTCACCGGGGTCCCACAGCTCCTTCTGTCCCACCAAAAGGGCGTAGCGCTCCTTGCGGTTGGCATTGCACCAGCCCACCGGGGTCACGCCCTCGTAGGCCAGGAAGCCGGAGAGGCTGCCGGCCCGGATCAGGGCGGCCGCCTCCTCGCGGTTCCGCGCCCCGCTGCGCTGTTCCCACTCCGACCCGGGCACGTGGTAGAACAGGCAGTAGCAGTCCGCCCAATCCGGGTTGTCCGCGAAGGCCACTCGGTCGAAAAACAAGAGATAGTCATCCAGGCGCCCCGCATCCAGCGGCACCACGTCGAACCCCATCGCCTGCCTCCTCAACGCCTCCGGACGTGTTCCGCCAGGTAGCGGAAAATCTCGCAGAACATGCGGGCGTGCGCCGCCCGGCCCGGCAGCCAGGCCTGCTTCTCGTGCTTCATCACGTGGGTCACCCCCGGGAGCGGCACGCGCCGCACCCGGTACCCGCGGCGCCGGGCGTGCAGGCTCAGGGCCACCTCCGCGCCGCCGCGGGCGCTGCACAGGTCCGGGGCGTCGCGGAACAGGCTCCACCGCAGGCAGCGCTGCCCGCTGAGCACCGGCGCGGCGGCCTGGGTGAAATCCGTGGCGAGCCTGCC
>CAZMWZ010000024.1:5703-23173 GCA_964570045.1 uncultured Spirochaetaceae bacterium
CGCCCAGGTACGGGGCCTCGTTGAAGGCCGGAACCACCGCGCACAGCGCCTCAGCCAGGTTCGCCATCAGGCCTCCCGGGCCTTCCGCGGCCCCCTGGCCCGGGATTCCAGCACCTGCCAAGCGGTGAAGCCGATGAAGCGCACCAGCCAGAAGGCCAGCAGGCGATAGGTCAGCCCCGCGGCCAGGGCCACGGAGCCGGGCACTCCGAAACGGCTGAACACCACCGGCAGCGACACGTCCGCCAGCCCCAGGCCGCCGGGGAGAATGGCCAGGGTGCTGATCACCATGAGCAGGCCGTAGCTCAGCAGCAGGATGTCCGGACGGATAAGGTGGCCGAGGGCGGCGAAACAGGCGCCCAGGGTGGCCACGTCCAGGAGAATGCGCCCGGCGGTGGCGGCCAGAAACTTCCAACGCGGGAGGTTGCCCAGCTCCAGCAGGCCCTGGTGGAAGGCCTCCAGGCGCGCCTCCAGCGCATCGGGGTTCAGGCGCCGCCAGCCGAGGCGGGAGGCCAGCCTGTTCCAGAAGCCGGCCAGATGCTCCAGCAGGCGCAGCGCGCGGCGGGGCTCGGAAACCAGGCGCCAGCCGACCCACAACACCAGCGCCGCGAAGATGACCAGAGCCGCCAGCAGAGCGATCTCCCCCGCAGCCAGGCTGCCCATCTGCAGCAGGTATCCCAGGCCGAACAGGGCGACCGCCACCGTGCCGACCACCAGGTACAGCATCTCCAGCAGCAGGGTGAAGGTGGAGGCCTCGGCCGTGTAGCCGTAACGGGCCAGCAGGCGGGCCCGCAGCACCACGCCGCTGGCCCCGGCGCTGGGCACCGCCGAGGTGATGAAAGCCATGGCGGTGAGCACGAACAGCAGCCGCCAGAAGCCGATCCGACCTGGAAAGGGGCGCATGGCCAGCATGTTCAGCCAGGTCAGGCTGGAATAGGAAGCGACCTGGATGAACACTGCGGCGGCCAGCCAGCCCCAGTGCGCGCCTGCGAACAGCCGGGCGGCGGCCCGGATGTCTTTGAGCAGAGGCCAGAACAGGTAGACCACCACGCCCAACGCGACGAGGGCGATGGCCCGGCGGATCCAGATCTTGAGCATATCCCGCTTAGGGAATTCTCGGAAAGTCGGGGGAGGTTGTCAAGCGCGCGAAGCCCGGTACGCCGGCGTACCGGGTTACACCCCGGCGCGAAGCCCAGTATGCCGGCGCGAAGCCCCTACAGCCCCACCCGGCGATTGAACTCCTCGATCAGCGCATCGACCTGCCCCACCTGAGACTGGATGCCAGTCCAATAGCCCGGGTCGTACCACTGGGCCATGATCTCCTCGTAGCTGCGGCCCTGCTGCTCCACCCAGGTGTAGTATTTCAGGTTGTGCACCCGGCGGCGGTCCTGGTAGGAGAGCTCCAGCAGGTGGTCGGTGGAAGCCCCGCTCAAGTAGCGGGCGAAGTGAGCGGCGGCATCTTCGCTGCGGTACTCGCCATATTGCCCCCGCATCTCCTTCAGGCGGCTGCCGTATAGCTGCATGGAATCGGTGAGCACGGTCAGCACCACGTCCTTTCGGCCCAGCTCGAAGTACTTGGCGTACTTGATGCAGGACAGCAAGTTGGCGATGCCGGAGAAACCCAGCAGGTCCAGGCGCCCCACCACAGCCTCGCTCACCCCGGCCTTGGCCAGCCAGGCCCGGCCGGCCTTCTCGTTGAACAGCCGGGCCAGGCTGACCACCGCGTTGTCGTCGATGGCCACCACCACGTCCGTGTTCTTCACGTTGTGGATCCACGGCACGTGCTTGTCGCCGATGCCCTCGATGCGGTGCGCCCCGAAGCCGTTGGCCAGCAGGGTCGGGCACTGCAGCGCCTCGCTGGCCACAAGGCGGCTTCCCGGGAAGCGCTGTTTCAGATAATCCCCGCAGGCGATGGTGCCCGCCGAGCCGGTTGACAGGGCCACCCCGTGGTAGCCGTCCCCGGGCTCCAGCTCCCGCCGCAGCACCTCCTCCATGGCGTGCCCGGTCACCTCGTAGTGCCAGAGGTAGTTGCCCGCCTCCTCGAACTGGTTGAAGATCATCAATTCCTGGCCGGAGTGGCGCAGCTCCCTGCATTTGTCGAAGATTTCCTTGACGTTGGACTCGCTGCCGGGGGTGCGGATCACCTCGCCGGCGATCCGCTCCAGCCACTCGAAGCGCTCCCGGCTCATGCCCTCCGGCAGGATGGCGATGGACTGGCAGCCGAGCAGGGCGGAGTCGTAGGCCCCGCCGCGGCAGTAATTGCCCGTGGAGGGCCAGACTGCCTTCTGGGCGGTGGGGTCAAACTGCCCGGTCACCAGGCGCGGCACCAGGCAGGCAAAGGCCGCGCCCACCTTGTGCGCCCCGGTCGGGAACCACTTGCCCACCAGGGCCAGGATGCGCGCCTCGACCCCCGTCAGCTCGGGGGGAAACTCCAGGTAGTTCACGGCCCCGAAGCCCCCGCCGCTCTCCCGGGGCTCGTTCTTCCAGGTGATGCGGAAAAGGTTTCGGGGGTGAAGGTCCCACAGCCCGATCCCGGCAAGCTCCCGCTGCACACCCTCCGGCGCCCGGGAGGGATCCTTCATCTGGGCGAAGGTGGGGATGAGGATGTTGCGCTCGCGGGCCCTGCGCACGGCCCGCTCCAGCCTGTCCGCGTGCACTGTCAGATCGATCATGCAGAATGTTGTAGCCGGAAATCGCCGGTTGGGCAAGAATACCGGTAGCGCCGCCCCCGCCTCTGGTGTATATTCGCTCATGCGCTTGGCAGGCAGGACCTATACCCGCCGGGAGATCGAGCGGCACGTCGGCGGCCTCGGGCAGCTGGGGGGCGCGCGCCGGGTGGTGCTGGCCGAGGGCCGGGCCAAGGGGGTCGAGGCCTTCGAGCTCCAGACCGGCGGGGGCTTAAGTTTCACCGTGCTTCCGGACCGCGGGCTGGATATCCCCTTCTGCACCTTCAAGGGGCTCAACCTCGTGTACCAGGCTCCCGGGGGGATCGCCCACCCGGCCTTCCATGACCCGGCGGGCAACGAGTGGCTGCGCGTGTTCTTCGGCGGGCTGCTCACCACCTGCGGCCTCACCTACTTCGGCGACCCCGGGCCGGACGGCGCAGAGCAGCTGGGCCTGCACGGCCGCTACTCCGGCCTTCCGGCCGCGCGGGTCCGCGACCTGTCGCGCTGGGAGGCGGACGAGTACGTGCTGGAGATCGCCGGGACCGTGGAGGAGGCCTCCCTTTTCGGCGAGCGGCTGCGCCTGGAGCGTTCTATCGCGACCCGGGTCGGGGCCCGCGTACTCACCGTGCGCGACCGGGTGCAGAACTTCGGCCGCCGCCCCGCGCCTTTCACGATCCTCTACCACGTCAATGCCGGCTTCCCCCTGCTGGCCGCCGAAAGCGAGCTGGAGTCCACCTCCCTCAGCATCGAGCCCTACGACCAGGCCGCGGCGGACCGCCTGCCGGAGGTGCGGCGCTTCCAGGAGCCCGCCGCCGACTACCCCGGCATGGGGCTGGATTACCTGCACACCATGGCCGCGGACTCCGCAGGCCGGGCCTGGGCGGCGCTGGTGAACCGGGAGCTTCGCCCGGAAGGCGGACCCGCGGGCCTGGGCCTTTACCTGGGCTTCCGCACCGAAACCCTCCCCTTCCTCAACGAGTGGAAGATGCTGGCCGAGGGGGACTACGTGGTCGGCGTGGAGCCGGCCAACACCAAGTGCCTCAATCGCGCCGCGCTGCGCAGGGAGGGCCGCCTGCCCATGCTCCAGCCCGGCGAGGCCCGGGAAATGGAGGTGGAGATGGGCGTGCTGGAGGGCCTTGAGGAGATCGAGGCCTTCGCGGCGCGCTGCCGGGGGATCCGGGGCGGGGGCGCATGAGCAAGCGGGCCATCCCCACGACCCGGGAAAAGAACCAGGTCATCGCCAACATCGTCGACGCCCTGGTTCAGCGCAAGGGCTTCCTGCTGCTCGGGCACCGCAACCCGGACGACGACTGCATCGCCTCGCTGGTCGCCTGCGCCCTGCTGGTGCGCAAGTTCGCCAGGCCGGTGTCCATCTACCTGGGCCCGCGCATCCACGAGCACTTCCAGTACCTGCTGGAGATCTGCCGCTACAACGGCATCCCCGTGCTGCACCCCACCGACCTGGTGCGCACCCGGGTGGACACCCTGGTGCTGTGCGACACGCCCAAGCCCGCGATGATCGAAGCCAACGAGGAAGTCCAGGGGCTGCTGCACACGCGCAGCCTGCTGCGCATCGAGATCGACCACCATCTGGGCTCGGACAGCGAGTATTTCGGCGACCCCGGCTACCGCCTGGTGACCGAAGCCACCTCGGCCAGCGAACTGGTCGGGCAGATCATGCTCTGGCTGCGCCGCCGGCCCGCCCTGCTGCGGCAGTTCAACATCCAGGACCTGGTGTCGCGCAACATCGTGCTGGCCGTGCTCACCGGCATCATCGGCGACTCGCGCATGGGGGTGCTGCTGAAGTCCAAACGCGAGAAGCGCGCCTACCAGACCTTCAGCACGCTGTTCAACAATCTGCTGGCCCGAACCACGGTGAGTGCCTCCAACTTTTCCAACATGAAGCAGGTGTTCCAGGAGATCCAGAAGCAGTCCGAGGCCGAGTCGCGCTGCCTCGAGTTCTTCCTGCAGCGCCAGAGGCTGGAGGGGCGTATCGGCTACGCGTTTCTGGGCGACCGGGACTCCGCGCGCCTGGCCCGGGACTTCGACCGGGACACGGTGATCGCCGCCGCCCGCACCGTGGCCGACACCCTGGCGGAGGAAAGCGGGTGGCTGGGCCTGGTGTGCTATTGTGATCTTCCCGACGACACCGGGCTGGTGCAGTTCCGCCTGCGCCGCAGCCGTCGCTACAAAAGCTTCGACCTGCGGCAGGTGCTGGAGCTTTTCAATTTCACCGACGGCGGCGGCCACGAGGGGGCGATCGGCTTCCGCCTGCCGCGCAACCAGATCCAGAACCTTTCGGAGTACGTGGGCAGCCTGGTGCGGGGGATCGACGAGGCCACGAGCCGGCCCTGAGCGCTTTCCGGCAGGCTACTGCCCGCGCTTCAATTGGCCTGCCAGCCGGCCCTTGCGCCAGACGCTGAGGAAGGCCCGGACCACCTTCGGGTCGAACTGCCGACCCGCCCCGCGCCGCAGCTCGGCCAGGGCCCGCTGCAACGGCAGGCCCCTGCGGTACGGGCGATCGCTGGTCATGGCGTCGAAAGCGTCGGCCACGGAGATGATCCGGCCGGGCAGAGGGATGTCGGTGCCGGCCAGGCGCTCGGGGTAGCCGTTGCCGTCGTAGCGCTCGTGGTGGTGCAGCACGCAGGGTATCATCTTTTCCAGGTAGCCGATGTTGCTGAGGATGTTGCGCCCCTTGGCCGGGTGCTCCAGAATCTCCTCGTACTCCTCGCTGTCCAGGGGGCCCGGCTTGCGCAGGATCGCATCCGTCACCCCGATCTTGCCCACGTCGTGCAGCAGCGCCCCGATCTCGATGATGTACAAATCCTCGTCGGACAGGCCCATGTGGGCCGCGATGGCCTTGGCGATCGTGGTGACCCGCTCGGTGTGGCCGCGGGTGTAGGGGTCGCGGGCCTCCAGGGTGTTCACCACCGCATTGATGGTGTCCAGGTAGGCCTTGGCCAGCTCCCGGTTCTTGCGCTGCAGCTGGGCGACCATCAGGGCCCCGGTGCCGCGCAGGCGGGTGGAGAGCACGCGCATCATGGCGTAGGCCAGCAGGGGCGCCTGGTCCAGGAGCACCTTGAAGTCGTTGCGCGAGATCTCCAGCAGGCTGGTGGGCTCCACGGCCCGGGCCGTGGCCGAGCGCGGGCCCTCGTCCAGCAGGGCCATCTCCCCGAAGAACCCCCCCCTGCCCTCCTCCGCTAGGAACATCTCCTCGCCGGTCTCCAGGCGCTTGCTGATCTGGACCCGCCCGCTGCGGATGATGAAGAAGGTGTCCGCCGGGCTGTTTTCCTCGATCACGACCTGGCCGGGACGGAAGCGGCGCAAGCGGGCAACCTGGGCCACCAGGCGCAGGTGCTCATCGGGCATCCCCGCGAAAAAATCCAGCTTGCGCAGGGCTATGGCGGAAGGGTTGGGCCGAGTCATGTGTCCATAAACATTGTCGGCAGACCCGGTATCCGGTCCAGCCCGATCGGCCTTCCCAGCCGCTCAGCGCGCGGCCAGGGCCTGCAGGATGCGTTCGGGGGTGGCGGGAATGCGGGTGAGCCAGACGCCCAGGGCGTCGTGCAGGGCGCTCACCACGGCCGGGGCGGCCATGGAGACGGGCAGCTCGCTCATGCCCTTGGCGCCGAACGGGCCCTCCGCATGCGGGTTCTCCACGATCAGGCACTCGATGGGCGGCACCTGCGCGGCGCGCCACAGGCCCAGCCGGGCCAGGGTGTCCGTAACGATGCGGCCCTGCTCGAGGCGGAACTCCTCGGAGAGGGCGTAGCCCAGGCCCATGACCACACCGCCCTCCATCTGCCCCTCCACGGCGGCGGGGTTCACGGCCCGCCCCACGTCGCTGGCCGCGATCACCCGCAGCACGTTCACCCGGCCGCTGGAGGGTTCCACCTCCAGGCTCACGGCCTGGGCGCCGAAGCAATAGGCGGCGTGCAGGCGGCGCCCCCCGGCCCCCCCGGCAGGCTCGCGCAGATCGGGCCACGTGCGGGGCGCGGAGTAGCGCACCTCGGCCCGCAACCGGACCCCGTCCGCCGCCGCCAGCTCCGCCAGTTCCGGCAGGGCGGCCAGCGCCCGACCGCTGGCTGCCTCCACGAAAACGTTCCCCCGCAGCTCGATGCCCTCCGCCGGTACGGCGAACCGGCCGCCCAGCCATTCCCGCAGCCGGGCCTGGAGCTCCCGCGCCATGGCCAGCACCGCGTTCCCCGTCACGAAGGTCTGACGGGAAGCGGTGGTGATCAGCGAGGCCGGGTCGCGGTCCGTGTCGCCGGACTCCACCACCACGCGGGAGTACGGCCAGCCCAGCACCTGGCAGGCGATCTGGGCCATGGTGGTGTCCGATCCCTGGCCCATGTCCGCGCTGCCCACCCGGACCCGCAGGATGCCCCCCGGCAGGACCTCGCCGCTCGCGCCGCCGTAGTCGTCCAGGCCGGTGCCCAGGCCCACGTTCTTGTAGGAGCAGGCCAGGCCGGTTCCGGCCTTCCAGCCGGCCCTCGGGACGAGCGGCGGGGCGCGGCGCAGGGCTGCGCGCACCGCCTCCAGGCAGGCCCGCGCGCCCACGCTGGACCGGAGCCGTTCGCCGGTGATCGTGGGCCTGCCCTCCTCGAGCATGTTGCGAAGCCGGATCTCGAAGGGGTCCAGCCCCAGCCGAGCGGCCAGGCGGTTGAGCTGCACCTCGGCGGCGAAGGTGACCTGCGGGTTGCCGAAACCGCGCATGGCCCCGGCGGGCAGATTGTTGGTGTACACGGCCAGGGCCTCGATGTCCGCGTGCGGCACCACGTAGGGGCCCGCGCCGAAGCTGACCGCGCGCTGGATCACCACCTCCCCGACCGAGGCGTACGCCCCGGAGTCCGCCAGGATCCTCGCCTTTACGGCGGTAAGCGTGCCATCTTTTTTAACCCCCGTAATATAACGAAGGCTTTCGGCGTGCCGCTTGACGCTGGCCCGGATGGATTCGCGGCGGTCGTAAGCCAGGCGCACGGGGCGCCCGGTCTTCAACGCCGCCAGGGCGACGATGATCTGGACCGTGATGTCTTCCTTGCCGCCGAAGCCCCCGCCCAGCGGCAGGTGGGCGACGCGCACCCGCTCCTCAGCCAGCCCCAGGGCCGCGGCCACCTGCCGCCGGTCCTCCCAGGGCCCCTGGCTGCCCACGTAAACCGTGACCCGCCCGTCGGGCTCCGGCACGCCGATTCCGCACTCCGGTTCCAGGTAGGCGTGCTCGATGAAGGGCGTGAAGTACTCGTCTTCCAGCACCTCCTCCGCCTCCGCCAGACCCCGCGCCACGTCCCCGCGGCCGGAGCGCTTGCGGGCCACCAGGTTCGGCGTAGACGCTTCACCGGGACCGGAAGCCGCCGCCGCTTCCCCCTCGCTGCCCACCCGCTCCGCGGGCCTTTCGTGCACCCGCGGGGCGCCCGGGCGCAGAGCCTCCTCGGGGCTGTCGACCACCGGCAGCAGGGCGTAGCGCACCCGGATGTGCGCCAGCGCCGCCCGGGCCTCAGCCTCGCTTGCGGCCACCACGGCGGCCAGCGCGTCCCCGACGCAGCGGACCTTGCCCTCGGCGAATACCGGCTGGTCGGCCACCAGGAGGCCAAAGGCGTTGCGCCCCGGCACGTCCCGGGCCGTGAGCACCGCCTCCACGCCGGGCAGGGCTGCGGCGCCGGACACCTCCAGCTCCAGGATCTCGGCATGCGGATGCTCGCTGCGCAGCACCGCGGCGTGCAGCATCCCTGGGAAGCGCAGGTCCGCGGAGAACCTCAGCTCGCCGGTGGCCTTGGCCACGGCATCCACGCGGGGCACGGGGCGGCCAAAGGGCGCGGGGTCAGCGGGCAGCACGGCCTCGCGCGGGAAGCTCTCTTGTCCCGCGCGCAGCCACGCCGCCGCCTGGCGCACCGCCTTCAGGATCTTCACGTACCCCGTGCAGCGGCAGAGGTTGGGCGACAGCGCGCGGGCGACCTGCCGGTCGCTGGGGTCCGGCTCGCGGTCCAGGAGCGCTTTGGCGGCCAGGATCATCCCCGGGGTGCAGAAGCCGCACTGGATGGCCCCTTCCCGGATGAAGGCGAGCTGCAGGGGGTGCAGGGAATCGGGCCCGGACAACCCTTCCAGGGTGAGCACCTGCGCACCCTCCAGCTCGGCCAGAGGCTTGCGGCAGGCCAGCACGGGCTTCCCGTCCACGAGCACCGTGCAGGTCCCGCAGTGCCCCTCGGCGCAGCCGCGCTTGGCCGCGGTCAGGCCGAGGTCCTCCCGCAGCCAGTCCAGGAGGATGCGCGCCGGGTCGGCGACCGCCGCCTCCAGCGCTCGGCCGTTGACGGTGAGCCGCACGGAACGCTGCCTCTTCAACGCCGGCCCCCCGGGGAGCGTGCCCTGCCGGTTGCCGGTCCTTCCCCGCTTTCCTCGCCGCGGTACAGGAACATGGGGGGAATGAGGGTCCACAGGGCCAAGGCCACCGAAGCGTACCACGGCTCGTACCAGGGGGGCGCGAGGAAGCGCACCGGGCCCTGCCCGAGAGCGTAGATCCAAATCAACATGGAGGCGCAGGACACGGCCAGCTGGGCCGGCGAACGCACCCCCATGGCGAAGCGCAGGTACAGCGGCGTGAGCACGACCAGCAGCGCGGCCACCGCCAGGTGCGGGACCAGGCGGCCCGGCAGGATGCCCAGCACGAACAGGTAGACGGCCACCACCTCGCTGGGGATCAGCTTGAGCAGGGCGGTGAGGAAGGAGCCGTCCTCCCGGCGGATGGCGCGGCTCACGGCTCAGGCCCTCTTCCGGGAGGGAAGCGTCACGGGCGCGGGGTGCACCCCCCAGATCTTTTCGGCGTACTCCCGAATGGTGCGGTCGCTGGAGAAACGCCCCATGCGCGCCACGTTCAGGATGGACATCCGCGTCCAGGCCTCCCGATCCCGGTAAGCCGCCGCCACCCGCTCCTGGCAGGCGAGGTAGGCGTCGAAGTCGGCCAGCAGCATATAGGGATCCCCGTACTCCAACAGGCCGCGGGCCAGCGGGGCGAACAAGTCAGGCTGTCCGGGGCTGAGCGCCCCCGAGCCGATCAGGTCCAGCGCCTCCCGCAGCTGGACGTTTGCCCGGTACAACTCCCGCGGGTCGTAGCCGCGGGCCTTCCATTCCGCGACCTCCGCGGCGGTCAGGCCGAACAGGAAAAAGTTCTCCGCGCCGACCTCCTCGCGGATCTCGACGTTGGCCCCGTCCAGGGTGCCGATGGTCAGCGCCCCGTTCAGGGCGAATTTCATGTTCCCGGTCCCGGAGGCCTCGGTGCCGGCCGTGGAGATCTGCTCCGAGAGGTCCGCCCCCGGCATGATGTGCTCGGCCAGGCTGACCCCGTAGTTTGGGAGAAACACCACCGCGAGCCTGCCGGCCACCGCCGGATCGCCGTTGACCTTGTCCGCCACGGCGTGGATCAGACGAATGATCAGCTTGGCCTGGGCGTAGCCGGGCGCCGCCTTGCCCGCAAAGATCACGGTGCGGGGCGCCACCTCCGCGGCCGGGTCGCTCTTCAAGCGGTTGTACAGGGCCAGCACGTGCAGCACGTTGAGCAGCTGGCGCTTGTACTCGTGGATGCGCTTCACCTGGCAGTCGAACAGGGTCTGCGGGTCCACGGTAATGCCGGTGAGGCGCCGGACGCACTCGGCCAGCCGTTTTTTGTTGGCGAGCTTCACCTCGCGCCAGCCGGCGCGGAACTCCGCGTCCTCGGCCAGCGGCTCCAGTCCCTTGAGCTCGTCCAGGTCCCGCACCCAGCCCTCGCCGATGCGCTCGCTCACCAGGCCGGACAGGCCCGGGTTGCAGAGGCGCAGCCAGCGCCGCGGGGTGATGCCGTTGGTCTTGTTGTTGAAGCGCTCCGGCCACAGCTCGTGGAAGTCGCGGAACAGCTGCTTTTTCAGAATCTCGGAGTGCAGGGCCGAGACCCCGTTCACCGAGTGGCTGCCCACCACGGCCAGGTTGGCCATGCGCACCTTCTTTTCCCCGTCCTCCTCGAACAATGACATTCTCCGCATCCGCTCGGAGTCGCCCGGCCAGCGGGCGGAGACTACCTCTAAAAAGCGGCGGTTGATCTCGTAGACGATCTGCAGGTGCCGCGGGAGCACGTAGCCGAACAGGCTGACCGGCCACCTCTCCAGGGCTTCCGGCAGGATCGTGTGGTTGGTATAGCCGAAGGTCTTCACGGTGATCGCCCAGGCCTCCTCCCAGGCCAGGCCCTCCTCGTCCAGGAGCAGGCGCATCAGCTCGGGGATAGCCACCGCGGGGTGGGTGTCGTTGAGCTGGATGGCCACCTGGTCGGGGAAGTCGGACAATCCTCCGGCGGCGCTCTTCTTGTACCGCCGCATAATGTCCTGCAGCGTGGCGGACACGAAGAAGTACTCCTGCTTCAGGCGCAGCTCCCTGCCCTCGAACACGTTGTCGTTGGGGTACAGCACCTTGGAGATGGTCTCCGACTGCGCCTTGTCCGACACGGCGCGCTCGTAGTCGCCGTGGTTGAAGTAATCCAGGTCGAACTCGCGCGAGGACTTGGCCGCCCACAGGCGCATGTTGTTCACCGTGTCGTTGCGGTACCCGGGGATCGGGGTGTCGTAGGCCATGGCCATGATGTCCTGGGTGTCCAGCCACTCGAAGCGCCGCTTGCCGTCGGCTTCGGTGCGCTGGCTCACCTGACCGTAGAAGTGCACCGGGTACAGGTACTCGGGGCGCTCCACCTCCCAGGGGTTGCCGTAGCGCAGCCAGTTGTCCGGGGTCTCCACCTGGGCCCCGCCGCGGATGCGCTGGAAGAAGATGCCGAACTCGTAGCGGATGCCATAGCCGTAGGCCGGCAGGGCCAGGGTGGCCATGGAGTCCAGGAAGCAAGCGGCCAGGCGCCCCAGCCCGCCGTTGCCCAGGCCGGCGTCGTACTCCCAGTCCTCCAGGGCCTCCAAGCGGTAACCCAGCTCCTGCATGGCACGGGAGGCCCCGTCCTCCAGGCCGAGGTTGATGATGGCGTTGCCCAGGGCCCGGCCCATGAGGAACTCCAGGGACAGGTAGTACACGCGCTTGGCCTTGCGGTTGTAGTAGCTCTGCTGCGTCTCGATCCAGCGCTCGAACAGGCGGTCACGCACGGTCAGGGCCAGGCTCTTGAAGTTGTCGTGGCCGGTGGCGCTGTACTCATCCTTGGCCAGCGCGAACTCCAGGTTGTGGACGAAGGACTCCTTGAGGGACTCCACGTCCATGCCCAGAAAGGCGTTGGTGGAAGGGGTGAGGCGGAAGGGTTTGGCGGCCGTCACGAGCGCGGCCCGTGACAGGGGCTTGCCTGCGGCCACGGGCGCGGTGAGCGGTTTAGCCGCAGGCTTCCGCGCCGGCGGTTTGCGGGACTTCGCCTTGTCGCCGCCGGAAGCGGCCTTCGCGCCGCCCGGCCTGGGAGAGTTCTTCTTCTTCGAGGTGGCCATGGCCTATTGTAGCCGATGGCTCAGGAGTTCAGCAACTTTCTCAACGCTTCCAGGGTGGGCTCGATCACCGGCGCCGGGGGAGTCGCGCGCTGCGCGGCGCCCACGTCCTTGAGCCCGCTGCCGGTGAGCAGCACCAGGACCGGGTCCTGGGCCCGCACGAGCCCCTCGGCCAGGGCGCGTCGCAAGCCCGCCCAGGCGGCCGCCGCGGCGGGCTCGGCGAACAGCCCCGCCGGGCCCAGCTCGGCGATGCTCTCCAGGATCTCCTGGTCGCTCACGGTGAGGAAGGCCCCGCCCGTGCGCTTGACGGCGCGCAGCGCGCGCAGCCCGTCGGCGGGCAGGTCCACCGAGATGCTGTCGGCCAGGGTGCGGGACTGCACGGCGCGGATCGACTCCGTGCCGGCCGCGAAGGCGGAAGCGATTGCCGCCGAACCTTCGGCCTGCACGCCGAACAGACGGGGGCCGCGCTCCAGCAGGCCGGCCTGGGATAGATCGCGGAAGCCCTTGTCGAGACCGGCCATGATGTTCCCGTCGCCCACGGGGACGAAGATCGAGAGGCGCATCTCCCCACCCCCCATGCCCTCGCCCAGCTCACCGCGCAGCCAGGCTTCCCAGATCTCGAAGGCCGCGCTCTTTTTTCCCTCGGCGCTGAAGGGATTATAGCCCGTGTTGCGGCAGAACCAGCCCAGCTCCTCGGAGGCCCGGCGGGCCAGCTCGGTGGCCTGGTCGTAGCTGCCGTCCACCAGCACGACGCGGGCCCCGTACACCAGCATCTGGGCGATCTTGGCGGGCGGGGCGGCGCGCGGCGCGAGGATCACGGCCGGCACCTCCAGGCAGGCGGCCATGCCCGCCAGCGCAGCCCCGGCGTTGCCGGTGGAGGAGGTGACCACTACCGCTGCGCCCACCTCCCGCGCCCGCGCGAGCACCAGCGAGCTGGCCCGGTCCTTGAGCGAGGCGGTGGGGTTGCGCCCCTCGTCCTTGAGCCAGAGCCGCTGCATCCCCAGGCGCGCGCGCAGGGCGGGAACGGCATACAGCGGCGTGGCTCCCACGGCGCGGAAGGGCGTGCCGCGCCCGCCCGGGTCGCCCACGGGCAGCAGAGGCAGGTAGCGCCAGTGCGACGGCTCCCCACTCCAGGGGCTCCCCCCCGCGCCGGGCTTCACGGCCACGCCGCAGTCCCCCAGCTCCGCGCGCGCGCGCCGCAGGTCCAGCACCACCTCCAGGCAGCCCCCGTCCCGCGGGCACAGGTAGCGCTGGCCCTCGGGGCCGTACTCCAGGCCGCAGGCGCTGCAGCGGTACCCTTCGAAGCGCATGGCCTCAGCCCCGGTGGCTTTCAGTCCCGGAGGCGGCGAGGATCTCGCCGAAGTAGACCCGGTGGTAGTCCTTGGCGGGGTAGTTGCCTTCGATGTAGTCGGCCAGGAAGTGCGCCGGCTGTAGGTCGCTGTAGTAGGTCTTGCGGCACTCCAGGACCAGCTCCGCCTCCGCGAAGCCGGGGGCGGCCACGCGCCTACAGGCCGTAGGGGTGAGGCCGGTCTCGCTGACCTTGTCCACCTGGCGCCCGGAGTGGGAGCCGCAGTAGGTGAGCTTGTCGGTGAAACCGGGAGGAAACAGATTGAGGGTGAAGTCCGGGAATTTCTCCAGAAACTCGTAGGTGTAGCGCGTGGGCCGCACTACGATCATAGCCAGGGGTCGTTTCCACATGCACCCCAGGCCGCCCCAGGCCACGGTCATGAAGTTGTAGGCCCCACTCGCGAAGTCCCCGGCCGCCAGCAGGAACCAGCGCTCCCGCCAGTCGCGCACGGGCAGGCAGGCCAGGCGCGCCGGGTCGATTTCGATTCTGTTCATGGTCATCCTTTCACCAACTCTCCGAGGTGGTCGATCAGCCACGGCAAGCCGCACGAGATCCTGCGCCCATCTTGATGAGCCTGGCCAGTGCGGGAAACCAGAATGCACCGACGAGCGCCGATAAAATCCGCCACCCGCTCCAGGCGGGCCATGTCCTGCGGCTTGGCCACGGTGGTAAGCTTTACTTCAATGGCCCAGAGTTCCCCCGACAGCTCCAGGACCAGGTCCGCCTCGTAACCGTCGCTGGTCCGGAAATAGAAGGGCTCGGCCGCGATACCGCAATGGGCCAGGCAGCCGAGTATCTGCTCGATGGCGAAACCCTGCCAGCTCGCACCTACCCAGGGCTGGTCCAGAAGCGCCGAACGGCTGGAAACGTTCAGCAGGGCGTGCAGCAGGCCGCTGTCCCGCCAGTACAGCTTCGGCCGCTTGCTCAGTCGCTTAGCCAGGTTGGCCTGATAGGGCGGCAGCACCCGGTGCAAAAATGCGCCGGTCAGGTAATCCAGATAGCCGATCACCGTATGGTAGCTAATTCCCAGGCTGTTGCCGAGCTGGGAGGCGTTGAGAACCTGTCCGTGCACCGCCGCGGTCATTTTAAACAAGCGCTGGGTCAGCGCCGGCTTGGCAGGCATCCCCCAATTCGGCAGGTCGCGCTGGGCGAGCAGGGTGAGGTAATCTCTCTGCCATTGCGGGAATGGCGTCGCGGCTCGTGCCGGGGCCAGGATGCCGCCATCCGGGTAGCCTCCCAGGAGCCACAGCCTGTCCAGGGCTGCCCTGGGAAGCTCGTCCAGAAGGAAAGGTGTAAGCTCCACGATGGAGAGCCGGCCGGCCAGGGACTCGGCAACCTGTTTCATCAGGGCGGGGGAAACGGATCCCAGCAGCAGGTAGCGGCCTTTGCGCTTCCGGTCCACACCGATCATCGAGCGCAGCCGGGAGAAGGCCTGCGGCATGCTCTGGGCCTCGTCCAAAATGACCAGGCGGTTGGAACGCTCGAGCACGGGCCACTCCAGATCCAGGCGCAGGCGCTCGCCCTCCTGCTCCAGGTCGAAATACCGCCCGCCGATCTGCCTGGCCAGCGTGGTTTTCCCCGCCTGCCTGGGGCCCACGAGCGCTACAGCCGGGTATGCCGCCAGCCGCTCCCTCACAATCCTGGCGGCGGCCCTGGCGGTCATCCTTACATAATAGAACATGATTTCTAGATTGTAAACAAGGCGGAAACCAGGTATTGACAGCCCGCTGTACCGGACATATCCTGGTTAACGACGGGCTCCCGTGAACGCGAAACCTGAATCGCTGCCTCCTGCCCTCCGCCGTATCCGCAACGCCTGGGTGTGCCAGCTCGGCGCCGCAACGGTGAGCCCCTTGTTCGCGGACCTGGTCCTGGAGGAAGGCCGCATTGCGGAGGTTCGGCCGGCGGACTTCCGGCGGTATCTGGGCGAAGCGCTCGCTGGCCAGACGCGGCGCGCCGGGCCAGTCAGGGGCGCGGCGCAGACGGAGCTGGACGCGGCCGGGCGGGTGCTCACCCCGCCGCTCGCGAACTTCCACGAGCACCTCTACTCCCGCCTGGCCAAAGGCTGGGACCCCGGCCGTCCCACGGGCAGCTTCCCGGCAGTGCTGGAGAACCTGTGGTGGCGCCTCGACCGCGCGCTGGATGCGGAAATGGTCGAGACCTGCGCACGCCTCGGCGCCGCCGAGGCCCTACGCGCCGGGGTCACGATCGTATTCGACCACCACGCCTCCCCGGGCTGCACGGCCGGCAGCCTGGAGATCATCGCCCGCGTGCTGTCCTCCTTCAGCCTGCGCTGCGTGCTGTGCTTCGAAACCTCGGACCGCTTCGGGGCGGAGGGCGTACAGGCGGCTCTGGCCGAGAACGAGCGCTTCCTGGAGGCCCACCCTGACGGGGAGGCGCGCGGCCTGCTGGGCCTGCACGCCTCCTTCACCCTGAGCGACCAGACCCTGACGGCGGCCTCCGACCTGGCGCGCCGGCACGGCTGCGGCATCCACATCCATCTGGCCGAGGACCGCTCGGACCCGGAGGCCAGCGCGGCGCGCCACGGCCTGCCCCCTGCCGCGCGCCTGCGGCGCTTCGGCCTGCTCACCCCCGACAGCATCCTGGCCCACGCCATCCACTTGGACGCGGAGGACCGGGAGGCCATCGCGGCGAGCGGGGCCGCGGTGGCCTACAACCCGGACTCCAACCTGAACAACGCCGTCGGCCTCCCCGACCTGGCCGCCCTCCCGGAAGTGGTACCCGTGCTGTGCGGGACCGACGGCATGCACGCCGACCCGGGACGCTCTCTCAAGCAGCTGTTCCTGCTCGCCCGCCACCAGGGCTACGGGACCGGCGAGGCCTTCGGCCTGGTTCGCAAGGTTTTTTTCGACCAGCAGGCCTTCGTGCGCCGCTTCTTCCCGGACCACCCGGCCCTGCGGCCCGGCGAGCGGGCGGACCTGGTGGTCTGGGAGTACCGTCCCCCGACGCCGTTCACCGCGGAGAGCTTCTGGGGGCACTACCTGTACGGGATCCTGGAGAGCGCCCCAGCCGCGGTGGCCCAGGCCGGGCGGGTGCTGCTTCGGGACGGCCGGCTGACCGTCCTGGACGAGGAGGCTACGGCGGCGGCGGGCGCGCTTCAGGGCGAACGGCTGTTCGAACGCCTGCGGGAGGCAGCGCATGGCTGAGCTGGGCGTGACGGTGTGCGGCATCCGGTTTCCCAACCCCGTGTGGACGGCCGCGGGTCCCGGCGGCGCCGACGGGAAGCTCCTGGCCGCCGCCGCCCGTGGCGGCGCGGGGGGGCTGGTGACCAAGACCTTGAGCGTCACGCCGGCCCGAGTGCCGGTGCCCAACATCGCCACCCCATTCAGCGGCAGCCTGCTCAACGCCGAGCTGTGGTCGGAGACCGACTACCGCGCCTTCCTCGAGGTCGAGCTGCCCAAGGCCCACGCGACCGGGCTGCCGGTGGTGGTGTCCGTGGGCTACAGCCCCGAGGAGCTCGCCCTGCTGGGCCGCGAGGTGGACAAAACGGGCCTGGCCGCGGCCTTGGAATTTTCCATCCATTACACCGGCAAGGACCCGGTCACCCTGGCGACCCAGGCCAGAGCGCTCAAGCACGCCACCCGCCTTCCCGTACTGGCCAAGTTGAGCCCCGCGGTGGCCGACTTGAGTGCGGCCGTGAAGATCCTGGAGCCGATTGTGGATGGTTTCGTGGCCATCAACAGCCTGGGCCCGGCCCTGGACTTCGACGTGGAGACCCGCCGCCCCCTGCTGGGCAGCAGGGACGGGCGCGGCTGGCTTTCCGGGCGGGCCATCCTGCCCGTGGGCCTGCACTACGTGGAGACCATCGCCGGCCTGACCGCCAAGCCGGTGATCGGGGCGGGCGGGGTGCGCTCGATCATCGACGCGGTCAAGTACCTCATGGCTGGGGCCTCGGCGGTCCAGGTCTGCACCCTGGCGGTGCTGCAGGGGCAGGCGGTCTACGGCCGGCTGGCCGAAGGCCTCTCCACCTGGTTGGACGCGCACGGCTTTCGCTCGGTGGAAGAAATCCGCGGCCT
>CAZMWZ010000025.1:0-2463 GCA_964570045.1 uncultured Spirochaetaceae bacterium
GGACCTCCGGCGCGCCGGCCCGGGTGGTGTTCGAGGAGAAGGCATGAGCAATCCCGGGAAGGTCCGCTTCGGGGTCATCGGCGCCGGGCTGTGGGGCGAGGTGCATGCCGAGATCTACTCGCAGCACCCGTACGCTGAACTGGCCGCGGTCTGCGACGGCGATGAGGCCCGGGCCAGGCGGGTAGCGGCGGCCTACGGGGCCGCGCGGGTCTACACGGACTTTCGGGAGCTGGTGAAGGACCCCGCCGTGGACGCGGTGGCGGTGGTGACCCCGGACTTCGCCCACAGGGAGCCTATCGTGGCCGCGGCCCAGGCCGGCAAGCACGTGATCACCGAGAAGCCGCTGGCCACCACCCAGGAGGACGCGGAGGCCATCGCCGCCGCGGTGCGCGCGGCGGGCATCACCTTGATGGTGGACTTCCACGCCCGCTGGAACCCGCCGCTGGCGATCGCGCGTCGGAACATCGAGGAGGGGACCCTGGGGCGGATCCTGTCGGCCTACTTCCGGCTGAACGACACGATCTACGTGCCCACCCGGATGCTCTCCTGGGCCGCCCGCAGCTCCATCCTCTGGTTCCTGGGCAGCCATACGGTGGACACCCTGCGCTTCCTGCTGGCCGACGAGGTGGAGCGGGTCTACTCGGTGTCTCGCGCGGGCGTGCTGCGCGAAAGAGGTATCGACGTTCCCGACCTGTACCAGAGCATTCTGGAGTTCCGCTGCGGGGTCGTGGCGACAATCGAGAACAACTGGGTGATCCCCAACTCCCACCCCTCGGTCAATGACATCAAGGTGAATATCCTCGGGTCCAAGGGCATGATCAACATGGACCTGACCAACAACCAGTTAATCGAGCGCTTTCTGGAGAGCTCCAGCGACCACCCGGACTGCATCGTGAAGCCCCAGGTGCGCGACAAGCACGTAGGCTTCGCATACGAGAGCATCCGCGACTTCGTGGAGTGCCTGGCCATCGGCAAACCGGTCGAGGTCGGGCTGGAGGACGGCCTGCGGGTGACCCGGGTCGTGCTGGCGATCATGGAGTCGGCTGAGGCCCGCCGCCCGGTCCGGGTCACCTACCCGGGGCTGGAATGAGCCTCGCCGAGCTTTTCTCCCTCGGCGGCAGGGTGGCCCTGGTCACAGGGGCCAGCCGCGGGCTGGGCCAGGCGTTCGCCGCGGCGCTCGCCGAGGCGGGGGCCGACCTGGTGATCGTCTCCCGCCACCTCGCGGAGCTGGAGGGCACCGCCGTCGCGCTGCGCGCGCTCGGGCGGCAGGTCCTGCCTCTGGAGACGGACATCCGCCGGGAGGATGCGGTGCAGGCAATGGTCAAGCACGCCGTGGAGCGCTTCGGGCGCATCGACGTGCTGGTCAACAACGCCGCCACGGAGCGGCAGAACGTGCCGCCGGAGCAGACCACGCTGGAGAGCTGGGAGGCGGTGATCGACACCAACCTCAACGGGCAGTTCCTGTGCGCCCGGGAGGTCGGCAAGGTCATGCTT
This sequence comes from uncultured Spirochaetaceae bacterium, assembly GCA_964570045.1. GTDB lineage: Bacteria > Spirochaetota > Spirochaetia > SZUA-6 > DRHE01 > MIBK01. The sequence continues at coordinate 1,495 of CAZMWZ010000025.1, forward strand.
CCGCGGCGGCGCGGTAAGATCATCAACCTGGCCTCCATGTCGGGCATAATTGTCAACCGCTATTTCCACGGCGGCTCCTACGACGTGTCCAAGGCGGCCGTGGTCGGGCTGACCAAGGCGCTGGCCGCGGAGTGGGCCCCCTACAACATCAACGTCCTCGCCCTGGCCCCGGGGTACTACGGCACGGCGCCCAACCTGCGCTGGTTCCAGAGCAACCCCGAGATTCATCGTAAGGTGCTGGCGATGATACCCCTGGGGCGCCTCGGGGACATGCGCGAACTGGCCGCGCTGGTGGTCGTGCTGGCCTCCGACGTGTCGAACTACATGACCGGTTCGGCGGTGCTGATCGACGGCGGCTACACCCTCTGGTAGCCCCTACAACTCCTCCAGCTCGCGGGACAGCGTCCGGTACAGGGCGTTGATCTCGTCGCGGTCGGGCACCTCGGGGGCGTCGGCCAGGGTCTCCAGGCTGTACAGGCTCTCCTTGAGCGCGGTCAGGTAGTTACGCGAGCCCTTGAACCAGTAGGCGCCGTGAGCGTCGGTGAGCAGGGACACGAAGCCCAGCTTGCTCGCCCGTTTCTTGAGATGGCAGGGCCGAAGCAGCTCCCGCAGGCGCTCGGGGAAATCGGCGGGCACCGCGGGAAGGCGGAACGGCGACTCGCCGGGCCTTTCCAGTATGCCCCGTGCCGGGTCGATGCGGGGCAGGATGCGCAGGATGGTGGACAGGCGCATGCCGCCCAGCAGCTCGAAGCCCTCGAACAGGACCTTCCCCTTCATTTTCCTGAAGCCGGGGAGGATGGCCAGGTCCTTGCGGCTGACCAGGGGGCGGATCTTATCCCAGGGCAGCATCACGATCTTGCCGCGTCCTGCCTCGGCGGCGAGCTGGAACACCTCGCTCCCGATGCGGATGTTGGACGTGAAGTCGCGTTTCGTGGCGCGTTCGCCGGCCTTGCCGGGCTTCGCGCCGGC
>CAZMWZ010000025.1:2563-3775 GCA_964570045.1 uncultured Spirochaetaceae bacterium
GGCCAGCGCTCGAGGTAATGCCGGGAAGATGCGGCCCAGCCACTCGTGAGCGAGCGGGGACACCGAGTGGGCGTACATCCTCGAGGTGCGCACGATCTCCCCGGCCACAATGAAGCGCGGGTTTTCCCGGTACATGACCGAGCCGGGATGGATCTGGATGCGGCCGGCGGTCGAAGTCCGGTACACCCCCCGCTCAGTGCGCACGCAGACGAACTGGATCAGGCCGCGGGCCACGGCACACAGGTAGTCGGCCGGGTTGCCGCCGGAGCCAACCGGCATGCCCTGCTCGGCAAGGATCTCGCCCAGCTGGGCCTTGATGTTCTCGATCTCGCCCATGGTGCGGGGGTCCAGGAAATTGCGCTCGCAGAAGCGCTCCCGGTCGCGGGCACTCTGGAAGCCGGTGTAGACCTTGAGGTAGGAGAGGAAGTCGCCCAGCGGGTCCCGGAAGGCGTGGTGCGCCTTGCGGGCCTCCAGCTCCTGGCCCGGGGGCAGGATGAACGGGCTGCGGCTGGAGAGGAAGCTCGCCGCCACCAGCGCCTCTTCCAGCACCTGCGGATAGCGCAGGAGCGCTTCCACGAGGATGCGGGAGAACTTCGGCAGGACGGGGAAGGCGAGCATCTGCCTGCCGATGGAGGTGAGCTCCCGCTCGGCGTCCAGGGCTTCCAGGGCCTGCAGGGTCTCGATGGCCGAAAGGATGCCGGGGCGGCCGGGCGGAGAGATGAAATCGAAGCGCTCGAAGTCGCGGATCCCCAGCTCGGCCATGCGCAGCACCACCTCCGACAGGTCGGTGCGGTGGATCTCCTCGGTGCTGAACAGCGCCCTGGCCTCGTAGTCCTGGCGGGTGTACAGGCGGTAGCAGACTCCCGGGCGTGTGCGGCCCGACCGGCCGCGGCGCTGGTTGGCCGAGGCCTTGGAGACGGGCACCTCGATCAGCGAGGAGGTGAAGTTCTGGTTGTTGTAGTAGTTCACCTTGGCCAGGCCGGTGTCGATCACCGTGGTGACCCCGTCGATGGTCACGCTGGTTTCGGCGATGTTGGTGGCCGCGATCACCTTGACCCGGCCGGGGTAAGCGTCGAACACCCGTTCCTGCTCCTCGGAGGACAGGCGCGAGTACAGCGGCAGCACCGCCAGGCGGCGGGCGCAAGGCAGGGATTCCAGGCGGGTCAGGCAGTTCTTGATGCCGCCCTCGCCGGGTAGGAAGATCAGGATGTC
>CAZMWZ010000025.1:3875-10994 GCA_964570045.1 uncultured Spirochaetaceae bacterium
CCGGCAAGGAGGCCGGCACCGTGCGCTCCACGATCTCCGCGATCTTGTCCAGCAGGGCCTCGGGGCTGCCTGCCTGCCGCGGGGGCTCGTAGCGCATCTGCACGGGGAACGGCGAGCTTTCGATGGTCACGATCGGGCACTCGTCGAAGTACTCGGAGAAAACCTCCGCGTTGATGGTGGCCGAGGAGACGATGACCTTGAAGCCGGGCCGCTCGGCCAGCAGCTGCTTGAGCAGCCCGAGGATGAAATCGATGTTCAGGCTGCGCTCGTGGGCCTCGTCCACCATGATCACCCCGTAGCGCGACAGGGAGTAGTCCGCCTTGATCTCCTGCAGCAGAATCCCGTCGGTCATGATCTTGATGCGGGTGCCGGGATCGGTGCGGTCCTCGAAGCGCATCTTGTAGCCGACGAGCTCGGGGATGCGGGTGCCCAGCTGGCGGGCGATAAACTGCGCCACCGATACGGCGGCGATGCGGCGCGGCTGGGTCACCCCGATCATCTTGTCCTTGGCGAAGCCGGCGGCCAGCAGGATCTGCGGAATCTGGGTGGTCTTGCCCGAGCCGGTGGGGCTCTGCACCACGACGACCTGGTTGGCCGCGACGGCAGCGAGGATCCGCTCCTTCTCGCGGTAGATTGGAAGATCCAGAGGATTCACGACCCATCGTACACCATTGCTGCGCGAGCGGCTATGCGAGTACATTGGAGGGGATGAACCCCAGGCAGATGCAATCGCGGGAGGGGGAGCTGCGGCACGTGGTGGAGGGCATTCCCCAGGCCTCGCCCGTCGAGCTGTTCGAGGCGATCCGCGGGCGGGGTTACATCGGCCAGGAGCGGGCCCTGAAGGCGGTCACGCTGTGGGCCTACCGCCACGTGGCCCGCCTGCGCCGGATCCATGTACAGGGCGTGGCCCGGGAGGCGCTTCCCGCCAAGATCAACATGCTCTTCGTGGGGCCCACCGGCTGCGGCAAGACCTTCCTCGTGGAGCTCCTGTTCAGGGAGCTGCTGCGCCTGCCGACCGTGATCACGGACATGACCGGCTACTCGGAAACCGGCTACGTGGGACAGGACGTGGTGAACATCCTGACGCATCTGCTGTATGCGGCCCAGTGTAGCCCCCTGGCCGCCTCCATCGGCATCGTCTGCCTGGACGAGTTCGACAAGATCGCCTCGGGGCAGAACAACGCCGTGTTCGCCGGCGCCGGCACCACCAAGGACGTGTCCGGGCTGGGGGTGCAGCGCGAGCTGCTGAAGATGCTGGAGTCCGCGGAGATCCTGGTGCCCGCCGAGTTCAGCCACGCCGACTATGCCCCGAAGACGGTCATCCCAACGCGGGACATCGTGTTCATCGGCTGCGGCGCCTTCTCGGGGCTGAAGGGGATGATCGAGAGGGGGGGCGGCGAGCACATCGGCTTCGGCCGCTCGCCGCTTCCCGGAGGGGAGGACCGCATCGCGGTCTCCTACAGCGAGGCCGAGATGGACCTGGTGCGCCACTTCCAAAGCTACGGCTTCCTGCCGGAGCTGATCGGGCGCTTCCAGCGCGTCGTGCCCTTCGACGCGCTGAGCCGCGAGGAGCTGAAAACCATCCTGCACGAGCGGGTGCTCGAGCAGTACCTCACCGAGTTCCGCCTGGAGGGCATCAGCCTGGAGGTAGAGGAGGCGGTGCTGGAGCTGATCGTGGAGCGCAGCCTGCGCATGGAGACCGGGGCCCGGGGGATCGACGCGGCTTTCATCCGCTACCTGGAGGAGGCGGCCTTCGAGAGCTATTCGCGCCAGGGGGTCCGCAAGGTGCGCCTTTTTCGGCGGGGGGACGAGGTCGGCTTTGATTCCGGCTGACGCGCCCGCCCCCGGGCTCCTGGAGCTGGTGGCCTGGCAGGTGGGCCTGGGGCCGCGCTTCCCCGGTTCCGAGGCCCACCGGAAGCTCGCCCGGGAGCTGGCCGGGCGCCTGGAGGGGTACGCCGGGCTGTCGCTTTCCCAGAACTTCACGCTCGACCTGCCAGGAGGCAGGGCCAAATGTGTCAACCTGACGGGAGTGTTCCGCCCGCGGCCTGCGCGCCTGCCCCCGGCCCCGCGCCGCGAGCGGCCTTCACCGCTTCTCCTGGGAACGCATTTCGACACGCGCCTCACCGCCGACCGCGATCCGGATCCGGCGCTGAGGGCGCAGCCCATCCCCGGCGCCAACGACGGCGGCTCGGGGACGGCCGTTCTGCTCTACCTTCTGCCCGAGCTGGCCCGTCTGGCCCGTGAGGGCGGGTTGAGTCGGGAGGTGCGAGTGGTGTTTTTCGACGCCGAGGACGTGGGCGGCATCGGCGGCCTGCCTTTTTCGGTGGGCGCCGGCCTCTACGCCCGGGAGCCGCCGCTGGAGCCTCCCGGCGAAGCGCTCGTGCTGGACATGGTGGGCGGAAACGGCCTGGTGCTGGACGTGGACGCTCACGCCCTGGCTCATCCGCCGAGCCTGGAGCTGACCCGGCGGGTTTTCGCCGCCGGCAGGGAAGTGGATGGTGCCGTGTTCCGGGGGGGCAAGCTGAAGCACGTCATCAGCGATCACTACCCGTTTCTGAGGGCGGGAATCGCCTCCTGCCTGCTGATCGACCTGGATTACCCCGAGTGGCACACCCAGGCCGACCTGCCCGCGGCCATGTCGGAGCGCTCCCTGGCTACGATCGCAGCAGCCGTGCTGCGGTTTCTGCGAGACCCGCGGCGCTCAAGCCCTCGTGGCTCCGGCGGTTGCGCAGGTCCTTGAGGGTGAACAGCCCCCGGGCCTGTTCCTCGGGCCCGAAGAACACGGCCAGCGGGATGGCCCGTTTCTCGGCGTACTTGAGCTGCACGGCTAGTTTCCGAGCCTCCGGGTAGATCTCCACGGCCAGGCCGGCTTCCCTCAGGCAGGCGGCCTGGCGGTGATAGACGGACAGCAGGCCCTCGTCCAACAGCAGGATCAGCACGTCGGGCGCGGTGGGGCCGCCGGCGGCCACCCCCAGCTCCTCCAGGGCAGCCATCAGCCGGTCCAGACCGATCGAGGCGCCTACGCCGGGCAGCTTTTCGCGGGTGTACAGGGAAGCCAGGTCGTTGTAGCGGCCGCCGGAGCACACGGAGCCGATGTCCGGCAGGTCGCTCAGGAAGGTTTCGAAAATGACCCCGGTGTAGTAGTCCAGGCCGCGGGTGATGGCCGGGTCGAAGCGGAAGTACTCCGCGAGGCCGCAGTCCTCAATGCACTGCCACAGGGCGCGGAGGCGCTGGAGGGGAGTGCAGCCGGGGGGCAGCAGCGAGCCGGCCCGGTCCAAGGTCAACCGGTCGGAGCTTTCCGCGGTGACGAACTCCAGGATCTGCCCGGCCAGAGCGGCGCCGCACAACTCGGCGAGCTGGCCGCGCACCTCGCCCGGTCCGATTTTGCGCAGCTTGTCGATGATGCGCAGAATCGGCAGGTAGCGCTCCGCCAGGCCACGGGCGGACAGAAACTCGCTGAACAGCGCGCGGTGGGAGACGTGGATGCGGAAGCGCGGGACCCCCAGCTCGCGGAAGCTGGCCTGCATGACCGTGAGGATCTCGAAGTCCGCCGACGCGGAGTCCGCGCCGACCAGGTCGAAGTCGATCTGGATGAACTCGCGGTAGCGCCCGCGCTGGGTGTTCTCCCCCCGCCAGACCTTGGCCATGTGGTAGCGCTTGAACGGCAGGTACAGCTCGTGCACGTGCGCGGCCATGAAGCGGGCGAAAGGGACCGTTAAGTCGAAGCGCAGGGCCACGTCCCGCTCACCGTGGTCCCGGAAGCGGTAGACCTGCTTGTCCGTCTCCCCGCCGCCCTTACCCAGCAGGATCTCCGCGTACTCCAAGGCCGGGGTGTCGATGGGCACGAAGGCGAAGCGGCGGAACACGCGGGTGAGCTTCTCCTGCACCGCCAGGCGGCCCGCCTCCGCCTGCGGCAGGGAGTCGCGGAAGCCGCGCAGCGTCCTGGGTTCGATGATGTCCGACATGCCGTCTCTGAAAATAAGCCGGCTGCGCGCGCAAAGTCAAGGTGCATCTTGACGAGGGGCCCGCTTTGGCTACAATGCCGTTAACCCGAGATGCGCATTCGTTACGGAACGACACCGGAAGGAAAAGTTGTCAGGAAGGCGGAGATCTACACCCCGGAGGAGCACGGCATCGAGGCCCGGCGCATCGACCCGGACGCCCGCCGGATCATCGACCGGCTGCGGCGGGCCGGATTCAAGGCCTACGTCGTGGGGGGGGCGGTGCGCGACCTGCTCACCGGCCTGGATCCCAAGGACTTCGACATCGCCACGGACGCCACGCCGCGCAAGCTGCGCCGGGTTTTCCCCAGCGCGCGGTTGATCGGCAGGCGCTTCCGCATCGTGCACATCTACATGCAGCGCGATGGGCAGCGCAAGATCTTCGAAGTCACCACCTTCAGGGCCCGTGACAGCGAAGGGGACAACAACCTCTACGGTTCCCTGGAGGAGGACGTCTGGCGGCGGGACTTCACCATGAACGCGCTGTACTACTGCCCGGTGGAGGGCCTGCTCATCGACTTCGTCGGCGGGTACCGGGACATCCGGGAAGGCCTCCTGCGCACGCCGCTTCCCACCGAGGCCTCCTTCCTGGAGGACCCCGTGCGGATGCTGCGCGGCGTGAAGTACGCCCAGATCGCCGGGGTCCAGTTGCCCCGCCCCATGGCGGCGCTCATCCGCAAGCACCGCCTCCAGCTGGGCTCCTGCTCCGCCGCCCGGCTCACCGAGGAAGCCTACAAGATCCTGGCCAGCGGCTCCTCCGCGCCGATCCTGGCCAGCGCCTTCCGCCTGCGCCTGCTGGAGGGCCTGCTGCCCGCCTTCGATCGCTTCCTCGTCGGTCTCGGCAGGAAGCAGGCGGAGGGCCGGCTGGCCGAAGGCCTGGGCGCCCTGGACCGGCGGGTGCGCGAACAGGGCGCCGGGGAGGTCAGCCGCGGGCTCATGCTGGCCTACCTTTTCCGCGACATGGCCGAGGGCTGGAAGGCGAAACTGCCGGCGGAGGACCCGCAGGCCTTCCTGGTGGAAATGGTCCGGCAGGCGGCGCTGCCGCTGCAACCTTCCCGCAAGGAGATGGAGCAGGCGGCGCGGCGCTACCTGCGTCCCCGTAGGCGCAGCGGCGCGTAGCCCGCTACTGCGGCGAGTAGCGGCGCGCAGGCCCCCCCGGGTCTACTTCAAGGCTTCGATCCGCTTCAGCAGCGAGTCCGCCTTCTCGCCGTAGGCTTTCGGATCCAGCTCCTTGGCTTTTCTCAGATAGGCGGCGGCCTGGTCGTACTTCTTGTCGGCGAAGGCGTTCACGCCCAGGGCGTAATGGATCAGCGCCCCCTCGATGCCCAGCTCCAGGGAGCGGGCGTACAGCTCGGCCGCCCTGGCGTAGGCCTTGCGCTGGTAGCTGATCAGCCCCAGGTAGTAGTACGGCGTGAAGCTGTCAGGGCGCAGGGCCAGGGCCGCGTTCAAGGCCTTCTCCGCGTCGTCCAGCTTGGCCACGGCGAACAGGTCGGTGCCCTCCCTGAGCAGGTCGCTGAAGGTTTTCAGGCCCAGAATGTAGGCCCCAAACTCCCGCTCGAGGCGCTGCGGGTCCACCCAGGCGAACGCCCTCGCGGCTACCCGCGCGGAGTTCTCGGCCAGCGAGGAGCCCGGCTGGACCGCGGCGATCGAGTCCCAGAGCAGGCGGTTGTACCGCTTGTCCGGGCTTTCCGCCAGGAAGTGCACCAGCCCCCAGGCGGTGGGATAGAAAACGTTGATCTCCCGTCCCGCCCGCTCCTTGTCCATGGCCAACAGCTCCGCGAGGGGCAGTCGGGACTGGCCCCCTGATAAAAGGCCTTTCAGGGCGTCCAACCAGGCGTAGTTGGCCTGCCAGAGGAAGCGGCCGGAGTCGAGGGTGGAAGACTCCAGGTACGCCGCCATGCCCTCGGCCAGCCACAGCGGGGTCGCAGGTTGGAAGACGCTCAGGAACTGAATCAGCCCGTAGTGCAGGAGCGAACGGTGCAGCTCCGCGGCAGGGCGCTCGAAACCGACCAGCTCGCTGCGCGCCGCGTCGCGGTAGGAGACGTACACGAAATCCGGGCGCGTCTCGCCGAGCAGGCCCCGGAGGTAGGCGTCGTAGTCCGCCTTGGCGCCGAAGACCTTCACCCGCAGCCCGGAGGCGGGCAGGGCAGGTGCGAGACGGAAGGTGTCGTTGAACAGGGCGAACGCGGCCTCCATGGTGCGCGCGATCTCCAGGGCCCGGGCCTCGCCCCGATCGCTGGCCACCTGGTAGTGCCCGAAGGCGGCGGTGGGCAGGGCTTGGGAATAGGCCGAAGCCGCGGCCAGAACCGCCGCCAGCGCCGCGGCCACCCGGAACAGGTGCTTGTGCATGGGCCCCCCTTTGCGGGTTACATCATAAACTCGCTGCCGGCGGGCTGTCAAACGGATCGGCGTTTTCCGGCGTTCCTGCGCGGGGTTTTTTCCAGCAGCAGGGCGAAGGGCCGCAGGCCGGGGATGTCCTCCATGACGATCTTCAGCGAGGTGGTGATGGGCAGCGCCAGCAGGATACCGGGGGCCCCCCACAGCCAGCCCCAGAAGAAAAGCGAGAGGAAGACGATTGGCACGGAAACCTTCAGGCGGATCCCCAGGACCTTGGGCTCGAACAGGTAGGCCACCAGGTTCTGGATCACCGTCAGCGCCGCCAGCAGCCAGAGGGTTTTCGCCCAGGAGCTGAACTGGACGATCGAGAGGACCACTGGCAGGATCACGGCGATGACCGAGCCGATGACCGGGATGAAGTTCAACAGGAAGGTCAGGAAGCCGAACAAGACCGCGAAATCCACGCCGAACAGCGCCAGGCAGGCGCCGCTTCCCGCCCCCACCAGCAGGCTGGCCAGGCTCTTCACCCCGATGTATTTGCGGATGTCGCCGTCGATGTGCAGCAGCACCAGCGCGATTTTCTTGGCCTTCTTGTGCGGGAAGGCGCGCAGGATCTTGCGGGCCACCCCGTACTTGCCCACCAGATACAGCAGCGTGAAGATGAAGATGACCAGGAACTCGCGCAGGAAGTTGGCCAGGGAGCGCAGGGTGGACAGCAGGAGCGAGCTCACCGGCAGCTTCTGCAGCTCCTCCAGCGGTTCCAGGCCGATGAGGGTGTTGG
>CAZMWZ010000025.1:11094-22883 GCA_964570045.1 uncultured Spirochaetaceae bacterium
CTCACCGGCAGCTTCTGCAGCTCCTCCAGCGGTTCCAGGCCGATGAGGGTGTTGGCTGCGTTTTGAATGCGCAGGAGCAGGTCGCGGATCAGTTCTACCAGTCCCCGCTGGTACCTGGGAAAGGCCTCGGCGAAATCCAGCGCGCTGTGGTACAGGATCCAGCCGAACACCAGGAAGGCGACCAGGTACAGGAGCGCGGCGATGCTGACGCCCAGGATCACGGGGAGCCGCAGGCGGCGTAAAAGGGATACGAGCGGATCCATCAGGTAGGCCAGGAAGCCGGCCACCAGCAGGGGGATGATCACCGTTCGCGCCAGCCGCAGGACGAGGCCCACGAGCAGCACCGTGATGATCGTGAGCAGGATGTTGCTGGCGATCCGGCGGTCAGGTCCCTTTGGATACGCGTCCAACGGTGATGTTCACCTCCTTCATGATAATGCCGCTGAAGCTCTCCACGTTCTTGGCGATGTACTCCTGCAGCTGGTACAGGGGGCCGGCCGTCTGTCCCTTGTAGGGCACGGCGAGCATGATCTCCATGGCGTAGTCGTGCGGGTCGCGCCGTACGATGACCTTTTCCACCCGCAGGCTGGAGTCGAACTCCTGCACGCAATGCAGCACCATCTGGGTCAGGGCCGCCTCCGAGATCGTGATCCGCCCGCGCTTGCTGTACGCGGGCCGGACCACCGCTTTCTCGATGATGTTGCCCGCCCGAATCGGGTGGAAGCGGCGCTTGAAGAAGATCTTCATGGAGTCCAGGAAGATATGCGGGTAGCTGCGCTTCACCTCCAGGGCCGGGACGGGGATGATGTGCTTGCCCTCGGCGCTGCGCGAGTGGATGGCCGCGGCGATCTCCTCGCGCGTGGCCACGTCCTCGATGTGGATGATCTTTGTGGGGTGCGGCAGCTGCAGGCGCTTGGCAATCTTGCGCACCATCTTTTCGGAGGTGCCGATCAGCAGGATGCGCTTGAAGCTCTGGTGGTTGAGCGCGGAGCGTACGCCCTCGGCGTGGGCGTTGTCGGCGAACAGGGCGGTGCCGATGGCCGCGAGCACCCCTTTTTCCTTCTTCGCCGAGCGCCCGGCCAGGATGCGCTGCCCGCGGATGAGCAGGCCGTCGTCCACAAACAGGTCGATGCCGTGCTTCTGGGCCACCAGCTGGGCGCGGAAGCTCTTGCCCGTACCGCTGCCGCCAACCAGGGCGAAGACCTGGACCCCCCGAAAAAGCCAGAAGAAGTGGTTGATGAGGCTGCGTATTCCCGGCATACGGTTCGGACGACCCTAGGGAGTATGTCGCGCGGGGCGGCCGCTGTCAACGGAACAGGACCGCCAGGACCGAGCGTGGGTCCGGCGCCGCCAGGAGGTCCTCCACCAGAGCGCTGCGGCGGAACAGCAGCGCCAGCTCGGCGATGATCTTTAGGTGCACGACCACGCTGCCGGCGCAGATCAGGAAGAACGCGTAGGTAGGTTTGCCGTCCAGGGAGTCGAAGTCGGTCCCTGCGCGGCACAACCCCAGGACGACCCGCGGCTCGGCGAGCGGACAATCCTCGGGCTTGCGGAAGTGGGGCAGTGCGATGCCGGGGAAGATGGCGGTGGAGACCATCTCCTCCCGGTCCAGGAGCTTCTGCAGAAAGGACTGGCGCTCGAACGGCTGGCCGGAGGCCCCCAGCAGGTCGAGGAGCTGCTCCAGGACCTGCTTCTTGGTGTCCGGCCGGATGTCCAGGCCGACCAGTTCGACGGGCAGCAGGCGGTAGAGGGGCAGGGGGACCTTCTCCGACTGGATCAGCTTCTCCAGCTCGCCCGCCGGCAGGTTCTTCATGCGCGAGATCATCCAGTCGTCGATCACCGAGCGCATGAAACGCCACTGGCTGGCGATCTTGGTGCCGGGAATGTCGCCCTGCTGCGCCATGCGCAGCAGGGAGCGCTTGGCGATCTTCAGGTAGTCGGCCATTTCGCCCAGCGTCATGACGTTATCGTTTTCCAGCATCGCCGCCCCTTTCACCAGCAGGATACCCCTTTTGCGCACCCGGCGGCAACGCCCCGCTTGACAAAGCCCCCCGGGGGCTCCAACACTGGCCGTACAGCCGACATGAAGAGGAGACGCCCCCGCCCGCTCGCCCCGATCGCCCAGGCCGCACTGCTGCCCGCCGGCTTCCTCCTGGCCTGCCTGCTGCCAGCCCTCCTGCCCGTGGACTGGTTCCAGTCCCGCCTCTGGAAGGGCTACTACACAGTTTTCGTGGAGTCCGCGCTGCCAGTAGCGGGCTACGCGGAGGAGCTGCCCGCGCGCCTGGCCTCCTTTGGCGGGACGCCTCCGGTGAGCCGCCACTCCGCGCCCGCCAGCTTCAACACCTTCAACGGAATGGCTACGGTGAGCGTGGCGGAGCTGCCTTCCCGGCTGGACGCCGCCGACCCCCGCCTGGATCCGTATCTGCAGAAGCTGGACGCCTACTTCCGCTGCCCCGCGGGTCATGGGGGTAGGGAGCTCGTCTACGTCCGCACGCGGCGCGGGGCGCTGTTTTCCGGCCTCGGCCGGCTGGGGCCGCACCGGCAGGTTCTGGAGCTGGACCCGGGCGCGGTCCTGATCCGCCTCCTGCTGCTTGCCGGCGCGGCGCTCCTGGTGCTGGTGCCCGCCCGGGTGCCTCACGTGCCCCGCTGGCTGCTCGGGCTGGGACTCCTGCCCTGGCTGCTGCGCGTCCCGACGGGCGACCTGCGCGACTTGCTGGCCTTCCTGCTGCTGTTCCCCCTCTGGGTGCGCGGCCTGGTCTGGGCCGCGGCGCGGCAGCCCGGTACGGCGCGCAAATCCGTCGTCCAGCCGAAGCGTAAGACCCGCAAGACACGCAAAAGCCGCAGGACATCCCGGCGCAGGCGCCGTACCTCTTTCCTGCCAGAGGGCTGGGATCTGGGCAGCACCGCCCTACGCGCCGGGCTGGTCCTGCTCGGGGCTGCGGTACTCCTCCTGGCGGCCCCCGGGGTGCGCCATCTGCCGGGCGTCCTGTCCGCCCTGGCCGCCGACCTGTGCCTGCTGCTGATGCTGCCGGCGGCGCGCAGGTGGGAACGCTCGCGCCGCGCCCACACCCTCTTCCGGGCCCTGCCGATCCTGGGAGCCATGCGGGCCAAAGCCGGCCCTCGGAAGCGGCTGTCAGCCGTCGTCATCATTGTGCCCGCCGCCCTGGCTTTGCTGGCCTTCGCCGCCGCGGCGGGGCTCGGCCTGGAGGCGGGCCGCAGGGACTTGTCCGCGCCGCGCCTGGAGCGGGGCGGCGCCCGCGGCCTGTCGTGGGATGCGCTTGCCGCACTACCCCTGAGCTCGGATCCGGCGGGACTGCCTCATCTGGCGGACTTCCTGGCCCACAGGGCCTTCCAGCAGAGCCTGGCTTTCCAGCGGCCGTACCGCTTTCCGGCTCCGGGGGAGCGGGTCTACATCAGCGGGTATGCCGCAGCGGGCAATGGCTACGTGCAGACCCGGCGGGTGGCCAGGCGCTTCCCCGAGTCCTGGCTCCGGCAGACCCTGGCCGCGGCTGCGCAGGGAAGCATCGAGCGGCTGCTGGCCGATCAGGGCCGCGCGGCGGCCGTCCAGCGCGTCGGCGAGCCCCAGCTGCTGCGGGAGCTCGCGCCCTGGTGGCGGGCCGCGGCCGTCGCCCTGTTCCTGCTGGCCTGTTTGACAGCGGCCGTGTTGTCTGGTACAAGGACCTTTGCGCTATGAGTAGCCCCAGCTCCTTTTTCGGCGGGGGAGTACGCCTGCCCGAGCGGAAGAGCCCCACCGCGAGCCTTCCCATCCGCAAGGCCTGCATTCCCGCCGAAGCGCTCCTACCCCTGCGCCAACATGCCGGGGAGCCGGCGCGGTGCCTCGTGCGCGTTGGGGACACCGTCGCGGAGGGGATGCCGATCGGGCGGGCCGCGGGGCCGCTCTCGGCCGACGTGCATGCCTCGATTCCGGGCGTGGTGAAGGAGCTGCGGGAGATCCGGCTCCCTGACGGAGAGCTCAGTCCGGCGGTGGTCATCGCCCTGGAAGGCGAGTTCGCCCGCACGGGGCGCGCCCGGACCCCGGTGGACTGGAGGACCCTCTCGCGGGGGGAGCTGCTCGCCAAGCTCGAGGCGGGCGGGGTGGTCGGCCTGGACGGAGTCCCCGCGGCCACCAGGTTGCGGGTGTCCGGTCGCCCGGAGGTGCTGGTGGTCAATGGCGCCGAAAGCGAACCTTACCTGACCTGCGACGAGCGGCTCATGGTGGAGAAGGCCGCGGAAGTGCTTTCGGGCGCCGCGATCGCGGCGGCGATCCTGGGGGCCGGGAGCGTAGAGGTCGGCATCGAAGCGAACAAGCCCGACGCCCTGCGGGTCATGGCCGGGGCGGCCGCGGGCTTTGGCTGCCGGGTGACCGCACTGAGGCCAAGGTACCCCCAGGGGGAGGAACAGCTCATGGTCCGCGCGTTGACCGGCCGCAGGGTACCCCGCGGCGGCCGGCCCGAGGATGCCGGCGCCGTGGTGCTCAACGTCGCAACGCTGCTGGCCATCCACGAGGCGGTCGTGCTGGACCTGCCCCACATCGAGCGGGTGGTCACGGTCGCGGGGGAGGGGGTTCCCCTGCCCGCGAACCTGAAGGCCCGGCTGGGGACCCCGGTGGCCGCGCTGCTGGAGGAGTGCGGCGGCCTCGCCGGGGGGCGGGTGATCGTCGGCGGAGCGATGCGCGGGTTCGCGCTGGACGGCCTGGACACGCCGCTCACCAAGGGCATGGCCGGGGTGCTCGCCCTCTCGCGGCGAGAGACCCGGGCCGCCGGCCGGACTGCCTGCATCGGCTGCGGGCGGTGCATCGCGGCTTGCCCGTGGGAGCTTCGTCCCGTGGAGCTGTACAAATGGCTGGAGCACGGGGAGCTCGCCGAGGCCCGCAGCCGAGGCCTGGGCGAGTGCACGGAGTGCGGCTGCTGCAGCTACGTGTGCCCCGCGCGCATCCCCCTGCTGGAAGGCCTGGCCTCGGGAAGAAGGCGGGGGGCGGCATGACGGCGCCCGGGTCGCCGGCACCCGCCCCCCACCTGCACGCGGGGACCACCACGCGGGGGCTCATGCTGAGCGTGGCTGCCTGCCTGCTGCCCGCGGGGACCTGGGGAGTCCTGGTCCTGGGCCCGAGGGCCCTCGCCGTGCTCGCCGTCGCGGTGGGCGCCGGCCTGCTCACCGAGCTGCTGATCGCCGGCCTGGCGTGGAAGAGCTTCACCCTCGCGGACGGCAGCGCCCTGCTCACCGGCCTGCTCGCCGGCTTCACCCTCCCGGTGTCCGTTCCCCTCTTCATCCCCGCCGTGGCGGCGGCGTTCGCGGTGGCGGTGGTGAAGATGACCTTCGGCGGCCTGGGACGCAACTGGATGAATCCGGCGCTGGGGGGGCGACTGTTCGTGACCTTCTCCTGGCCCGCCCTGCTGGCCGCCGGGGCGTTGCCCGGCCCGGCCTCCGGGGGGGGCTGGGTTCGGGTCCCGCCGTGGCAGCCCGACGGCAGCCTGCTCGGGGGCTCCGGCACGCTCGGAGCAGTCTCCACCCTGCTGCTGGCGCTGGGCAGCGTCTACCTGCTGGCGCGCCGGATCGTCGCCTGGGAAATCCCGTTGACCTTCGCCGCTGGTTACGCCCTGACGGTGTGGGCCTTCGCGGGCCTGCCGGCGGGCGGCGGCCTGTTCCGAGGGGATGCGCCCGCCGCCCTGGCCAGCGGCGGCTTCGCCCTGGCCGCCTTCTACATGGCCACGGACCCGGTCACTTCCCCTCAAGGCCGCGCCGGCCGCCTGGCCTTCGGGGCCGGCTGCGGGCTGCTCTCCTTCCTGTTGCGGGCATACGGCGGCAGGCCGGAAGGGCCGTTCCTGGCGGTGGCCCTCATGAACATGTTCGTGCCGCTGTTGAACCGTCTGGGCAGCCCGACGGCGGGGAAAGGCTGAAGGCTGATGTCCGGGGATTTTTCGCGCTCTTTGTGGCGGGACAACCCTTTCCTGATATACCTGGTGGGCCTTTGTCCCGCGCTGGCCGTGTCTACCCGCCTGGTCAACGCCCTGCTGCTGGGCGCAGCCATGCTGTTAGCGCTCCTGGGCACGGGCATCGTTGGCGGGGCGCTGGAGCGGTTTCTTCCCCCGAGGTTGCATCTGCCCGTGCGCCTGCTCACCGCCTCCGCCCTGGTGACGGCCTGCGAGCGCTTTCTTTCGGTTTTCGCCCCGGCGCTGCACGCGGGCCTGGGCATCTACCTGCCCCTGCTCGCCGTCAACTGCCTGCTGCTGGGGTCCGCCGGCCGGGGGAGAAGACCGTTCGGCGAGACGGCGCTGGAAGCCCTCGGGATGGGGGCGGCCTTCACCGTGGGGCTGGCGCTGCTCGCCCTGCTGCGGGAGGTGCTGGGCGCCGGTACGATCACCCTGTTCCCGATGGGCTCGTTCCGGGGGGTGTTGCGGATCCCGGGCCTGGCCGGCCAACCCGCCCGGCTCCTGGCCGCGGCACCCGGCGCGCTGCTCGCCCTGGGGTACCTGAGCGCTTTGGCCCGCTGGGCGCGGCCGGGGGGGAAAAGTTCATGAGCGCCGTCGGCACCATCCTGACTTTCACCTTCGTCAACAACGTCGTGCTAGGCCAGCTGCTCGGGGTTTGCCCTATTCTCGGCCTGCCCCGCCGACCGGCGCCGCGGCTGGGCCTCCTGCCGGCGGCGGCCATGCCCGCGGCGGCGCTGGCCTCCTGGGCCGTGCGGCGGTTGGTGCTGGTCCCGCTGGGCCTCGAGAGCCTGCAGCTCATCGCCCTCTGTCTGGTTCTGGCGCTGCTCGTGCTGCTGCCCGCCGGCGGAAAGGCGGGGCGGATCCTGCCGGTCATGAACTGCGCGGTGTTGGGGGTCGGCCTGCTCACCGCGGGGTCCGGCGTGTTGGGGAGCCTGGTGACCGGGCTGGCGGCGGGCGCGGGCTACTTGCTGGCCGCGGTGGTGTTTTCCGGGCTGCGCGAGCGGCTGGAGATGGAGCGGGCGCCGCGAGCGCTGCACGGGCTGCCTCTGTACCTGGTGACCACGGGGCTCATGAGCATGGCTTTCCTGGCCTTCGACCGCGTGCTCCTCGCCCGGCTGGCCGGGTGAGCGGAGCGCCTTTAAGAAAAAAGCTGGGAAATGGCGGGCGATGGTGATACAATGAGGAGGCGGCCTTCCCTGACATGAGCAAATCGCTGCGGTTGATATTCGGGACCTACAACCATCAGCCGGAGGGGAACTTCCCCGAGCGCTTCGAGGGAGCCTACCAGAGCGCCTACAAGCCGTTCCTGAGCCTGCTGTACAATCACCCGCGGTTGCCGGTGGTCCTGTACTACTGCGGCTCCCTCTTCGAATGGCTGGAGGAGCAGCACCCGGAGTTTCTTACGCTCCTGCGCGAGATGGTGCGGCGCCAGCAGGTGGAGCTGCTAGGCGGTGGTTTCTACTCGCCCATTCTTAGCCTGATCCCTGACGGGGACAAGCTCGGCCAGATCGAGAAGCTCACGACCTACCTGCGCACCACCTTCGGGGTGCGGCCTCGGGGCGGGTGGCTGGCCGAGAGGGTCTGGGAGCCCACGCTGGCGCGTATCCTGCGCAACAGCGGCCTGGAGTACACCTTCCTGGACGACCGGCACTTCCACATCGCCGGCATCGGCCCCGAGGAGTGCTTCGCCCCTTACCTGGTGGAAGAGCAGGGCAAGATCATCAGCGTCCTGCCCATCCGCAACGCTCTGGTCGAGATGATCCCGTTGCGCACACCGGCCGAGATGGTGCAGGCCCTTCGCGAATTGGCGGGCGATCAGGGCTGCAGGACGGCGGCGGTCCTGCTGGAAGGCGAGCGGCTGGGGGAGCGGGAGGGGACGCACCGCATCTGCTACCAGGAGAAGTGGCTGGAGACCTTCTTCGATCTGGTGGAGGCCAACCGCGAGTGGCTGCAGCCGGTCACCCCGCGGTTGGAGGGCGGGGTGTTGCAGCCGCGGGGCCGGGTGTACTTCCCCTGCCTGGCCCACGGCGAGCTCATGAGAGCGGCCCTGGACACCGAGCGCCAGAAGACCTTCCTGGAGGCCGCCAGGCGCCTGCGCCGGCCGGATGCCGACGCCTACATGCCCGGCGGCTACTTCCGGCAGTTCATTACCAAGTACCCGGAGCTCAACCTGCTGTATTCGCGCCTCTTGTACACGCACCTGCTGGTCAACCAGATGCGCGGGGACAAGTCCCGGAAGAAGTCCGCGCTGGAGGAGCTGTGGCGGGGGCAGAACGGCTCCGTCTATTGGCACGGGGACGGCCCCAGCAGCGGCATCTTCGACGCCCGCCTGCGCCAGTCCAGCTACCGCGCCTTCATCGAGGCGGAAAAGATCGCCCGCAGCGGGCAGAGCTTTCTGCCCTCGATCATCCCCGCGGATTTCGACATGGACGGAGAGCCGGAGTACCTCTACCAGGGGAAAACCCTGAACGCGGTGGTGGAGCTCCGCGGCGCAGGGCTCGCGGAGCTGGATTTCCTGCCCTGTTCCTGGAACTACCTCGGCACGATCGCCCGCTGGCCTCAGCCCTACCACCGCTACAAGTACGAGGGCTGCGATTGGTACCTGCGGCAAGCGTTCCTGGACCATTTCTTCGGCCCCGAAACCCAGGTCGAGGCCTTCGACCGTATGACCTACGCCGAGCAGGGGGATTTCCTGAACCAGCCCTTCGAAGTGGCTCACCTGCGGCGGGAGCACGAGGACATCGGTCTCACCCGGACCGGGCGCCTGCGCCTGCGCCGCAAGGACCACCCCTTCACGGTGCAGAAGCGCTACCGCTTCAAGGACGGTTCGATCGAATGCGTGCTGCTGCTGCGCAACGATTCCCCCGCCAAGCTGGATCTATGGTATGGCCTGGAGATGAACTTCTCGCTGCCTTCGCGTGGCGAGTCCCGCATCCTGGCGCTGAAGGGCAGCCAGAAGCGGGAGCTGGGCACCGACCGCGCCGAGGCGGACAAGCTGGAAGGAGTTCTGGTGCGGGACCTGGCCAACTCGGTGGCCATCAGGCTGGAGGCCGCGAGCCCCTTCACCCTGTGGAGCCTGCCCGTGGAGACGGTTTCCTACCCGCCCGCGGGGCGGACGCGCCAATACCAGTCCAGCTGCCTGGTCCTCTCGTGGAAATTCTCGCTCCCGGCGGGGGAGCAATGGGAAGGGAAGGTCTCGCTGCAGTTGGAGCAGGAGTAAGGGCGGGCTACCGTCCGCGCAGGCCCAGCAGGCAGGCGTCCAGCCAGGGTTCCACCGCGGCATAGTACAGCTGCCTGGCCAGCAGCAGCTCCAGAACCGAGCGCTCGAGATTCCCCTGCAGGTAGTACACCTGGCCCAGGTAGAAGTGCGCTCGCGCCTCGGCCGCCGCCGAGCGTCGCACCGCGAGAAAGGCGAGGAGCCCTTTCTCCGCCCCCGGCAGGTCCCCCTTGAGCAGGTTGTCCGCGAGCAGGACGCCTAAGCCGAAACCCTCGGACTCGCCACCGGCGCCCAGGTCCTCGCTCAGCGCCTGGACCGGCAGCATGCGGGCGGCGCGTGGGGGAGCCTCCGCCAGCACGGCTTCCACGGCGCGTCGGGTGGCGGGGCTGATCGGCCGCGCGGCGGGAAGCGGCGTCACCGGCATCCCCATGGCGTCATCCAGGGCGAGGTAGGGCAGGGGCGCGGAGCGAGCCGCGGGCGCCGCTTCCGCGGGCTCAGGCGCCGCTTCTGCGGGCTCAGGCGCCGCTTCTGCGGGCTGACGCGCCGCTTCCGCGGGCTGACGCCCCTGCCGCGCGGGGGTAAGCCCCGCGGAGGGCGGCAGCAGGCCTACACGGCCGGCGCCAATCGGCACCTGGACGGGACGGGTCGTGGAGCTCTCGCCTGCGGCGAGCTCCGGCTTGCCGATCTTGAACAACCCGGCATCGATGAGCGCGTAATAATAGTCGAGTCCCGGGATCGGGTAATCCTCGTACCCGCGCGCCCCCGGATCCAGGGCAACCGGCGAGGAGGCGGCCAGCAGGTCCTCGCCGGAGCGCATCGGGTACAGGCTGCGGAACAGCAGCAGCTCGCGGTCGCCGCGGCTTGACTGGAAGCGCAGGCGGACGGCGTCCTCGACCACCTCGGCGGTAAGGCCGCTGATGCGCGCGGCCAGGTCCGGTTCCGGGGCTACATCGGCGATCTGGGCCGGCGCGGAGGTTTTATTTCGAAAGGGAATGAACAAAGGGGAGAGCTTTCCGTCGTCCAACAGCACGGCATAGAAATAAGCCTCGCGGCCCGGGGGGAAGTCCTCGTAGCTGGCGACTCCTGGGCCGACCGCCGCGACCTGGACCGCGGCCGGGAAGCTCGCCTCGTCGATCTCCCGGGTGTGGCGGTAGATCCTGTACGAGCCCTCGAAACCGGGGACCGGGCGCCAGCTCAAAGTGATGCTGGCCTGCCCGGCCTGGGCCTTCAGGCGGGAGACGAAGGGGGCGGAGACCTCGGGGCGCGCCTCCCGGGCGCCTAGGACGGCCAGCAGCAAGAGGAGAGCCGCTTTTCTCATCCTAGGATACTCTTCGGATGCGGGAAAAGATCATTTGACACAAAATAGGCGATTCTTTACACTTTATCAATCTTATGTTCGTCGCCGTCGCCTGCGACCTGGGCAATGCGGACCATCTCGGGAGCGTGAACAACCTGCTGCTGCAGTACGGGTTCCGGAAGCTGCAGCAGAACCTGTACGAATCCACGGTTATCAGCGAGAAGAGCCTGCTGCGCCTGAAAAAGGAGCTGGACGGGTTGACCGACTCGTACGACTCCCTGCGCATCTACCAGTATCCGCTGGGAGACACCCTGGTGGTCAGCTCGCTGAAGGAAAAGAAGTGGCGCAAGCTCGTGCTGACGGTTGAAGGAAAGGGACTGTAACATGCTGGAGGAACTGGGCAACCCGCAACAGCGGCTCGTGGAGCAAATCGAGGAATCCTGGAGGCGTCTTTGACCCCGATGCCCTGAAGGGGAAAATGGCCGAGCTGGAGCGCCAGACTGCCGACCCGGACTTCTGGAAGAACCGCGAAAAGGCCGAGGGCACCCTGGGGGTGCTCAAGAAGCTGAAGAAGAAGTACGAGCCGTGGGAGGCCCTGCGCGCCGAGGTGGCGGAACTGGGGCAGCTGTTCGAGCTGGCGGTGGAGGAGGAGGACCAGTCCCTGGAGCCGGAGCTGCGTCGCAGCCTGGAAGACCTCGAGGCGACCTTCGCCCGCCTCAAGCTCCTACAGCTCCTGAGCGACGAGAGCGACTCCGCGCCGGCCTTTCTGACGATCCACTCGGGGGCGGGGGGCACCGAGGCCTGCGACTGGGCCGGCATGCTTCTTCGCATGTACACGCGCTGGGCCGAGAAGCGCGGCTTCAAGGTCGAGATCATCGACCTGCTGGAGGCCGAAGGCGGCATCAAGTCGGTCACCGTGGAAGTCACCGGGGAGTACGCCTACGGCCTGTTGAGGTCTGAGTCGGGGATCCACCGCCTGGTGCGCATCTCCCCCTTCGACGCCTCCGCCCGGCGGCACACCTCCTTCGCCTCGGTGTTCGCCTCGCCGGTCATCGACGACACCATCGAGGTGGACATCCGTCCCGACGACATCCGCATCGATACCTACCGCGCCGGCGGGGCCGGCGGGCAGCACGTGAACAAGACCGACTCGGCCGTACGCATCACTCACTTCCCGACAGGCATCGTGGTCCAGTGCCAGAACGAGCGCAGCCAACACAAGAACAAGGCCATGGCCATGAAGGTACTGCGCTCCCGGGTGTACCAGTACTTCCGCCAGCAGCAGGATGCGGAGCGGGCCAAGCAGGAAAAGGAGAAGAAGGACATCTCCTGGGGCAACCAGATC
>CAZMWZ010000026.1:0-17616 GCA_964570045.1 uncultured Spirochaetaceae bacterium
GACATCGGCAAGACCGTGGTGGCGGCCCTGCTCTCGGCCAACGGCTACGAAGTGCACGACCTGGGCGTGGAGGTGCACTCCGGGCGCTTCCTCGAAGCGGCGGCCGCCCAGAAGGCCGACGTGATCGGCCTGTCGGCGCTGCTGTCCACCACCATGCTCTACCAGCGCGACGTGCTGGAGCTGCTGCGCGGCAAGGGCCTGAAGGAGAAGTTTTTCGTGGCCGTGGGCGGCGCCCCGGTCACCCAGGCCTGGGCCGCCCAGATCGGCGCGGACGGCTACGCCCGCGGGGCCTATGAGGCGGTGCAGATGCTGGAGGCCAACCGGCGGAGGTGGGCGAAGTGAACTTCAAGGAGATCGCCAGACGGGCCGAGACCGGCCCAC
Organism: uncultured Spirochaetaceae bacterium; assembly: GCA_964570045.1. Lineage (GTDB taxonomy): Bacteria > Spirochaetota > Spirochaetia > SZUA-6 > DRHE01 > MIBK01. The sequence goes on from CAZMWZ010000026.1 coordinate 382, forward strand.
TCATGCAGGCCAACGACTTTCTTTTAAAGCGCGTCTCGAGCAACGTGCTCAAGCTGGAGAAGGAGCTGGAGGTGCGCTGGGACGGCAAGACCCTGGTCAACCTGGACGATGCCCTCGCCGACCGCTGCTGGCAGGCGGGAAAGAGGCTGCTCCTGGCCACGGGGCTGTTCAGCATGAACTCCAGCCGGGTGATCGAGTTCTCCCCCGAGGAGGTGGAGGAGGCCCTACGCTTCGTCCCGGATCGCGTCCAGATGGGCCAGGGCAAGGAAACCACCGCCGCGCACCACCGCGGGGTGGAGGACCCGCGCGCCCCGTTCGTGTTCTGCGGCCCGTTCAACGCGGACACCTCGGAGGAGATGTTCGTGAAGCTCAACGAGGCCTTCGCCCAGGAGCGCCTCATCGACGCCCTGTTCTTCCCGGGCTATCTCAAGAAGCTGGACGGGCTGGTGTTCCGCCCGACCTCGGGGTTGGCGAGCCGCGCCGCGGTTCTGTACGGGCAGTGGGCGCGGGAGGCGGTCCGCCGCGCCGGCCGGCCCGGCCTGGCGATCGTCGGGCACGCGGTCATGGCCCTGAACGAGATCGCCTGCACCAACGAGGCCTGGGGCCTGAGGGCGAGCGACCCGCGGGCCATGGTCATGATCTCGGAGCTGCAGGTGGACGACGTGAGCCTGACCCGCCTGGCCTACTACCAGGCCTACGGCTGCCCGATCTACCTGGCCTTCACCCCATTGATCGGTGGCTACGGCGGGGGGCCGGCGGGCACGGCCATCGCGGCCGCCGCCTCCTTCATCGCCGCGGTCCTGCTGGGCGGGGAGATCGTGCACATCGGCCCGCAGCACCTCAAGTTCAAGCAGCAGACCAACATGCACTCCCTGTTCCTTTCCAGCCTGGTCAACCAGGCGGTGGCCCGGGGCAGCCACATCGTGGCCACCACCAGCCACACCACCTCGGGGCGCCCGGGCTCGGCCCAGTACGCCCATGAGTTCTCGGCCCTGGCCCTGGCTTCCGTGCCGAGCGGCTCCAACGTGAGCGGGCCCCGGCCCGCCGAGCCGCTGGGTTTCAACAACGTCAGCCCCCTCATGGGGCGGCTGTTCGCCGAAGTGGCCCACGCCGCCGCGCGCCTAACGCGCGCCCGGGCCGCGGAAATCGTGGCCCGGCTGTACGAGCTGTACAAGGACAACATCGACCTGGAGAAGGCCCCCCAGGGCGAGGCCTTCGAGCGGCTGTACGACGTGGAGTCGCTCACCCCCACCCCGGAGCACCGCCGGTTGTACGACGGGCTGAAGGAGCAGCTTGCGAAATTGGGGGTCCCCCTGGGTTGAAAAATCATATTGCAATGCCTGGGCGCGTGGTTTATATTTGCGCTTGACTGGCGCTTGACCCGGGGCGGTCAAACCGGAAGCGGGCCCGCGCGCGAGGAGGATTTTCTGAGTTGGAAAAGCCATTCCATCGCTTCGGCGCCGCCGCGGCCGTTCCCTTCTTCGATCGCAGCATCGAAGCCGGCGGCGGTGCTCTAGTACTCCCCCTCCAGGAAGCGGCCGCCGAGAGTTGCGAGGTGCGGCTGCAGGGAATCCGCAAAAGCTTCAATCACACCGAAGTGCTCCGGGACGTGTCCCTCACCGTGGCCAGCGGCGAGTTCGTCACCATCCTGGGGCCCTCCGGCTGCGGCAAGACCACGCTCCTGCGCATCGTGGCCGGGTTGGAGCTGGCCGACCAGGGAAAGGTGGTCCTGAGCGGCCGGGACATCTCAGGGCTGCCGGCCAACCGCCGGCCGGTGAATACCGTTTTTCAAAGCTACGCGCTGTTCCCCCACCTGGACGTGTCAAACAACATCGCCTTCGGGCTCAAGGCCAGGAAGTTTCCTCCACAAGAGACCCGCCGGCGCGTGGAGGCCGCGCTGGCCATGCTGCACCTGGAGGGCTTCCGGCGCCGCCACCCCCACCAGCTCTCCGGAGGGGAGCGCCAGCGGGTGGCCCTGGCGCGGGCCCTGGTGAACCAGCCCGACGTGCTGCTCCTCGACGAGCCCATGTCCTCCCTGGACGCCAAGCTGCGCTCCGAGGTGCAGCTGGAGCTGCGCTTGCTGCAGCGCCGCCTCGCCAAGACCTTCATCCTGGTCACCCACGACCAGAACGAGGCCATGACCGTGAGCGACCGCATCTTCGTGATGCGCGACGGGCGCATCGTGCAGTCCGGCTCCCCGGCGGAGGTCTACGACCACCCGGCCAGCCGCTTCGTGGCCGAGTTCCTGGGCACCACCAACCTGATCCCCGCCGTCTGCGACAACGGGGTGTGCCGGACCGAGCTGGGCCCCCTGCTGCCCCGCGTCGCCCCCCCCTGGCTGGAAGGGATGCTGGCCATCCGCCCGGAGCGGATCAAGGTGCGCTCGGACCGGCCCCTCGCCAACGGCCTGCGCGTGGCGGTCTCGGAGCTCATTTATCGGGGGGACCACGTCGACGTGTTCGTGCAGCCCAGCGGCCTGCGCCTGCGCTGCCTTTCCGGCGTGCGCCTGTCCCTGGGGCAGCGCGTCTGGCTGGAGCTTCCGGCGGAGCACCTGGAGCCGCTGGTTGAATAGGCTGGTCATCTGGTACGGCGAGCTGGCCGGTACCCGGCCTCTCACCCTGCGCGGACTGGCCCTGATCGCCCTGCCCCTGGTCTGGATCGCCGTGATGCTCCTGGCCCCCCTGGGCGCCATGGCCCTGTGGGCCTTCGCCACCCGCGGCCCGCTGGGCGAGGTCCAGTGGACCTGGAGCCTGGAGAACTTCCGCCGCCTGGCCGGGTACGACAGGTTCGGCTGGACCGGCGCCTATCTGGCCATCTTCGGCAGGACCATGCTGGTGTCCGCGGTGACCACCGCGCTGACCGTGGCGATCTCCTACCCGCTGGCCTTCTTCATCGCCACCCGCCCGCCGGTCGGCCGCTACCTGCTGCTCACCCTGGTGATCATCCCTTTCTGCACCAACCTGGTCATCCGCACCTACGCCTGGATGCTGCTGCTTGGAAACCAGATGCCTTTCGCCCGCCTGGCCCAGAGCCTGGGCCTGATCGAGCCGGCCAAGGCCCTCTACCCCTCCACCTTCGCCCTGTACGTGGGCATGGTCTCCAACTCGCTGCCCTTCGCCGTACTGCCGCTGTACACCAACGTGGAGAAGCTGGACTGGGGGATCGTGGAGGCCAGCCAGGACCTGTACGCGCGGCCGTTGGGCACGTTCCTGCACGCCATCCTGCCGCAGACCCTGCCCGGCCTGGCCACGGCGCTGATCCTGACCTTCATCCCCGCCATGGGCGCCTTCGTCATCCCGGACATCCTCGGAGGCGGCAAATCCTGGCTGCTGGGCAACCTCATCCAGCACCAGTTCGGGGTCAGCCGGGACTTCCCCTTCGGCGCGGCCGTGAGCCTGGTGCTGACCCTCCTCACCCTGGCGGTATTCGCCGCCGCGCGGCGCCGGGACGAGAGCTCCATACTGCCGTGAACAGACGCCTGCACCCGGCCGTGCCGGCCGTCTCGCTGACGGCCATGGGGCTGCTGTACCTGCCGCTTCTGGCCGTAGCCGCCGTGTCGCTGAACGCCTCCCGCTACAGCGTGCGCTGGGCGGGCTTCTCCCTGCGCTGGTACGCCCGCCTGGCGGCCAACGACCTGGTCCTGGAGGCCGCCCGCAACACCCTGGTGCTGGCCCTGGCCTCCACCCTGATCGCCACGCTCCTGGGCACGGCGCTGGCCCTGGGCCTGCGCCGTTTCCCCTGGCCCCGCTGGTTTTCCGGCCTCCTGGACAGCTTCGTCTACATCCCGGTGGTGACCCCGGACATCGTGTTCGCCGTGGGGTTGCTGCTGGCCTTCGAGACCGCGCGGGCGGCCTTCCCCGGCCTGCGCCTGGGCCTGGGCACCATGATCGTCGCCCACGTGACCTTCCAGATATCCTTCGTCGCCCTGGTGGTGGCCAGCCGCCTGGCGACGATCGGGCGCACGGTGGAAGAGGCGGCCCGCGACCTGTACGCCGGCTCCTGGTACACCCTGCGGCACGTCACCCTGCCCCTGCTGGCCCCCGGGATCGTGGCCGCGGCCCTGCTGGCCTTCACCCTGTCGATCGACGACTTCGTGATCAGCTTTTTCACCTCCGGCCCCACCTCGGTCACCCTGCCCATCTACATTTATGGTTCGCTGCGCCGCGGGATCACCCCCGAGGTGCACGCCCTGTCCACCGTCATTTTCCTGGTCACCGTGCTGCTGGTCGTGCTGCTGCAGCTGGTGCTCCGCAGCCCCAAGGAGGAATGATCGATGAAAAGAATGCCCTGGCTCATCGCGTTGGCGGTGCTGGCTTCCGGCTGCTCCCGCACCGCAGGCAGCCTGTCGGTGTTCATGTGGTCGGAGTATATCGACCCGGCGCTGGTGGAGCGCTTCGAGAAGCAGGCCGGCGTGAAGGTGGCGCTGGACACCTACGAGAACACCGAGACCATGATGAGCAAGGTGGCCAGCGCCGGAGGCCAGTACGACGTGGTGGTCATGTCCGACCACGCGGTGCGCACCATGATCAAGAAGGGCCTGCTTGAGCCCCTGGACCCGGCGAAGATCCCCAACGCTGTCAACGTGAGCGCCCGCTTCCGCGACCCGGCCTACGACCCGGGCGGCCGGTACAGCCTGCCCTACCAGTGGGGCACCATGGGCCTGGTGTACCGCACGGACAAGCTGCCGGACTTCCGGCCGTCCTGGGCGGCCGTCCTGGACCCCGGGGCCCAGCCCGGCCCCGTGGTGCTGCTGGACTCCATGCGCGACCTGATGGCCGCCGCGCTGCTCCTGCGCGCAGCCTCCCCCAACACCCGCGACGCCGGGGAGCTGGCCGAGGCGGGCAAGACGCTCCTGGCCGCGCGCACCGGCCGCCTCCTGGGCTTCTACGGCAGCCCGGACAGCGTCGACAAAGTGCTCTCCGGCGACGCCTGGGTGGGGATCGCCTACAACGGGGATGCCCTGGTCAAGCTGGACGAAAACACCGACTTCGCCCTGCCCGAGGAGGGCACCATCGTGTGGGTGGACGCGCTGACCATCCCCGCCGGAAGCCGTAATACAGAAAAGGCGCACGCCTTCATCAATTTCCTCCTGGACGGGGAGGTAGGAGCCGCGCTCTCCAACTACCTCGCCTACGCCACGCCCAACGAGGCGAGCCTGCCCCTGATCGAGGAGGAAATGCGCAGCGACCCGCGCATCTACCCCGCGGAGGCGGAGCTGGCCAGGAGCGCCATGCTGGAGGACGTGGAGGAGGCGACCACCCTCTACGACCAGATCTGGACGCGGGTCAAGGCCGCAAGATAATTTGGCGATTTCTATTGACATTGAGGGTGAAATAACTATATTGTTCGCAACTTTTATGAAATTCAAATTAGGCACAGGAGGTTCCTAGCGGAAAGAAATGAAGAATACCCTCATTCTCCCGGGGAACAGGAGCCGGGTTCTGCCGGTGCCTGTTTCCGAAGGCATTCTTCTTGGAAACAGAATTCCAAAAGATTTTTTCGTAACCGAGGGGACCGGCCAGAGCGACATCACGGTGCACGCCGGTTCCTACCACCTGGCCTTGCGGGATGCGGGGATAGAGATGTGCAACATCATGACCTATTCCTCCATCCTTCCCGCCGTAGCCAACGAAACCGCCAAGCCCCGACGGCTCACCCACGGTTCGGTCATGGAGACCATCATGGCCGCCGCCACCGCCAATGCGGGCACCCGGGCGACCGCCGGCATCATCTGGGGCTGGTTATTCGACAAATGTACGGGAGAAAGGTACGGCGGGCTGGTGTGCGAGTACAACGGCTCGCTCGCCGAGCCTGAGGCGGAGAGCCAGCTGGAGGAAAGCCTCCGGGAGCTATACACCAATGGCTACACGCAAGACTACGAGCTGGAGGGAAGGCGCCTGCTCCTGCGCAGCTTCGTGCCCGAAAAGCGCTTCGGCACGGCCCTGGTCAGCCTGTGCTTCACCAACTACCTGTGGCCCGTGCTGGAGTCTGGGGGCGTGTTTCTGCCCTCATGAGCGGCTTCGGCGACCTGCCGGAGGCTTACCGCGATCCCGACCGCGCCCGCATCACGGTCGTCCCGGTCCCGTATGACGGCACGAGCACCTGGCTGAAGGGGGCGGACCGCGGCCCTGAGGCGATCATCGAGGCCTCCTCTCACCTGGAGCTCTACGACCTCGAGACCTCCAGCGAGCCCTACCGTCACGGCATCCTCACCGACGAGCCGGTCACCGAAGCCTCCTCCCCGGAGAGCATGGTCCGGGCCGTGGAGGAGCGGGTCGCCGCCCACTATCGTGCCGGGCGCTTCCCGGTAGTGCTCGGCGGGGAACACTCAGTGAGCGTGGGGGCCGTGCGCGCCGCGGCCGCCCGCTACAAGGGGATCTGCGTGCTGCAGCTGGACGCGCACGCCGACCTGCGCGAGGAATACGAGGGCAGCCGGTTCAACCACGCCTGCGTGATGGCCCGGGTGCGGGAGCTCGCCCCTATCGTGCAGGTGGGCATCCGCTCCATGGACGCCGCGGAAAAAAAGGGCCTGGACCCCCGGCGCGTGTTCTTCGCCCAGCAGCTTGCCGGCCGCCGGGGGTGGGAGCGGGAGGTGGTGCGCCGCCTGGGCCCCCGGGTCTACCTGACCGTGGACCTGGACGCCCTGGACCCCGCGATCATGCCTTCCACGGGCACCCCGGAGCCCGGGGGCCTGGGCTGGTACCAGGTCCTGGCGCTGGCCGCCCGCCTCTGCCGCGAACGGGAGCTGGTGGGCTTCGACGTGGTCGAGCTCGCCCCGTCGGCCAACCGGGCGCCGGACTTCCTGGCGGCCAAGCTAGTCTACAAGCTGCTGGCCTACCGCTTCCAAGGAGAAACGCCATGAGCAAGAAGCAATTCCTCACGAGCACGGTGGAGCACGTGGACATCACCTCCTTCGACGCCAGGCCGATCCTCCAGGCCATGGGGGCCATGTCCTTCAGCGCCAGGGAGGCGGCCCGCGCCGCGGAGGTGCTGTCCGCTATGGTCCGCGACCCGGACTGCAGCATCATCCTGACCATCGCCGGCTCCGCCGGGGCGGCGGGCTGCCTGGCCCTGTTCGCGGACATGCTGCGCTTCAACCTGGCCGACGCGGTGGTGGCCACGGGGGCGGCGGTCGTGGACATGGACTTCTTCGAGGCCCTGGGCTTCCGGCACTACCAGGGCACCCCCCACGTCGATGACCGGGAGCTGCGCAGGAACTACATCGACCGCATCTACGACACCTACATCGACGAGGAGGAGCTGCAGGCCTGCGACCGGGCGATCAAGGATATCGCCGACGGCTTGGGCTCCGGGGTGTACTCCTCCCGGGGCTTCATCCGGGAGATGGGCAGGTACCTGGCTTGCGGCCACGCGCAGAAGAAGGGCAGCCTGGTCCAGACCGCCTACGAGCTCGCGGTGCCGGTCTTCTGCCCGGCCTTTTCGGACTCCAGCGCCGGTTTCGGACTGGTGCTGCACCAAAGCGAACGCCCCCAGGCCCACGTAGCCATCGACTCGGTGCGCGACCTCCGCGAGCTCACGCAGCTCAAGATCAAGGCCCACACCACCGGCCTGTTCATGATCGGCGGCGGGGTGCCGAAAAACTTCGCCCAGGACACCGTGGTCTGCGCCGAGGTGCTGGGCCAGGAGGTGCCCATGCACAAGTACGCGGTGCAGATCACCGTTGCCGACGTGCGCGACGGGGCTTGCTCCAGCTCCACGCTCAAGGAGGCCAGCTCCTGGGGCAAGGTGGACACGGCGCACGAGCAGATGGTGTTCGCCGAGGCCACGACCGTTCTGCCCCTCATCGCCAGCGCGGTTTACCACCAGGGCGACTGGAAAAAGCGCCCCCGCCGGGAGTTTGCGAAGCTGTTCGCTTAGGGCCGGCTTATACGAGCACCGCGCCAGTCTACTTCGACGCCCGGCGCCTGGCGGACTGCACGGTGTTGTACAGCAGCATGGTGATGGTCATGGGCCCTACCCCCCCCGGCACGGGGCTGATGGCCGCAGCCTTGGCGGCCACCTCGTCGAACTTGACGTCCCCCACCCAGCGAAAGCCCTTGGGACTGGAGGGGTCCTCCACCCGATTCACCCCCACGTCGATGACCACCGCCCCGAGCTTCACCATGTCGGCGGTGATGAACTCCGGCTTGCCGATGGCCGCGATCAGGATGTCCGCCTGCCGGGTCACGGCCGGCAGGTCCGGAGTGCGGGAGTGACAGACGGTGACCGTGGCGTCGGCGTTCTCGGCCTTCTGCAGCAGCATGTTGGCCACGGGCTTGCCCACGATGTTGGAGCGCCCCACCACCACCACGTGCTTGCCGGCCGGCTTGAAGCCGGAGTAGGCGAGCATCTTCACCACCCCGTGGGGCGTGCACGGCAGGAAGCCCGGGTCGCCCACCATCATCCGCCCCAGGTTCATGGGGTGGAAGCCGTCCACGTCCTTGTTCGGGTCGATGAGGTTGAGCACCTTCTTCTCGTCGATGTGCCGCGGCAGCGGCAGCTGCACCAGGATCCCGTCGATCTTCGGGTCGGCGTTGAGCTTTCCGACCAGGGCGAGGAGCTCTGCCTCCGGGGTGTCCTTGGCCAGATTGTGCTGCTCCGAGTAGACCCCGATTTCGTGGGCGGCCTTGTTTTTGTTCTTCACGTACTGCTGCGAGGCGGGATTCTCCCCCACCAGGACTACCGCCAGCCCCGGGGTGACCCCGTGCTTTTCGATTAGGCCCCTGATTTCCTGCTCCAGCTCGCCGCGGATCTGAGCCGCGATCTTGTTCCCGTCGATGACCTGCGCTGCCATGGTTTGCATCCTCCGCTTCCGTTGATGTTCCCTCATTCTGCCCTTTCCCGGCGGAGCGCGCAAGCTTTTATCTTGCTAAAATCAGCCAACCCTGCTACCATCGGCGGCATGGCGAAGGGCAAGTTCATCGCAGTAGGCGAAAATATCCACTGCACGCGCATCTATAAGGTCGGCGGCGAGTTCGTCAAGGAATCCCCCGGCCAGGGTTGGGCCATCGTGTACAAGGACGGGGACGCGCAGAAGCGTCTACCCGTGCCCAAGGCCTTCCAGGACTCCGGCGACTGGGCCGCCGGCAAGGTCAAGCACGCCGCCGTCGGCATCTGGCAGGGACTGTACGGGGACGCCGCGGGGCAAAAGGCGGGCGTGGAATACCTGCACCATATGGTGCGCGCCCAGGAGGCGCACGGCGCGCACTTCCTGGACCTGAACGTGGACGAGTTCAGCACCGAGGTCGAGGAGCGTCGGAAGGTGGTGCAGTGGGCGGCGAAGGTGCTGCAGCAGGTCGCCTCCGTGCCGCTGAGCATCGACTCCTCCAACGTGGACATCCTGGAAGCCGGCCTGGCCGCCTGCGACCGGTCCAAGGGCAAGCCCCTGGTGAACTCCGTGTCGCTGGAGCGCAAGGAAGCCGTGCGCGCCGCGGGGGCGGCCAAGGCGGCGGTCATCGCTGCCGCCGGCGGGGAAGCCGCCATGCCCACCAGCAAGGAAGAGCGGGTGGCCAACGTCGAACGCCTCATGGCTCTCCTGACCAAAGCGGGCCTGAGCGCGGAGGACATCTACCTGGATCCCCTGGTGTTTCCCGTGTCGGTGGATCCGGGCAACGGGCGCCTGATCCTGGACAGCGTGGAGGCGCTGCGGAAAAAGTACGGCGCGGCGATCCACTTCGCCCCCGGCCTCAGCAACATCTCCTACGGCATGCCCAACCGCAAGCTGATCAACCAGGTGTTTACGAAACTGGGCGTGCAGCGCGGCCTGGACGGCGGCATCGTGGACCCGCTGCAGATCAACGACTCCGCGCTGGGAAAGCTGGACGAGGGCTCCGAGCCGTTCCAGCTGACGCGCGCCTTCCTCCTCGGCGAGGACCAATTCGGCATGAGCTACATCTCCGCGGTTCGCGGCGGCAGGATCTGAGGACGTGCAGGGTTTGAGGACGGGCGGCCAGGTAGTCGACCAAATCTGTCAAAATCCGTATAATTTTCCAAAAAAAATAGACCAAATTACCAATTTTACCCTTTTTCCTCGGCTATAATGGCGCCCTGAAGGCGGAGGTACATGAGCAGATACCTTGTACTGGGGGGTGGGATCAGCGGCTGCACGGCCGGCGGCGAGCTGGCCGGGCTCGGCCACGAGGTCACCATCCTCGAGCAGGCCAACCGCTTCGGCGGGAAGCTGCTCGAATACTGCTGCAAGGCCACGGAGTCCTGCAGCCGCTGCGGGGTGTGCGTGGCCGCCAGCCAGCTCGCCCGCACGGCCCGGCAGGAGCGCGTGCGCATCATCGCCGGCTCCGCGGTGCAGGCCATCCGGCACAATGGCAGCTTCACCGTGCGGGCCACGCGCTCCAACCCCGGCATCGACCCGGGCCGCTGCGTGGACTGCGGCGCCTGCGTGCAGGCCTGCCCGCAGGGCGCCATCGCGCGGTTCCAGAAGGCGGAGCTGGTCCAATACGCCGTGGACTTCGCGCGCTGCCGGCTGCACCAGGGCAAGGAATGCGATCGCTGCGTCGAGGCCTGTTCCGCCGGGGCGATCACCGCCGGCTCCGCGGAAAGCTCCCTCTCCCTGAACGCGGACGCGGTGCTGATGGCCACCGGGCACCGGCCCTACGACGCCGCCCGCAAGATCCGCCTGGGCTACGGCCGCTTCCCCGGCGTGCTGACGGGCGCCGAGGCCGAGGAGCTGCTCACCCGCGAGGAGTCCCTGGGCGGGCCCAGCGTGGCCTTCGTCCAGTGCGTGGGCTCCCGCGATCCCAAGGAAGGCAACAACTACTGCTCCGCCGTCTGCTGCGCCTACGCGCTGCGCCTGGCGCGCCTCGCCAAGCACCGCGACCCCAAGGCGGATATTTCCATCTACTACATAGATCTACAGAACTTTGACAAGGCCTTCACGCCGCTGCGCGCCGAGCTCCAGGCTTCCGGCGTGCGCTTTATCCGGGGGATTCCCTTCCGCGTGGAGCAGAGCTCTTCCGGGCGGCTAGAGCTCTTCATCGAGAGCCCGGACGGCCGGGAGACGGTGGTCGAGCACGACCGGGTGATCCTGTCCGTGGGAATGACTCCCGAACCGGAGACCTCGCGCCTGGCCGGGATGCTCGGGCTGCCGCTCAACGCGCACGGCTTCCTGGCTTCCGGGACCCCCGCCGCGCAGGTCTGGGCCTGCGGCACCTGCCTGGAGCCGCAAAGCATCCCCGACAGCATGGCCTCGGCGCGGGCGACGGCGCTGGCGATGGCCGGGAGGAGCGCATGAGCAAGACCGGGAACCTCATCGGCGTGGTGCTGGCCGACGGCGGCCGCTTCACCGCCAAAGAGCGCGAGCGCATCGCGGCCCGGCTGGGGCCGGGCCTGCTGGTCGAGGAGGCATTCGGCTCCCCGCGGCAGCTCGCCGCGCTGGCGGCTAAAATAACCAAGCGCGGCTTCGCCAAGATGCTGCTGGCCGGGATCGCCCCGGCGGGCGGCTGCGACCTGCTGCAGGGTGTGGCCCGGCGGGCCAGGCTGCCTGCCAGCGCGGTGGCGGGCGTGGACCTGGCTCCGGCGCTGGCTTCGCGCAGCCGCGCGGCCTCCGCTATCCGGGCCATCGAAAAAGGCCTGGCCGCCCTGGCCGAGACTCCGCGCGTCGATCACCGGCGCCTCGCCCTGGAGGCGGGCGTGCTGGTGGTGGGCGGCGGCGCCGCGGGCCTGGAGGCGGCGGCCGCCCTGAGCGCGCTCGGACACCCGGTCACCCTCGTGGAACGATCGGAGGGCGCCGGGGTCCTGCGCGGGGCATTCGAGCTGAAGGGCGCCACCCTGCTGGCCGCAAGCCGGGTGCGGCGCGTCGAGGGGCAGGTGGGGGGCTTCGCGGTGAGTGTGCGCACCCCGCAGGGGGACAAGCGGGTGAGCTGCGGCGCGGTGGTGCTGGCCTCCGGCGCCGCCGAGCTCCCCGCCGGCACAGCCCCCTTCGACGGGGCGGCCGTCCTGCCCATGGGCGAGCTGGAGGCGGCCGTGGCGCGCCTGCCCCGCCGCCGCGGCGTGCGCTGCGTGGCCGTGGTCCTGGACTGGCGTATCGATGAGACCAAGGCCTCCAGCCAGAGCGCGCTCGAGCTGGCCCTGAAGCTGCAGCAGGAGCAGACGCTGCAGGTGCACCTGTTCTGCCGCGACATCCGCGTGGGGGCCATGGAGCTGGAGGAGCTCTACGGCCGGGCCCGGGAGGCCGGCGTGGACATCGTCAAGTTCGAGGGGGAGCTGGCCCTGAGCGCCGCCGGAAAAGCGGTAACGATCGGCTACCGGGACGCGATCCTGGGGCAGCAGGTGAGCCTGGAGTGCGAGCTGGCCGGGGTGAGCCCCTACGGGGTGGCCAGCGGCGCGGACCCCGAGCTGGCCCGCCTGTTCGGGGTGAGCCTCGACGCGCTGGGGCAGATGCAGGCCAACAACATCCACCTGTTCCCGGGCGAGACCAACCGCCCGGGGGTCTACGCGGCCGGGGCCTGCCGCGGGCAGTTCCACCTGCCGCAGCTGCGGGCTGAGGCCAGAGCCGTAGCCCTGGCCGCGCACCAGCTGCTCGCGCCGGGCGTCCTGGAGGTGGAGCTCGCCCAGCCGGTGGTGGACGCGGACAAGTGCGCCCTGTGCCTGACCTGCGTGCGCAGCTGCCCGCACGGGGCCATGTACGTGGACCACGCCAAGGGTGCTGCGGCCAGCGCCCCGGAGGCCTGCCGCAGGTGCGGCATCTGCGCCGGGGAGTGCCCGGCCAAGGCCATCGAGCTGCCGGCCTGGTCGGACCGGGCCGTGTTGAGCCAGGTGAGGTGACATGGAAAAGAAGATCGTCGCTTTCGCGTGCGAGAACTCCGCCCTGAAGGCCGCCGAGGCCCTGGGCGATCCGGCGGTGCTGGAGGCGCTGGAGCTCGTGCGCCTCCCCTGCACGGGCAAAACGGAGGTTGGCCTGGTGCTCAAGTGCCTGGAGGAGGGTCACCCCGGGGTGCTGGTCCTGGGCTGCCCGGTGGACAACTGCAAGTTCCTGATCGGCAGCACCCGCGCCCGCAAGCGCCTGCAGTACACCCGCAAGCTGTTGAAAGAGGCCGGCCTGGCCGAGGAGCGGGTGCACATGGATTTCGTCTCGTCGGTGGACGCGCATCGCCTCCCGGCGATCGTGCGCGGCATGCAGGAGCGCCTGGCCGCGCTGCCAGCCGCCGGCGCGCCCGCCGCCACCGCCGCCACAGGAGGCAAGGTATGATCACGGCCGTTCAGAAACCATTCGCCGAGATCCAGGCCATGGTGCAGGGGCACTCCAACCTGCTGGTGCTGGGCTGCGGCACCTGCGTCACGGTCTGCATGGCCGGCGGCGAAAAAGAGGCCGGCATCCTGGCCTCCACCCTGCGCCTGGCCAACCGGGAGAAGGGCATCCGCATGCAGATCGTCGAGCAGACCATCGAGCGGCAGTGCGACCGGGAGTTCTTCGACGCGGTGCGGGACAAGGTGGAAGCCGCCGACGCGGTGCTCTCCCTGGCCTGCGGCGTGGGCGTGCAGTTCGCCAGCGAGGTGTTCGCCGGCAAGCGGGTGCTCCCTGGCCTGAACACCCGCTTCTACGGCACCACCGAGCAGCAGGGCGTGTGGAGCGAGCGCTGCGCCGGCTGCGGCGACTGCGTGCTGGACCGCTTCGGCGGGATCTGCCCAGTGGCGCGCTGCTCTAAAAGCCTGATGAACGGGCCCTGCGGCGGCTCGCAGAAAGGGATGTGCGAGGTGGACCAGAAGAACATCCAGTGCGGCTGGCAGCTCATCTACGACCGGCTGCAAACCCTGGGGCTGCTGCACCTGATGGAAGAGAACCAGCCGATACGGGACTGGAGCACGGGCCGGGACGGGGGCCCCGGCAAGATCGTCAGGGAAGACATGGTGCTGGAGTCATGAAAGCGGATTCGAACCTCGAGAAGGTCCTGGCCGCCGGACACTTCGCGGTAACCGCGGAGCTGGGGCCGCCTAAAAGCGTGGAGACGGAAGTGATCGCCGTCAAGGCCGGCTACCTCAAGGGCAAGGTGGACGCGGTGAACATCACCGACAACCAGACGGCCATCGTGCGCATGTCCTCCATCGCCGCCGGGGTGCTGGCCCAGCAGGCCGGCGTGGAGCCGGTGATCCAGATCACCTGCCGCGACCGCAACCGCATCGCCATCCAGAGCGACGTGCTGGGCGCCTACGCCCTGGGCCTGCGCAACATCCTGTGCCTGAGCGGCGACCACCAGAGCTTCGGCAACCATCACGGCTGCAAGAACGTCTACGACCTGGACTCCATCCAGCTCATCGGCGCGCTGAAAACCATGCGCGACGACAAGAAGTTCATCTGCGGCGAGGAAATCCGCAACTCCAAGACCGCGCCGCTCATGGAGCCGCGCATCTACATCGGGGCGGCGGAGAACCCCTTCGGCGACCCGTTGGAGTTCCGGGCCATCCGCCTGGGCAAGAAGGTCGCCGCCGGGGTGGACTTCATCCAGACCCAGTGCATCTACGACATGGAGCGCTTCGAGGAGTGGATGCGCCAGGTTCGCGCGCGCGGCCTGCACCAGAAGGTGAGTATCCTGGCCGGCCTGACCCCCCTGAAGTCCGTGGGCATGGCCAAGTACATGCGCGACAGCGTGGCCGGGCTGAGCGTGCCGGACTACTACATCCAGCGCCTGGAAGGGGTCAAGGACAAGGCGGCCGAGGGCATCAAGATCTGCGTGGAGCAGATCCGCCGCCTGCGCGAGGTGGAGGGGGTGGCCGGCATCCACCTCATGGCCATCGAGTGGGAGAAGTTCGTGCCGCAGATCGTGGAGGAGGCGGGGCTGCTGCCCCGCCCCGTCCTGAACTAAAGGGAAGGAGCGAGCATGGAGAAGGTCACTGTCAGCAAGAAGCTGGATCCCAACTTCAAATTCGAGTTGAGCGCGCGCCCGGGCGGCGAGAACCTCAAGAAGTGCTTCGCCTGCGGCACCTGCACGGCCGGCTGCCCGGTCTTCCACGTGGAGCACGAGTACAACCCGCGCAGGATCATCCGCATGATCCTGCTGGGCATGCGCGAGCAGGTCTTGAGCTCCAAGACCATCTGGCTGTGCTCCCAGTGCTACACCTGCTCGGCCAACTGCCCCCAGGACGTGGACTTCTCGGACATCATGTTCACCCTGCGCGACCTGGCGGTGAAGGAGGGCTATGCCCCCGCGACCCTGCGCGAGAAGATCGACCGGGTCAGCACCGCGGCGCACGAGTTCCGGCGGGACTGCATCCACCTGCTGCTCGGGGAAGGCGGGGTGGACAGCGAAGCGGTGAAGGCCAACGTGGACAAGACGCTGGCCGCGGTCAAGGGGTGAGCGACATGGCCAACACCAGCGTGAAGAGCAAAGCGCCGGCCGCAGGGAAAACCACCGCGTCCCGCAAGGCGGCTCCCAAGGCGCCCGGGAAAGCCGCGGCGCCCGCGAAGCGCCCCCGCCCGGCCATCAGGCCCGCCGCTGCAGCCGGCGGCAACGGGAAGGGCAAGCCCCTGGGCTCGGTGCTGGTGGTCGGCGCGGGCATCGCCGGCATCCAGTCCTCGCTGGACCTGGCCGAGAGCGGCTACAAGGTCTACCTGGTGGAGAAGAACCCCTCGATCGGCGGGGTAATGACCATGCTGGACAAGACCTTCCCCACCAACGACTGCTCCATGTGCATCGTGTCCCCCAAGCTGGTGGAGGCCGCCCGGCACAACAATATCGAGCTGCTGTCCTACGCCGAGGTGGACAAGGTCCAGGGCCAGGCGGGACGCTTCAAGATCGAAGTGCGAAAAAAAGCGCGCTCGGTGGACCTGGCCAAGTGCACCGGCTGCGGCGCCTGCGCCGCGGCCTGCCCGGTGGACCAGCGCATCCGCGTGCCGGAGCCCATCCCGGTGGAAGCCGACGAGACGGTGGTCAAGACTGACGCGATCATGGACCGCTATCCGCCCCAGAGAGCCTCACTGATCATGGTTCTGCAAGATGTGAACGCGGCCTTCAACTACCTGCCCGAGCCCGCGCTGCTGCGGATCTCCGAGCGCCTGGCCCTGCCCTACGCCGAGGTGTACGGCACGGCCAGCTTCTACAAGGCCTTCAGCCTGGAGCCGCGCGGCGAGCACCTGGTCCAGGTGTGCGTGGGCACCGCCTGCCACGTGCGCGGGGCCCAGCGCATCCTGGAGGAGTTCGAGCGCCTCTTGAGCGTGAAAAGCGGCATGACCACCGAGGACCGCAAGTTCACCCTGGAGACCGTCAACTGCCTGGGCGCCTGCGCCCTGGGCCCCATCGTGGTCGTGGACGGCGAGTACCATGGCAGCTTGAACCTGGCCCGGGTTTCCCGGCTGGTCGACAACTACGCGAAAAAGGAATCGGCGTGAAACTCAAGCACGTGCAAGAACTGGAGCGCCTGCGCTCGCAGCTGTCAAGCTCCAATGGCCGCAGCGAGATCGTGATCTCCGCGGACGCCACCTGCTGCATCCTGCGCGGCGCCAAGGGCGTAGCGGAAGCCTTCCGCACCGAGCTCCAGAAAGCCGGGCTGGCCGACAAGGTGCACCTGCGCCTGGCCGGCTGCCTGGGGTTCTGCGAAATCGAGCCCATGGTGATCCTCAAGGACCGGGACATCCTCTACCAGCGGGTGGAACCCAAGGACGTACCGGAGATCATCAGCGAGAGCCTGTTGGGCGACCGGGTCGTCGAACGCCTCTTGTACGTGGACCCGGCCACCGGCCAGAAGCAAGCCCGCATCGAGGCGGTGCCCTTCTACGGCAAGCAGAACCGCCTGATCCTGGGCGCCAACGAGCGCATCGAGCCGGTGCGCATCGAGGACTACATCGCCATCGGCGGCTATGCCGCCCTGGCCAAGGCCCTGACCATGAAGCCGGAAGCGATCATCGAGGAGATCAAGGCCTCGGGCTTGAGGGGTCGGGGCGGCGGCGGGTTCCCTACGGGGAAAAAGTGGGAAACCTGCCGCAACGCCGAGAGCGAGGACGGCGTACGCTACATCATCTGCAACGCCGACGAGGGGGACCCCGGCGCGTTCATGGACCGCTCCGTGCTGGAAGCCAACCCACACGCGGTCCTCGAGGGCCTGATCATCGGCTCCTTCGCCATCGGCAGCCACGAGGGCTACGTCTACGTGCGCAACGAGTACCCGCTGGCCGTGGAGCACCTCGCCCTAGCCCTGCGGCAGGCCGAAGAGTACGGCCTGTTGGGTGAGAGCATCCTGGGAAGCTCCCACGACTTCCGCATCAAGGTGGTGCGCGGCGCCGGGGCC
>CAZMWZ010000026.1:17716-22180 GCA_964570045.1 uncultured Spirochaetaceae bacterium
CATCCTGGGAAGCTCCCACGACTTCCGCATCAAGGTGGTGCGCGGCGCCGGGGCCTTCGTCTGCGGTGAGTCCACGGCGCTGATGCAGTCGCTGGAGGGCAAGGTGGGCCGGCCGCGCGCCAAGTACGTGCACACCGTGGAGCGCGGACTCTACGACCGCCCCAGCGACCTGAACAACGTCGAGACCTGGGCCAACGTGCCCCTGATCATCCAGCGGGGGGCTTCCTGGTTCGCCTCCATCGGGACCGCCGGCTCCAAGGGCACCAAGATCTTCTCCCTGGTGGGCAAGATCAACAACACCGGGCTGGTGGAGGTGCCGATGGGCATCCCGCTGCGGGAGATCATCTTCGACATCGGCGGCGGCATCCCGGGCGGCAAGAAGTTCAAGGCCGTGCAGACCGGCGGACCCTCCGGCGGCTGCATTCCCGAAAGGCTGCTCGACATCCCGGTGGACTACGACGAGCTCACCAAGGCCGGCTCCATGATGGGCTCCGGCGGCATGATCGTCATGGACGAGGACACCTGCATGGTGGACGTGGCCCGCTACTTCCTCAACTTCCTGAAGGGGGAGTCCTGCGGCAAGTGCGTGGCCTGCCGCGAGGGGGTTCGGCGGATGCTGGAGATCCTGGAACGGATTACCGCCGGGGAAGGGCGCCTGGAGGACCTGGATACCCTTCTGGAGCTGGGCGAATACCTCCAGGACACCGCGCTGTGCGCCCTGGGCACCACGGCGGCCAACCCGGTCCTGACCACCCTCAAGTATTTCCGCCACGAGTACGAGGCCCACATCGGCGAGCGTTACTGCGCCGCGGGGGTCTGCAAGCCCCTGTTCCAGTACGTGATCAGTGCCGAGACCTGCACCGGCTGCCAGGTGTGCGCCAAGCGCTGCCCGGTGGAGGCGATCAGCGGCGAGAAAAAGGGTCCCCACCGCATCAACCTGGAGACCTGCACCAAGTGCGGGGCCTGTTTCGAGGCCTGCCGCTATGAAGCCATCGAGAAAGCCAGGATCAAGGAGAGGGTCGCATGAGCGAGCGCGAGAGCGTCACGATTACGTTGAACGGCGCCCGGGTCCAGGCGGAGCCCGGCCAGACGATATTAGAAATGGCCAAGGCCAAGGGGGTGGAAATCCCTACCCTGTGCCACCACCCCGCCCTGGAGGCGCACGGGGGCTGCCGCCTGTGCATGGTGGAAATCGCCCAGGGCAAGCGCCAGCGCCTGGTGACCTCCTGCAACTTCGAGGTCCGCGAGGGACTGGAAGTGCAGACCGACTCGCAGCGCGTGCATAAAAGCCGGCGGATGAGCCTGGAGCTGCTCGCCGCGCGCTGCCCGGAGGTGGAGTCGATCCGCACCCTGGCCGGCAAATACGGGGTGAAGACCCCCCGCTTCCCGCTGGAGAAGGACGACTGCATCCTGTGCGGGCTGTGCGTGCGCATCTGCCGCGAGCGCATGGGCGTGGGCGTGGCCGACTTCGTGGGCCGAGGAGCGGACATCAAGGTAGACACCCCCTACCACCGGGGCAGCGAGGTGTGCCTGGCCTGCGGGGCCTGCGAGTCGGTGTGTCCCACCCACTCCATCCGCCTGAAAACCGTGTACGAGCACCCGCCGGTGCTGCAGATGTCCGAGTTCGACCAGAGCCTGCGCCAGCGCCCCACGATCTACATCCCCTTCCCGCAGGCGCTGCCCAACGCGCCGGTCATCGACCGCGCCAACTGCGTGCGCTTCCGCCAGGCCGAGCGGGGCGTGGAGGCTTGCGGGATCTGCGCCGAGGCCTGCCCGGCCAATGCCATCGACTACGGCGAGACGGATAAAATCGTAAGCCTGGAAGCGGGGGCCGTGATCCTGGCGCCAGGCTTCTGCCTGTATGACGCCTCCCAGAAGCCGGAGCTGCACTACACCACCTTCCCCAACGTGGTGTCCAGCCTGCAGTTCGAGCGCATCCTCTCGGCCTCCGGCCCCTACCTGGGCCGGGTGCAGCGCCCCTCCGACTTCCGCAAGCCCCAGCGCATCGCCTTCATCCAGTGCGTGGGCTCGCGCGACGAGGAACACAACTTCTGCTCCTCGGTGTGCTGCATGTACGCCATCAAGGAATCGATCATCGCCAAGGAGCATGAGGAGGACATTCACTGCGACGTGTTCTATATGGACATCCGGGCGCACGGCAAGGGCTTCGACGCCTACTACGAGCGGGCCAAGGAGCTGGGCATCCGCTTCACCCGCTGCCGCCCCAGCAAGATCGAGGAGCTTCCCAACCGCAACCTGCGCATCGGCTTCGTGGACGAGGACTCCGGGGAGTACCAGGCCAAGGAGTTCGACCTGGTCGTACTGTCCGCGGGCCTGGAGCCGCCCGCCGATGCACGCCAGATCGCCGCGACGTTCGGCATCCAGTTGGACGAGCACGGCTTTGCGGTGACCAAGCCCTTCCAGCCGGTGGCTTCCAGCCGGGAGGGGGTGTACGTGTGCGGGCCGTTCGCCGAGCCCAAGGACATCCCCGAAACGGTGATGGAAGCCTCCAGCGCCTCCGCCCGGGTCATGGTGCAGCTGGCTGCATCGCGCGGCACCCAGGTCAAGGTCAAGGAGCTGCCCCCGGAGCGGGACGTAACCGGGGAGACGCCGCGCATCGGGGTGTTCGTCTGCCACTGCGGCAAGAACATCGGGGGCGTGGTGGACGTGCCGGCGGTGAGCGAGTACGCCTCGAAGCTGCCCGCGGTGGTCTACACCACGCACAACCTGTACACCTGCTCCTCGGACACCCAGACGGTCATCCAGGACCGCATCAAGGAAAACAACCTGAACCGCGTGGTCATCGCCTCCTGCTCGCCGCGCACCCACGAGCCGCTGTTCCAGCAGACCATCCGCGAGGCGGGCCTGAACGCCCACCTGTTCGTGATGGCCAACATCCGCGACCAATGCTCCTGGATCCACATGCACGAAAAGAACGAGGCCACCCAGAAGGCCAAGGACCTGCTGCGCATGGCGATCACCAAGGCGCTGTACGCCGAGCCGCTCAAGTCCCTCTTCCTGCCCGTGACTCAAGTTGCCCTGGTGGTCGGCGGGGGTCTGGCCGGCATGACCGCCGCCCTCTCGATCGCCGACCAGGGCTTCGCGGTGTACCTGGTGGAGAAGTCCAAGGAGCTGGGCGGCAACGCCGCGCGCCTGGACCGCTCCCTGACAGGGCACGACCTGAAGGCCTATGTACAGGATGCAATTGCCCGGGTGAAGAAGCACCCGCGGATCACCGTGTACGCCGGGGCCGAGCTCACGGCGGTGACCGGGTTCGTGGGCAACTACGTTTCCAAGGTGCTGCGCCGCCGCAACGGGCACGGCCCGGAGGAGCTGGAGCTGAAGCACGGGGTGGCCGTGGTGGCCACCGGGGCTAGCGAGTCCAAACCGGCCGAATATCTGTACGGCCAGAACCCGAAGGTGAAGACCCTCCTGGAGCTGGCCGAAGCCATGGCCAAGCCCTCGTTCAAGGTCCCGGACACCACCGTGTTCATCCAGTGCGTGGGTTCGCGCGAGCCGGAGCACCCGTACTGCAGCCGGGTGTGCTGCTCGGCGGCGGTGGCCGACGCCATCCGCCTGAAGGAAGCCCGTCCGGAGGCGGGCGTGTTCGTGCTGTACCGGGACATCCGCACCTACGGCTTCCAGGAGAAGCTATACAGCCGGGCCCGCGAGCTGGGCATCCCCTTCCTCCGCTACACGGAGTCGCGCAAACCCGTGGTGGTCGCCGGCAAGCAAGGCCTCACGGTCACCACCTACGACCCGGTGCTGGGCGCGGAGCTGGAGATCCCGACGGACCTGCTGGTCCTCGCCGCCCGCATCGACGCCAACCACGACAACGAGACCCTGTCCCAGGCCTTCAAGGTGCCGCTCACCCGGGAGAAGTTCTTCCTGGAGGCGCACGTGAAGCTGCGGCCGGTGGACTTCGCCACCGAGGGCATCTTCGTGGCCGGCATGGCCCACAACCCCAAGACGATCGAAGAGTCGATCAGCCAGGCCCAGGCCGCCGCGGCCCGGGCGGCCACGATCGTGAGCAAGGAGCTCTACCAGGCCGAGGCCACCATCGCGGCGGTCAACGACGACCTGTGCGACGGCTGCGGCATCTGCGTGGGCATCTGCGAGTACAACGCCCTGGAGATCGTGGAGAACCCCGACGGGACCAAGAAGGTGAAGTTGAGCGAGGCGGCCTGCAAGGGCTGCGGCGGCTGCGTGGCCGCCTGCCCCAGCGGCGCCATGGAGCAGAAGGGCTTCAAGAACGAGCAGATCATGGCCGAGATCGACGCGGCGCTGGTGTAGAGAGGGGAAGGCATGAGCGAAGAGTTCAAACCCAAGATCATCGTGTTCTGCTGCAACTGGTGCTCTTACGCCGGGGCCGACCTGGCCGGGGTGAGCCGCTTCCAGATCAAACCGCACTTCCGCGTGATCCGCACCCTGTGCTCGGCCCGCGTGGACCCGGAGTTCATCCTG
>CAZMWZ010000027.1:0-1788 GCA_964570045.1 uncultured Spirochaetaceae bacterium
GGCGAACGACAGGGCCACTACCCGGGCCCCCTCGGGGATCACCGCTAGGCAGCCTTGCGGCCGCGGCGCCTGCCCGCCTTCCAGCCCCAGAATTTGCACCGGCCGGCCGCTCGCCCGGAAACAGGAGCAGATGTCGGCGAAGGTTAACGATCGGCGCATTATAGCAGATGGCGGGCGCGTTTTGCGGGTACACCAGGTATTAAAAAAACTTGACACCTCGGTACCGGTAATGGTACTTTCTCTTTAACTCTGTCGAATCTCGGCCGAAGGAATTCCAAACAGACTCGAAGCGATTCACTGCGTGTAATTCCCGTGGCTTGATATATTTAGTGAGGGGTCTGGTAGGACGCGAAGTTGGCAAAAAAGGAGTTCCCGAAAGTACATTTTTACGACCATGACCTCTCCGATATGTACGATTTCACGTTCAACCGCCTCCGGGAAGCCTGGAAGAAGGGGACGGGGGAGAACGGATTCGAGAGCCGGTACCTGAGCCAGCCCGCCTCCGACCGGATCAACCAGCTGGAAGCCTGCATAACCACTTTTTTTTTGGTCTACAGTAACCGCGCCTTTCCCGCCCACGCGCTGCTGGACAACTTCTACGCCAAGCAGGAGCAGGACGGTGCCATTCGCGGCGAATACAGCGAAAAAACCGGCAAGCCGGTCAACCACAAGGCGAACCCCGAGGGTGTCCTGCCGCCGCTGTTCGCCTGGGCGGAATACAACATCTACCATAAAATCGGCCTGAAGAAGCGGGTCAAGGACGTAATGCCGGTGCTTTCGCGGCACTTCGCCTGGCTGGAGAAAACCTTCAAGCGCGACAACGGCCTGTTCGCGGTGCCGCTGGAGGCCACGGGCATGATCAACGCCCCCCGCCGCGAGGCCTTTTACGCGGTGGACTTCAACACCCAGATGGCGGTCAATGCCCTCTATATGTCCGCCCTAGCCGACATCCTCAACGACAAGGAGACCGCCTACCGGTACAAGAAGGCGTACTTCGGTCTGAAAACCCGCATCAACTCTCAGATGTGGAACGAAAAGGATCGGATGTACTACGACCTGGACCGCAAAGGCGGCCAGGTCAAGGTGAAAACCCTCGCCTCCTTCTGGCCCCTGTTGGCCGAAATACCCAACGAGGTGAAAGCCGAGGCGCTCATCCAGCACCTGAGCGACCCGCGCACTTTCGGGTTGGACCACCCCTTCCCCTCATTGGCGGCTTCGGAGAAGGAGTTCGATCCCCGCGGCGGCGGATACCACGGCTCCGTGTTCCCCCACCTCAACTACATGGTCATCAAGGGCCTGGAAAAATACGGCAAATTCGAGCTGGCCCGCGAGAGCGCGGTCAAACACTTGTACTACGTGCTGGAGAACCTGCACACCGAGAAGGGCTACACCGGCAGCCTATGGGAGGCCTATTCCCCCACCCAGGAGAGCCCGGCGGCCTGGAACGGGCACCCGGATTTCCCGCGCTCCATGTTCCTGCCCTACGCGGGGCTGTCCACCATCGCCCTGATGATCGAGAACGTCATCGGCATGTACATCAGCCTGCCGCGCAAGACCGTGGACTGGATCATCCCGAATCTGGAAATCATGGGCATCGAGGACCTGGCCTTGAAGCGCAACATGATCACCATCCTGAGCAATAAAAGCGGGCGGGGCTGGGAGATCCGCCTGGAATCCGAGAAGCTGTACTACCTGACGATCAATATCCTGAACGCGAAGAAAAAGACCCTGCCCATCCCCTCGGGCAAGTGCTCGATCCTCATCGACAAGATCTAGGACGGCAGTAGC
>CAZMWZ010000027.1:1888-3147 GCA_964570045.1 uncultured Spirochaetaceae bacterium
GGCAGGTCAGTCCTGCTCCAGCCGGCGCCGGCCTTCCAGCGCGCGCGCCAGGGTCAGGCGGTCCGCGTATTCTAAGTCGCCGCCTACGGGCAGTCCCAAGGCCAGGCGGGTCACCGCGACCGGAAGGTTCTTGAGCAGACCAGACAGGTATACTGCCGTGGTATCCCCTTCCACCGTGGGGTTGGTGGCCACGATGACCTCCCGAATTCCCCCCTCCCTTACCCGGGCCAGCAGGGACTCGATGCGCAGGTTGGCAGGACCGACCCCGTCGATGGGCGAGATTACGCCCATCAGCACATGGTACAGCCCCCGGTACTGGCGGGTAAGCTCGATGGACAGCAGATCCTTGGGCTCCTCCACCACGCACAGCATCGAACGGTCGCGCTCGCGGTCGCTGCAGATCCGGCAGGGCACCTCCTCGGTGTAGTTCCCGCAGACCGGGCAGTTCTTGACCCGCTCCTTGAGCTGGACCAGGTCCCGGGCCAGCCCCTGCACGAAGGAGGCGTCGGTCTTTAACAGGTAATAGGCCAGGCGGGAGGCACTCTTGCGGCCCAGTCCCGGCATCTTGGCCAGGGTCTCGATCAGCCTCTCTAGCGCGGTCACGCTAAAGGCCCAGGAACCCCGGCGGCATGGGCAGCCCCCCGGTGAGCGCGGAGACCTCTTCGCGGATCTTCTCCTTGATCCTGGCTAGCGCGTCTGAGAGGGCGGCGCGCAGCAGGTCCTGCAGCATGGGGATGTCGGCGGGATCCACCGCCTCGGGGGAAACCGTCACCCGGGTCGCCTCCAGGTGACCGTTGAGCTCCACCTGCACCATGCCGCCGCCCGCGGAGCCGACTGCCGAAATCCGCCCCAGGCGGGCCTGCATTTCGTTCATCCGCTCCTGCATGTTGCCGAACTGCTTGAGCAGCTCGAAAGGGTTGATCGCCATGTTCACTCCCCCTTGACCACTTCGCCGCGGAATATCTTCTTCACCATCTCGGCCTGGTCGTTGCGGGCGGCGGAACCCGCCGGGTCCTCGCCGGAAAAATCCACGCGCAGGCGCGTCACCGGCTGGCCGGCGAACACCGCCGCGGCGTGCCGCAGTACGACCTCGCGGTCCCTGGAGACCTGCACGCCCGGGTAGCGGTCCTTCGGACGGTAGACCAGGCGCAGCTCCCCACGCTCCAGACTCCAGGCCTCGGCCTTTTCCAGCGAGGCGGCCAGGGCCAATTTTTCCCTGCGCACCGCGTCGCTGAGGGCCTTGAGGCCGCCCGCCGGGG
>CAZMWZ010000027.1:3247-6711 GCA_964570045.1 uncultured Spirochaetaceae bacterium
TGGCAGAGGAGGAGCTCCAGGTCGAAGCGCGGGTTGGCCGAGAACTTCAGCCCTCGGTGCAGCTCCAGGAGCAGCTCCAGGCCCTTCTCCAGCTGCGGTGCGGAGAAAAAGGCGACGACCTCCGGGGAGAACTCCTGGGCGGCGAAGGACAGCAGGGATTCCCGGCGGATGCCGCTCTTGATGAGCAGCAGGTTGCGGAAGTAGTCGAGCAGGTCCTCGGCCAGCTGCTCCACGGCCACGCCCGATTCCAGCAGCTCGGCGGCGGCCTCCAGCAGCTGCTTTTTATCTCCCTGTGATATAAACGTTCCGAGCCGGTTGATCCGCTCGATGCCGACCAGGCCCAGCTTCTCCCGTATCGCCTCCAACCTTATGCCTTCGGTCGAAAAGGAGATGACCTGGTCCAGAAGGGTGTAGGCATCCCGCAGGGAACCGGTGGCTTCCCGGGCCATCCAGAACAGGGCCGCCTCCTCGGCCGGAATGTTCAATTCCTGAACAACTTGCTGCAGACGCTGCTTGATCTGTTCCGGGCCGATCAGCCGGAAATTGAACTGCTGGCAGCGGGAGCGGATGGTGGCCGGCACCTTGTGCACCTCGGTGGTAGCGAAGACGAACACGATGTACGGCGGCGGCTCTTCGATCGTTTTAAGCAGCGCATTGAAGGCGCTGTTGGACAGCATGTGCACTTCGTCGATGATGTAGATTTTATAGCGCCCGGAGTTGGGGGCGAACAGCACCTCGTCCTTGATTTGGCGCACGTCGTTCACGCCGGTGTTGGAGGCGCCGTCGATCTCCAACACGTCCAGGCTGTTGCCCTGGGTGATCTCGCGGCAGGCCCCGCATTCGCCGCAGGGCGTGCCGGTCGGTCCCTTCTCGCAGTTGAGGGCCTTGGCCAGGATGCGCGCCGCGGAGGTCTTGCCCACGCCCCGGGGTCCGGAAAACAGGTAGGCGTGGGCAATGCGCCCCTGCGCGATGGAGTTCTTGAGCGTGGCCACGACGAAGTCCTGCCCGACCATCTCGTCGAAGGTCTGAGGACGCTTGCGGGTAGCCGTCACCTCGTATGCCATAGGCTTTAAAAAAACCCCTTAGCTCCTGCCAAGCCGGTTACATCTCATCAACCTGGTACTTACCGCTGCTACCTTCCGGTCCTGACGGGGTTGGGTACCCGCTGATAGCGTATGGCCTGGCTATCAACGCTAAGGGGGTACGGAGAGAGTGGGATTCGAACCCACGGTACCCGTGAGAGTACACACGCTTTCCAAGCGTGCACCTTCGTCCGCTCGGTCATCTCTCCCAAGGTAATCGTATCCGGAGAGAGTGGGATTCGAACCCACGGAGCCGACAAGCGGCTCAACGGATTTCGAGTCCGCCCGATTCAACCGCTCTCGCATCTCTCCCTGTCAAAAAGCAACCCGTGCCCAAGAGGACTCGAACCTCCGGCCTTTAGATCCGCAATCTAACGCTCTATCCAGCTGAGCTATGGGCACAAAAAGCGGAGAGGGTGGGATTCGAACCCACGGTACCCTTTTTACGAGTACAACTCCTTAGCAGGGAGCCCGATTCGACCACTCTCGCACCTCTCCCCTTGCATGCTACTTGCCAGCGCGCGGTCCGTTCCCGGAGAGGGAGGGATTCGAACCCCCGGAACCTTGCGGTTCAACGGTTTTCAAGACCGCCTCCTTCGACCACTCGGACACCTCTCCAGTGGTTCACCCTCCAGGTCGCAACACCTGCCAGGATGGCTCAACTATAATCATCGGTATGCTGCTTGTCAATAAATGCACGCAGGCACCGCGGAATCAGGCGCCGCCCTCGATCAGCGTGCTGATGCGCTCCAGGTCGTCGAGGGAAAAGTAGTGGATCTCGATCTTTCCCTTCTTCTCGCTACCTAGGATGGCGACCCGGGTGCCTAGGCGCTCGATGAGACGGCTCTCCAGCGCCGCCAGCTCGGGTTGGCGGCCCCGGGCCTTTGCCGGCGTGGATTTTTTCCCGGAGTCCCGCACGCCCTGGTTCATCCGCGCGGCGGTCTGCTCCGCCTCGCGCACCGACATGCTGCGGGCGGCAATGCGTTGGAACAGCAGCTCCTGGTCCGCCGGGTTGACCAGGGAGAGGATCGCCCGCGCGTGCCCCGGGTCCATGCGCCCGCGGTCCAGGGCCTCGAGCATGGCCTTGGGCAGCTTGAGCAGCCGCAGCGCGTTGGCCACAGTGGGGCGGCTCTTACCCACCCTCCGGGCCACCTCTTCCTGGGTCATGCCCCCCTGTTCCAGGAGGGTCTTGTACCCGGAGGCCTCCTCCACGGGGCTCAGGTCCTCGCGCTGCAGGTTCTCGATCAGGGCGATCTCGGTTTTCTCCAGCTCGGAGAAGCGGCGCACCAGGACCGGCACCTCGCTTAAGCCCGCCTGCTGGGCGGCGCGGAAGCGCCGCTCGCCGGCAACGATCCGGAAAGACCCCGGCTCCAGCTGCTCGACCAGGAGCGGCTGGAGCACGCCCTTCTGCTCGATGGAGCGTGCCAGCTCCCGTAGGGCCTCCTCGGAAAAGTTCTTGCGCGGCTGGTGCGAGCCGGCCTGCAGGGCGGACATCGGCACCATGGTCACCGCGGCGCCGGTCGCCGCGGCGGCGGAGGCCTTGCCCTCGGTGCCGGCCAGCAGGGCGTCGATCCCGCGCCCCAGCACCCGCTTAGACATAGCGCAGCACCTCCTCGGCCAGCTTCTGGTAGCTGCGGGCGCCGATGCACTCCGGGTCGTACTGGCTGATGGGCTTGCCAAACGACGGGGCCTCGCTGAGGCGCACGTTGCGGGGGATGATGGTGCTGAACACCTTCTCCTTGAAGTAGCCGCTCACCTCTTTCACCACCTCGTGCGCCAGGCGCGTCCTGGAATCATACATCGTAAAAAGAATGCCCCCGATTTGCAAGTCGGGGTTGGGGCCGGCCTGCACCCGGCGGATCGTCTGCAGCAGCATACTCAATCCCTCCATGGCGTAGTACTCGCATTGCAGCGGGATAATAACGGAATCCGCCGCCGCCAGGCCGTTCAGGGTCAAAAGCCCCAGCGATGGCGGGCAATCGATGAACAGATAGTCAAACGAGGGCTTGATGCCCGCGAGCGCCTTCTTTAGCAGGTACTCGCGCCCCTGTGCGTCGACCAGCTCCACCGTGGCCCCGGTGAGGTGGATGCTGGAGGGGATGATCTTCATGCCTGCCACACCGGTGTCCTGCACCACCCGCCGGGCTTCCGCCTTGCCCGTCAGCAGCTCGTAGACCCCGGGTCTGGCGCCGTCCGCACCAACTCCCGAGGTGGTGTTGGCCTGGGGGTCGAAATCGACCAGGAGCACCTTGCGTCCCGCCTCGGCAAGACAGGCCCCGAGGTTTACGGCCGTGGTGGTCTTGCCGACCCCACCCTTCTGGTTGGCGAATACGACGGTTTTTCCCATTTGTCAGGACGCCAGGAGCGTTTTTCGGGCTCGGC
>CAZMWZ010000027.1:6811-11665 GCA_964570045.1 uncultured Spirochaetaceae bacterium
GCTGGCCACGGCGACCACCTGGTCGGGTTTCTCGATGTTGAGCACCCGCACCCCCATGGCCGTGCGGCCCAGCACGGGGATCTCCTTGAGGTGCAGTTTCACCGTGTTGCCCTGGGAGGTGATACAAACGATGTCGTCGCGGCGGTGGGCCGTCAGGACCCCGACGATCTCCCCAGTCTTGTCGCTGAGCTTGTAGCAGGCCTGGCCGCGGGTCCCCCGGCCGTGGCGGGTGAAAGACTCGAACTCCACCTGCTTGCCGAAGCCGTTCTCGGTGATCAGGAAAAGCTGGGCCCCCTTCTCCACCCCGGCCATGCCGGCCAGCTCGTCGCCCTTGGTGAGCCGGATGCCGGTTACCCCACGGGAGGACCGGCCCATAGACCGCACGGCGGCCTCGGTGAAGCGCAAGGCCAGCCCCTTGCGGGTGACCAGGACCAGATCGTCGCCCCCCTTGGTGAGCATGGCGCTGACCAGCTTGTCCCCGCTGTCCAGCTTGATGGCCACGATGCCGCGGGTCTTGGCGTTGGCGAACTCGGCGGTCTGCACCTTCTTCACCACCCCCCTGACCGTGGTCATGAAGAAGAAGGTCTTCTGGCTGAACTCCGACAGGAAGGCCACCGTGGCGATTTCCTCGTTGGCGGAGATGGCCAGCAGGGCCTTGATGTTCGTGCCGCGGGAGGCGCGGCTGGCCTCGGGGATCTCGTGCACCTTGAGCCAGAAGGCCCTGCCCTCGCTGGTGATGAACAGCACGTAGTCGTGCGTGGAGGCGATGAACAGCTGCTCGATGAAGTCGTGATCGCCCAGGCGCGCGGAGGCGGAGCCCTTGCCCCCCCGGCCCTGGCGCTTGTAGGCGGATACCGGCAGACGCTTGATGAAGCCCTTGTTGGAGATCAGGATCACCATATCTTCCTTGGCGATCAGGTCCTCGATGTTGATCTCCTCCACCTCGTCGTGCAGGATCTGGGTGCGTCGCGCGTCCCCGTACTGGTTGGCCAGCTCCTGGGTCTCCTCTTTCACTACGCCCAGGATCTTCTTTTCGCTGGCCAGCAGCGCCTTGAAGTACTTGATTCGCTCCTGCACCTCCCGCAGCTCCTCCAGGATCTTTTTGGTCTCCAGGCTGGTGAGCTTCTGCAGCCGCATGTCCAGGATGGCCTGGGCCTGGATCTCGGAGAGCTTGAAGCGCCGCATCAGACCGCTCCTGGCGGTGTCCACGTTCTGCGACTTCTTGATGAGGGCGATCACCGCGTCGATGTTGTCCAGGGCGATCTTCAGGCCTTCCAGGATGTGGGCGCGCTCCTCGGCCTTGCGCAGCTCGTAGCGTGAGCGGCGGGTGATGACCTCCTTGCGGTGGCGGATGAACAGGTCAATCATCTCGCGGAGGGAAAGCTCCTTGGGCCGTCCCCCCACCAGGGCCAGGTTGATTACCCCGAAGTTGGCCTGCAGAGAGGTGTGGGCGAAAAGCTGGTTGAGGATCACCTTGGGGATGACCCCCTTACGCAGCTCGATGACAATGCGCATGCCCTGGCGGTCGGACTCGTCACGCAGATCGCTGATTCCGTCGATCTTGTGTTCCTTGACCAGGTCGGCGATGCGCACGATCAGGTTGGCCTTGTTGACCTGATAAGGCAGTTCGGTGACGATGATCTGGTCCTTGCCGCCTTTGGAGGTTTCCAGGGAAATCCTGGCCCGCACCACGATCTTGCCCCGTCCCGTACGGAAGGCCTCCACGATGCCCTGCGTGCCGAAAATGATCCCCGCCGTGGGGAAATCCGGGCCTTTGACGATCTCCAGCAGCTCCTCAAAAGACAGCTTAGGGTTGTCGATCACGGCCACGATGGCCCCGGCGATCTCGGTCAGGTTGTGCGGCGGCATGTTGGTGGCCATGCCCACCGCGATGCCGCTGGAGCCGTTGACCAGCAGGAACGGGAGGGCCGAGGGCAGAACCAGCGGCTCCTGGAGCGAATCGTCGTAGTTGGGGCCGAAATCCACGGTCTCCTTGTCGATGTCGCGCAGCACGGGCTCGGCGATCCGGGACAGGCGGGCCTCCGTGTAGCGCACGGCCGCCGGGGGGTCCCCGTCGATGGAGCCGAAGTTGCCCTGGCCGTTGATCACCGGGTAGCGCAGGGAGAAGTCCTGGGCCAGGCGCACCAGGGTCTCGTAGATCGCCGCGTCCCCGTGGGGGTGGTACTTGCCCAGCACGTCTCCGACGATGCGGCCGCACTTCTTGAAGGGCCGGTCGTAGCGCAGGCCCATCTCCTGCATAGCGTATAAGATGCGCCGGTGCACCGGCTTCAACCCATCCCGCACGTCCGGCAGGGCGCGGCTCACGATGACGGACATGGCGTAGTTGAGGTACGACTCCCGGACCTCGTCCTCGATGGCGACGGGTATGACTTTCCCCTTGGCTTCGGTCACGATGGTGAGCTCCTATATGTCCAGGTTAGACACGGACAGGGCATTCTCCTCGATGAACTTGCGGCGCGGCTCCACGGCATCGCCCATCAGCGTGGTGAAAATCTCGTCGGCCCCCACCGCGTCCTCCAGGGTCACCTGAATGATGCTGCGGCGCTCCGGGTCCATGGTGGTCTCCCACAGCTGCTCGGGGTTCATCTCCCCCAGCCCCTTATACCTCTGGACGTTGGTCTGCTTGGAGTCCTTGGAGTGCTTCTTGATGAGCTTATCGCGCTCCTCGTCGTTGTGGGAGTAGTAGGTCTCCTTGCCGATGGTGATCTTGTACAGGGGCGGCATGGCGATGTAGACATGCCCCTTTTCGATGAGCTCCTGCATGTAGCGGAAAAAGAAGGTCAGCAGCAGGGTGCGGATGTGCGAGCCGTCCACGTCGGCGTCGGCCATGATGATCACCTTGTGGTAGCGCAGCTTGCCGACCTCGAAGTTGGTGCCCACGCTGGTTCCGAGGGTGGAGATCACGGGCATGAGCTTGTCGTTGGACAGCACCTTGTCGATGCGGGTCTTCTCCACGTTCAGCATCTTGCCCCACAGCGGCAGGATGGCCTGGAACTGCCGGTCCCGCCCCATCTTGGCGCTGCCGCCGGCCGAATCGCCCTCCACGATGTACAGCTCGCACTTGCGGGGGTCCTCCTCGGAGCAATCGGCCAGCTTCCCGGGCAGCCCCACGCTCTCCAGCAGGCTTTTGCGGCGGGTAAGCTCCCGGGCCTTGCGCGCCGCGGCGCGGGCCTTGGCGGCCACGATGCACTTGTCGAGGATGGCCTTCACCACGGCGGGGTTTTCCTCGAAGTAGCCGGTCAGCTTCTCGTTGACCGCCGACTCCACGATGCCCTTGACCTCGGAGTTGCCCAGCTTGCCCTTGGTCTGTCCCTCGAACTGCGGGTCGGGGATCTTCACGGAAATGACCGCGGTGAGCCCCTCGCGCACGTCGTCGCCGCTTAAGTTCTCGTCCAGCTTCTTGGCCAGGCCCAGCTTCTCGACGAATCCGTTCAGGGTGCGGGTCAAGGCGCTCTTGAAGCCGATCAGGTGGGTGCCTCCCTCGCGCGTGTTGATGTTGTTGGCGAAGGAGAAAATGGTCTCGGTGTAGCCCTCGTTGTACTGCAGGGCCACCTCGGCGATGATGTTGTCCCGCTCGCTCTCGATGTACACCACGTCCTTATGGATCGGCGTCTTGTTCTTGTTCAGGTACTCGATGAAGCTCTTGATGCCCCCCTCGAACTTGAACTCGTGGCTCTTGGGCTTGGAGCCCCGCTCGTCGACTATGCGGATCTCCACGCCCTTGTTCAGGAAGGCCAGCTCGCGCAGGCGGTTGGAGAGGATGTCGAAGCTGTAGTTGATGTCCTCTAAAATCTGCTTGTCCGCCTTGAAGCGGGTGATGGTGCCCACCGAGGTGCTGGACCCGACCACCTCCACCTTCTTCTCCGGAACGCCCCGCTTGTAGCGCTGGAAGTAGGTCTTCTTGTCGCGGTTGACCCACACCTCGCACCACTCCGACAGCGCGTTTACGACCGAAACGCCGACCCCGTGCAGGCCGCCGGAGACCTTGTAGCTCAACTTGTCGAACTTGCCGCCGGCGTGCAGCTTGGTCATCACGACCTCAAGGGCGCTGACCTTTTCCTGGGGGTGGATGTCGACGGGGATGCCACGCCCGTTGTCTTCGACGCGGACGATGTTCTGCTTCTCGAGCGTTATGGCGATGGCCGAGCAATAGCCCGCCAGTGCCTCGTCGATGGAATTGTCGACGACCTCGTACACCAGGTGGTGCAGCCCGTCCGGCCCGGTGGAGCCGATGTACATGCTCGGGCGTTTGCGGACGTGCTCCATGCCCTTTAGAATTTGTATGCTTTGCGCGTTGTATCCGTCTTGCATGTGGTTGTCCCTGATAGAGTTAGGGGAAATCCCAGTTTCCTTGAGTATAGCCTGAAAGAACGAAAAAAGTAAAGGGTAGCCTCCCCCGTCCCGCTTGCAATGGCCCTGTCCTTGCTGTAAAATGGGACTTCTGAGGCTGTGCATATTTTGTGGATAACTTGGCTTGGAGGCTACAGGTCAATGATTGAGCCGGGAAGAAACCGAGCCGACGTGGGAAAAATCGTACAGGTATGATCGGGTATTTTAATTCCTTTAATATTATGAACTTATGACACTACATTTCTGTTTGTATGTTTTGCGATCGCCTTCGCTTAATTCCTTGCTGGCAAAGAAAATCGGAAAAATGTGGATAAACTGTGCATATGTTGGGCATAAGCCGGGGGCAGCATGAAAGCCGGTGACTGGAACTACGAGATCTTCTGGAAAGAGGCCATGAACCAGCTCCAGGAGGAAATCAGCGAGCAGGAATTCCTGATGTGGTTTAGAAATATGGAGTACCTGGCCTCCAACGACTCCCAGATC
>CAZMWZ010000027.1:11765-15288 GCA_964570045.1 uncultured Spirochaetaceae bacterium
CCTCCCCCGCCCCGCGCAAGGGCAAAAGACCCCAGGGCCAGCTCAACAGCGAGTACAACTTCGAGCGCTTCGTCCGCGGCGAAAACAACGACTTTGCCTACATGGCCGCCTACGCCATCGCCCGCAACCCCGGCAAGGCCTACAACCCCTGCATGATCTACGGCGGGGTCGGCCTGGGCAAGACGCATCTGCTGCAGGCCATCGGCAATTCCTCCTACCAGGAGTTCGAGGAGCTGAAGGTCGTCTACGTCACCGCCGAGACCTTCACCAACGAGTTCATCCTGGCGATCAAGGAGAACACCAGCCACCGTTTCAAGAACAAGTACCGCTCGGTGGACATGCTCCTGATCGACGACGTGCACTTCCTGCCCGGCAAGGTGGAGACCCAGGAGGAGCTGTTTCACACTTTCAACGCCCTCTACGACGCCAACAAACAGATGGTGTTCACCAGCGACCGTCCGGTGTCGGAGCTGAAGAAGCTCTCCGACCGCCTCCGCAGCCGCTTCGAGCGCGGCTTGAACGTGGACCTGCAGCCCCCGAACTATGAAACCCGCATCGCCATCCTGAAAAAAAAGATCGAGGAGAAGAAGGTCGTCTTGCCCGAGGAGGTCGTGGAGCTGGTCTGCCAGAACATCAAGACCAACGTCCGCGACCTGGAAAAGGCGTTGACCAAGCTCATCGCCTACGCCGAGCTGGTCAATAAGACCGTCACCCTGGAGATCGCCGAGCGCCAGCTCAAGGATTTCTTCACGGAATACGACCAGAAGAACGTGACCATTGACCTGGTGCAGCGGGTGGTCGCCGACTACTTCGGTCTGTCCCTCAACGACCTGAAGGGCAAGAAGCGCAACAAGGCCATCGCCTTCCCCAGGCAGTTGGCCATGTACATCACCAGGGATCTCACGGAGTTCTCAACCACCGAGGTGGGACTGGAGTTCGGCGGGCGCGACCACACCACGGTCATGCACGCCTGCCAGCGCATCGATGACCGCATTAAAACCGACCCGACCCTGGCCCCGGCCATCCAGCACCTGACGCGCAGCATCAAGGAGTACCGCAGCCCCACCTGATATGTTGTTGTCTTCCGGTGGAAAACCGGTGCATAATGGGCCGGCGAAGGGATAATGTGGACGGTTTGTGGAAAGGCAGGATGAGTTTGCCGCGCGCGATCTCGTTGCTCGGTAAGGAGATGTCGCGGTTGTCCGCATATCCACAGGTCCTACTACCTCTTCCACTATTTATATAGCATAAGGAGAAGACGATGCATTTTTCCTGCGAAAAAGAGCTGATCGTCAAAGAAATCGCCATCGCCCAGGAGATAATCTCCTCCCGCAACAACATCTCCATCCTCTCGAACGTCTTGCTGGAAACCCGCGACAATCTGCTGACCATCAAGGCCACCGACCTGAAGGTCAGCTTCAAGACTCAGCTCGCCGTGGAAACCAAGTCCGCAGGCATCGTCACGGTGTTCTGCGACAAGTTTCTGGGGATCCTGCGCAGTCTGCCGGAGGGGGAAGTGGACGTGGAGCTGCAGGCCGACCAGATGCTTTGCATCCGCCCGGTGTTCCAGAAGATCGACTTCAAGCTCAAGAGCATCCCCGCGGACAAGTACCCGGAAATCAAGGAGATCGGCGAGGAGGCCTTCTTCGAATTCCCCCAGGCGGATTTCCTGGACATGATCGCCAAGACCCTGTTTGCCGTTTCCAGCGACGAGACCCGCTACTTCATGAACGGCGTTTACTTCGAGAAAACCGACGGGCAGCTGGTGATGGTGGCTACCGACGGGCGGCGCCTGTCCTACATTGCCAAGCCCGCCGAGGCGCGCGTGGGGGATTTCAAGGGCGTCATCATCCCGCCGAAGATCCTGCACCTCATCCGCAAGCTTTCCCCGGGGGAGGGGACCCTCAGCTTGGCGATCGGGGAGAACAACCTGTTCGTGCGCTTCGCCCAGCACCGCATCGGCTCCAACCTGATCGATGCTCAGTTCCCCAACTACCAGCGGGTGATCCCCAAGAGCCAGGAGCACCGCTTGACGGTGAGCCGGGACAGTCTGCAGGCGGCCCTGCGTAGAGTATCGCTGCTCGTAGAGGAGAAGTCGCGACGCGTCCAGTTGAATGTGGAGCCGGGAACCCTGGAGGTCAGCTCCTCGGAGGGGGAGATCGGTATGGCCAAGGAGCAGATGCCCTGCGAGTACGACGGACCGGCCATGACCATCGCCGCCAACTACAGCTACCTGCTGGAGCCGCTCAAAGAGGCTTCCGACGAGGTGGTTGCCCTGGAGTTCACCGAGGCCGACAAGGCCATCACCCTGAAGCCCGTGCCGGACAAGGACTACTTCCATATCGTCATGCCCATGCAAATAGGCTGATGGGCTTTCAGTCCATCGGCAGCCACTGCTTCCGCAATCTCCGGGGAGGCGAGGTGCCGCTGGAAGCCCCGGAGGTGTTCCTGATCGGGGAGAACGGCCAGGGCAAGACCAACTTCCTGGAGGCGGTTTACCTGCTGGCTTATGGCGCCTCCTTCCGCACCGCGACCGACCAGCGCCTGATCCGCCACCAGGAGGAGGAAGCCCTGGTCCGGGGGCGCTTCACGGCCGAAGGCGGGGTGGGGCGCGACGTGGCGGTGCGCATCGAGCGCGGGGGAGTCAAGGAGATCCGGGTGGACGGCAAGAGCATCCGGGACCGCCTCCAGTTACTTGAGAACATCCCCTGCATCCTGTTCTCCCACCAGGACCTGGAGACCGTCACCGGCTCCCCTGAGATGCGCCGCCGCTTCTTCAACCAGGTCCTGGGCCTGTTCGACCCCCTGTTCGTGAGCCTGCTGCGCAGCTACCGTCGCGCCCTTAAGTCCAGGAATCTGCTGCTGCGGGAGGCCGGCCGGGAGCTGTTGGCCGCCGCCGGGCGGGGGCTGGCGGAGCTGGGCCTGCGCATCCGGGATCGCCGGGCCCAGGTGGTCGAGGAGTTCAACCGCACGCTCACGCCATTGTTCGCCAGGGTCTCCGGGCTCCAGGAGGAGGTGTGCATCCAGTACCGCCCCTGCTGGGCGGGTTCGACGGTGGCCGAAGTGGAACGGGAGCTGGAGCGCTCCCTGGCCGCCGACCTGCGCTTCGCCGCCACCACCACGGGGCCGCACCGGGACCGTTTCCTGCTGCTGCAGGGCAGCCGGGAGTTCGCTCACCAGGCCTCCACCGGCCAGGTGCGCCTGGGCTCCCTGCTCCTGCGCGTGGCCCAGACCCGCTTCTACCAGGCCAAGACCGGGCGCCGGCCGGTTCTGCTGCTGGACGACGTGCTGCTGGAGCTGGATTCGGCCCGCCGGGAGCGGTTCCTGGGGGAAATCCCCGAGTACGACCAGGCCTTCTTCACCTTCCTCCCCGACGAGCAGTTCCTGGAGTTGCGGCGCCCGCAGACCCTGGTGTACCGGGTGGAAGCCGGGGAGCTGCGGCGGCAGCCATGAAGAAGGCGGCGGAGGTCCTGGCCCGTCTGCTGGACAAGGGGCCGGCGGGCGCCAACCCTTTCAGCTCCCT
>CAZMWZ010000027.1:15388-21762 GCA_964570045.1 uncultured Spirochaetaceae bacterium
GGTGATATAAAAGTATACTCCCCTGTCCTTTTGACATTGAGAGCTAGACCGCAAGGGAGATATTTCCATGAAACGCACCTTCCAGCCGAGCAAGACCAAGAGGAGGAGAAGCTTGGGCTTCCGGGCTCGCATGAGCACCAAGGGGGGACGCCTGGTCTTGAAGCGCCGCCGGCGCAAGGGCCGGGTCAAGCTCACCGTAGCTGATGAGAAGAAACCTTTCTAGACGGGAGCGACTGAAGGCGAAAGCGGATCTCCAGAGAGTCTTCACCCGCGCCGCGAGTTCCGAGACTAAGGGGTTCAAGCTACTCTACATCGACAATTCCTTGACGTGGAACCGGATCGCCGTTTGTCCCGTGCGCGGTTTCCCGAGGGCGGTGGACCGGAACCGGCACAAGAGAACCTGCCGGGAGGCCTACCGACAGCTCAAGGAACGCATCCGCCCCGGGCTGGACCTGGCCTTTGTGCTGTATCCCGGGGCCTACGGCTTTCACGAGCGTTTCCGGCAGATGCAAGCCGTGGTGCAACGCGCAGGCCTGAGCCGATGAAGTACGTGCTGGTGTTCTTGATTACCTTGTACCAGAAGCTGCTGTCCCCCTGGCTGCCGCCCGCCTGTCGCTACACCCCGACCTGTTCCCAGTACGCGCGGGAAGCGCTGTTGAAACACGGCCTGATCCACGGCCTGGCCCTTGCGCTCAAAAGAATGGCCCGCTGCCACCCTTTCCATGCCGGGGGCTACGACCCCGTACCCTGAAAAACAGAGAGAGAGAACAACGAGATGGATAAAAGAACAATCATCGCTGTGGTCCTGGCCGTGGCGGTCATCGTCGGAGGCATGTTGCTCCAGAACGTGCTTTCCCCGAAAAAGACGCCGGTCGCTCCCCTGCCCCCGGAAAAACCACCGGTGACCGAGCAGCCGTTGGCGACCCCCGCGCAGCCGGCGGCTGCCCCCGCGGGCGGGGCCGCAGCCGTGGCGGCCGTGGCCGCCCCTGAGATCGCGGAGCAGACCTTCACCCTGGAGACCGAAGTATACCGCGTTACGTTCACCAACCGCGGCGGCGCCGTCACCTCCATCCAGCTGAAGGAGTACAAGAACCTGGACGGCTCTCCGGTGGAAATGGTGTTCTCCAAGGCAAGCGGCCTCTACCCGTTCAGCCTGCACTTTGGGGATGCTTCGGCCCCACCGATTGACACCCTGTTCCAGTTCGAGCGGGCGGCCGTCGGCAACGCGGTCACCTTCTACCGCTCCTTCGCCTCGGCCTCCGGGGTCCCCTTCATGCTGCGCAAGACCTACCAGTTCCAGCCGCGCGACTACCTGATCGAGCTGCGCGTATCCATCGAGAACAGCGTGAACGAGTATCCGGACCTCAAGTTCGGCGACTTCGCCTATACCCTGGGCTTCGGCCCGCAAATCGGGCCGCCTTTCGAGAAGCTCGACCGGTACAACGAATCCAGGACCTACCTGTACTACGCGGAAGGCAAGAAGCACAATGCGAACATCCCCAAGGACGGGAGCCTGGCGCTGAAGGGCCGGGTGACCTGGGCGGCAATCATGGGCAAGTACTTCGAGGCGATCGCCGTGCCGGACGCCACCCCCTACACCGTCACCTACGTGAACAAGCCCGTTGAAGGGCTGAAGGACCGCTCCAGCATCTACTTCAGCCGGCCGGAGATCAAGAGCTCCAAGAACACGGATGTGTTCCGCTTCTACATCGGCCCGAAAAAGCGCGAAGTCCTCGGCCGCTACAGCAGCGCCGAGAAGAACGGCTTCAAGCTCGCCGACCTGAAATTCGAGGAGACGATCCCCAGCACGCCGCTCATCGGGTGGCTGGCCGAGGTGCTGAAGTTCTTCCTGGAGAAGTTCTACTGGCTGATTCCCAACTACGGGGTGGCCATCCTGCTGCTCACTCTGCTGATCAAGCTGCTGTTCTGGCCGCTGACCAACAAGAGCTACCAGTCCACCGCCAAGATGCAGGCGCTGCAGCCCAAGATGAAGGAGCTGCAGGCCAAGTACAAGGAGAACCCGCAGAAGCTGAACCAGGAAATGGCGGCCCTTTATAAAAGGGAGGGCGTGAGCCCCCTGGGCGGATGCCTGCCGCTGCTGCTGCAGATGCCGATCTTCTTCGCCCTCTACAACCTGCTGTCCAGCCATTTCGAGCTGCGGGGCGCCTCCTTCATCGCCGGCTGGATCGGCGACCTGTCGGCGCCCGATTCGCTCTTCAGCTTCACGCCTTTCACCATCCCGATCTTCAATATGGAGATCGGCAGTCTGCGCCTGCTGCCCTTCCTGATGCTGGGCACGACCTTTCTGCAATCCAAGGTCAGCCAGAGCTCCACCCCCACCGACAAGAACATGGCGCTCATGACCTACGCCATGCCGATTGTCTTTTTCTTTATCCTGTACAACATGCCCTCCGGGCTGGTGCTGTACTGGACCGCGCAGAACCTGCTGGGCATCGTGCAGCAGCTCATCACTAATGCCCAGCGCAAGAAGCAGAAGGAGCAGGGGGGCGGGGAGGTCGTGGTCGACAGGAAACGCAAGTAACCGTCCAAAGGAGCCACCGATATGAACGTCAAAGAGTTCGAAGGCAGAAACGAAGAGGAGGCCATCAACAAGGCAATAGAAAGCCTGGGCCTGGACCGGGACGAAATCGACGTGGAGATCGTGGAGACCAAGAAGGCGCCTTTCCTGTTCGGGGGCGGCCGCGTGCGCATCCGCGTGCACCTGGAGGAGGAGCGCCAGCCGGACTACGAAGAGCCGGAGCCCCGCCAGCCTCCAGCCCCCCACGTCGAGCCCCTGCCGGCGGAAGGGGATTTCGAGAAGGCCATGGTCGAATACCTGCAGGGACTGGTCGAGCGCATGGGCATCGCGGCGCGCGTGGGCATCGGCTTCCGCGAAGAGCGGAAGCTCGGGCTGAACATCGACACCCCGGACTCCGGGATCCTGATCGGCAAGAAGGGCCAGACCCTGGAAGCCCTGCAGGTCATCGCCAACATCGCCGCTAGCCGGCTCAAGGAAGGGGCCGAGCGGATCATCGTCGACACCCAGAACTACCGCAGCCGTCGCGAGCAGAGCCTGGTGCGGCTGGCCCGGCAGACAGCCCAACAGGTGCGCCGCACCCGGCAATCGCGGCTCCTGGAGGCCATGAACCCCTTCGAGCGGCGCCTGGTGCACACCGCCCTCAGCGAAGAGGGGGACATCGAGACCGCCAGCGAGGGCGACGGCCTGTACAAGCGGATCCGGATCCTGTACCGAGGGCCGGGAAAGTAAGACCCTCCCCTGCCCCTCAGCCCTGCCGCAGCGCCCGAACGCGTTCCAGCAGGGTGGGGTGGGAGGCGAAGTAGAAGCTCGCCCAGGGGTGGGGCGTCGGGTTGGCCAGGTTTCGCCGACTCAGCTGGACGAGCGCCTCCACGAAAGTCTCCCCGCAGCCGGCGTCCCGGTAGGCGTAGCGGTCGGCCGCGTGCTCCTGAGCCCGCGAGATCCACGAGGCCGGCGGGCGGAACAGGACCTCAAGCGGAGCCGCGAAGAACAGCAGCAACACCACCGCGGCAGCCGCGGCGCCCGGAGCGTTCCCGGCGGCGAAGCCGAAGGCCCCGAACAGCGGCGCGAAGTCCAGTGCCCGCCCCAGCAGCCAGAAGGCCGCAAAGCCGAAAAGCAGGCTCCCCGCCAGACGCAACGGGACGTGCAGTTTCTTCTCGTGCCCGATCTCGTGCGCCAGAACGGCGGCGGCCTGCTCCGCGGACAGGCTCTCCACCAGGGTGTCGAACAGCACGATGCGCTTGGCTCTCCCCAGCCCCGTGAAGTAGGCGTTGCCGTGCGTGGAGCGCCGGCTGCCGTCCATGAGGAAGATCCCGCGCGCGCGGAAGCCCAGGCGCCGCGCCAGGTTCTCCACCCGCTCCCGCAGGGGGCCTTCCGGCAGGGCGGTGAAGCGGTTGAACAGGGGGGCGATGAGCCGCGGGTACAGCACGGCGAGCAGGAGCTGCAGGGCCGAGCCGGCAAGGAAGGCCCACAGCCACCAGCGGGAGCTCGACCGCACCAGGCGGAACAGCAGATACAGCAGTGGGGTTCCCAGCAGCAGCGAAAGCGCCAGGCCCTTCAGCCGATCCAGGAGGAACAGGCGCGGGCTCATGCGGTTGAAACCGAACCGAGCCTCGATGCCGAACTGGCCGACCAGCGAAAACGGCAGCGCGGAGAGGGCGAAAATCAGGGACACGGCGTACACCAGCAGAACGCCGGCCAGCTCCGGGCCGATCGCGGCCCCGGCGGCGAGTCTTTGCAGCAGGCCCAGGGCGCCGGTCAGCACCAGCGCGAGCGCCAGGCCGGCCTGCACGGTGTTGGCCGCCAGGGCCAGCCTGCCGCGGGCCGAGGCGTAGCGCAGACAGCGGTCGTACTCCTGTGGCGGCAGCAGGGCGAGCGCCTCGGCGGGCGGTCGCTCCCGGCAGTCCCGCGCGTGGCGCAGGGCGAGCGCGAGCAGCAGCTGCTCCACCGCGAAGTGCAGGGCGAACACGCCCAGGTAGATTGCCAGGATCGTCCCCGCAGCCATATGCGCAATGTAGCTTTTTGGCGGCCGGTCGGGTAGAGTCACCCCGGTGAGCGAACCCTCGAGCCGTCAGCCCATCGGGGCGGGCATCTTCGCCCTCACCGGCCTGGCGCTGGCACGCACTGGACCGTCGCTGCCCCTGGCCTTCCTGGCGGCGGTGAACCGCCGCTTCGGCACCCCCCATCCCGCGAACTCCATGTCGTACCAGTGACGCGCAACGGTTTTGGGAAAACGTCCCGGATGCGCGGGGCGTGTGGGGATATCTTTCTGGCTGTGCCCCCACAGAATCAGGAGGCGATCTTCGCTGAAGATCACGGCGCAAACTCCCTTGCCGATGCCGGTCTCCTCGACCATGATGAAGCTCTTGCCCTTGGGAAGATTGATGCCCGCCACTCGCCGATTTGATCGAAGGACGCGCCTATCCGGGTTTCTCTCGGAACTTCTTCACTTCTCGGAGAACCCTGACGTCCTCCTGGTGCCGTGGATGATCGATCCCTTCTTTGGCTCGAATGAGATCGTCGATTTGGATCCAGAAGGTTGTGACCTCACCGTACTTGTCGGTGACGCGGCGTTCCCAGGCCTCGGAAAAGTCGACTCCTGCGAGTTTCTGTAATACGTCGATACGATCAGGTTCCACTCCGATCTGTAGGATTTCCTTGAGGTTGTTGGGGGTCAGCAGATAGGGGCTTCCGAAATCGAGCAGCGATGCGTTGACTCTTTCGACGTTATCCGCAGAAGGATCCACCCAGATGTCTATGTCTTTTGTATACCTAGGCTTCGCATGATAGATGAAGGCCAGCCCACCGATGATCAGGTACTTTGCCCCATGTTTGTTGAGAAGGAACAGCAGGTCTTCGAAGTCCTGGATCTTTTCCACGCTCAACCAGGTATTTTCTTTAATCTGTTGACCTTCTCAATATCTCGCCTGATGGCTACCAAGGCAGAAAGGCGGGATGCGGGAGGAAGACTCTGCCAGTACTCCAGATCCCAGCGCTCGGCCTCCTCGAAGCTGTGCGAAAGGTGGGCGACGATTCTCTTTCTTCTGACTTGTGAGCGTTTCTCGATGCTCATCCCCATGATTGTATATCGCCTGCGGTATTGTGACAACAAGCTGAGCTCGTAGCCTCCGCTAAAAGTCCCTCGGAGAGATAATCTGCAACTCAGGCAGCGTGACCGGCTTGTGCCGGTCCGGGAATTTATACGTTCCATCCATCCCAATCGGAAGAAGGCTTGCCGATTAGCCGCTACGCGTTCGAAGAGACCCGCGGCGCCACCGAAGCGCGTTCTGAAGGTCTGGGTCCTCCTCCGGCCTGGCTGCGGTGAGTTCCACCGGGTAGCGTCACGCAGCAGCTCAAGCAACCGGCGGCTCGAGCGCGGGAAGGAGGCTTTCGCAAGGAGTGCTGATGACCCAGAGCCTTCGCCATGAATCTTGTCAGGGAATTGACTCCGTGCCAGAATGATGTTACCATGATCATATGACTATGGTCACAAAGAAAGACGAGATGATAATTCCAGCCGGTCAGTTTAAGGCCCGGTGCCTCGCACTTCTCGACCTTGTCAGCCGATCCCATCAGGTAGTCACTATAACGAAGCGCGGGAAGCCGGTGGCCCGGCTTGTCCCTTTGGACGTTGAGAAACCACGGAAGCTGTTCGGTTGTCTCGCGGGGCATGTTGTCGAGGAGGGCGATATCGTGAGCCCCACGGGCGAAAGCTGGGAGGCGGAGCGTGGATAGGCCGGTCCTTCTCGACACCCACGTCTGGGTCTGGTTGGCGGAAGGCCGCGCGGGGGTCCGGCCCGAGGCGGTGGCGCTCATGGAGCGTGCGGGAGAGGAGTCG
>CAZMWZ010000028.1:0-21762 GCA_964570045.1 uncultured Spirochaetaceae bacterium
CGCGACGAAAAGTTTGGGGCTGATCGGCAGCACGGCATTACCCTCCTGTCACCGCGGCGGAAGCCAGGCGCACCCCCGCCGGGCCCTCGAAAGCGTCCAGGCGCTGCAGCTCCGCGGAAAGCTGCAGGCCGCCGGCCAGCTCGGGCAGGCGGCCGGAGACCGAGCCCCCCGTCACCGCCCGCTGCCCGCCTTGCGGGTCGTGCCAGGTCCCCAGGCGCAGCTCCCCGGCGAAGTCCCCGGTCAGGACGTCGCACTGGAAGTCCGAGAACACCGCCGCCTCCAGGCACCCCCCGCGCCGCAGTTCCTCCAGCTGCCGCCCGCC
This sequence comes from uncultured Spirochaetaceae bacterium, assembly GCA_964570045.1. Lineage (GTDB taxonomy): Bacteria > Spirochaetota > Spirochaetia > SZUA-6 > DRHE01 > MIBK01. Next base: position 323 of record CAZMWZ010000028.1, read on the forward strand.
CGGGCGGACCCGCACGTTGGGCAGTCGGCCGGTGGGTGGTGAGCCCAGGTAGTGGCACCAGCGCAGCGGGCCCCACCAGGACAGCAGGCGGCCTTGCTCGATCAGGGGCACCGGCTGCAAGGGCCAGCCATCCTCGTCCCAGGGGGCGGAGCTGGGCGAGTGCTCCAGGTACGGCTCGAGCCCCAGGGTGAGGGGATCCCCTTCCACCGGCTCTCCCTGCACGCTGCCGCCCGGCCGGAAGCGGCTCAACCGGCCGTAGGCGGCCTCCGCCGAAGCATGGTAGGTGAAGTAGGACAACAGCTCTCGCACCGCGACGCCGGTAAGCAGCAACGGGGAGGTGCTCAACGCCGGCGTCGGCACGGCCTGGGCGCGCCGCCGGCACAGCTCAAGCTGCCGGTCGAGCTCCTCGCGCAGCTCGTCGGGCCGCACTCTTGCGAAGGCCAGCGGCTGGAACAGCTCCACCGGCCCAGCGGGGGCCTCCGCCTCCACGACCAGCTCGCCGGAGCCCTGGAAAAAATCGTAGCGCACCTCTACGCCCTCGGAGTTGCGCACCTGGGTCTCGCCCCGCTCCAGGAACAGCTCCGCGGAGTTGAGGCGCGCCCCCTCACCTCCCTGCTCCAGCAGCGCCGAGCCGAGGGAGTCCAGGGCCCGGCCCAGGTCCGGGACGCTCTCTACGACGGGCAGCTGCGGCGCCTGGCCCCCGGGGCGCACCAGGGGGTAGGCGGCGTTCCGGACCCACGCGGCTGCCTCGGCGCCTCCGCGCAGGGCGCGCTCCAGCTCCGCCCGGCCCTGGGTGGGGTGCAGGCGCACGGTGGCCGAGCCGCGGAACGCCCGGCCCTCGCGGGTGAAGTCGCGGTAGACGGTGGCCTCCAGCCGGGTCACCTGCTTGGCCCGGCGCATGTCCACGCGGGGACCCACCAGGAAAAGCTCCCGGGACTCCACCCGGTGCTCCAGGGTACGCCAGGCCTCCAGCCGGCCGGCCTGGCGCAGGCGCTCCAGCAGGTCGTGCAGCATCAGCCCAGCCTCAAGCGGCATTTCAGGTACGGTCCGCCCATGGAGTTCTTCACGTACTCCTTGTGCCCCTTGCCGCACATGCCGGTGCCGGTCAACTGGACCACGGCTGCCGCCGCGCTCACCGAACCCAGCACGTCGGGCACGTACCCGGTCATGATCACCGGTGACACCAGCCTGCCGGTGAGCCGCCCGTCGGCGATCTCCCGGCCGTACAGCAGGATCCCCTGCAGCCCCCAGTTGCGCGGGTCCTCCATGCCGCTGGAGTACTTCTCCAGCAGGTAGCCCCGGGGGATCGAGGAGATCATGTCCTCCAGGCGGTCCTGGCCGCCGGCGAAGAAGGTGTTGGCCATGCGGGCGTAGGCCTTGCGCTCGAAGGACTCCCGCCGCCCGTGGCCCGTCGGCGGGGTGCCCAACTTCAGGGCCGACAACAGGTCGGAGATGCCGGCGCGCATGGTGCCCCGCTCCACGATCAGCGTGTCCCCGCCCAGGGTGCCCTCGTCGTCGAACCAGTAGGAGCCCACCTGCGAAGCCGCGCGCGCCCCGTCGTGCAGCGTCACCAGCTCGGAGGCTACCGGCAGGCCCAGGAAGGCGGCCGCGCGCGCCCGGCCCTTCACGAACATGTCCGTCTCCACCCCATGCCCGAAGGCCTCGTGAGCCAAGAGGCCCGCGACCTCCGGTGAGAGGATCACGTCGTACAGGCCGGGGCTGACCCTCTCGGCCGACAGCAGCTCCCCGGCCAGCCCCACGGCCTGCTCCAGGCGCCCGTCCATCTCCTCCAGCAGCTCCACGCCCTTCAGCCCGGAGAAGAACTCGTAGACGTAGCGGGTGTCCTCCCCGCGTCGCACCACGGGGATGAGGTAGCCCTGGGACCAGTGGTAGGCCTGCTCCAGCTCCCGCAGGCCGGACAGGAACAGCTTGCAGACGGTCACCTCCTCGTACACCAGGCGCACATCCACCAGCAGGGGGGACAGGGCGAAGGCCCTGTCGCGCAGGGTCGTAAGGCGGCGCAGCTTTTCCTCCACGCTCACCGCATCCGGCAGCAGGCCCACGCTGGACTGCCAGCGGCGGCGAAGGGGCTGCTCGCGGTGCACCGGGTAGTCCATGCTGGGCCCACCGCCCCCGCCGGCCGCCCCGGCTATCAGGCGCAGGAGCTCCTCGGGCCGGGTCGGCCGGTTGAACGAGGCCTCCAGGTAGCCGGCGCCGTCGTGCACCCGGGCCACGCAGCCGCGCTCGTTCCAACGGCTGTCCTGCACCGACACCTGGTCCCGGCGCACCTCGTAGCGCCGGCCGGCGCAGTCGGTGGCCAGCAGCGAGGCGTAGGCGTACTCCCTGGCCAGACGCCGGACCAGGCGGCGGAGGCCTCTCTTGTTGGCCGAAAGGTAGCCGGAATAAGGGACGCGCAAGGTTAGCCCTTCACCCCCGCGGGTACGAGCTCCGGCAGCTGGAAGCCCGCGGCCAGCTCCCGGCCTGAAGCTTCCACGGAGCGGAACTCCAGCGCGTGCAGCCCCAGCCCCCGGGCCGCGGCTACGTTCACCGGCATGTCGTCCAGAAACAGGGTCTCGGCGGCATCCAGGCCCAGAAGGTGGAGGCAATGCCGGAAGATGCCCGGCTCCGGCTTGATCATTCCCACGCGGCAGGAAAATACCGCCGGGGAGAACCGGGAGGCCTCCGGGAAATGCTCTGCGAGCAACGGCATGAACTCGGGCGGCATGTTGGACAGGATGGCCGTGGCCCACCCGCCGCGGCGCAGCTCCTCCGCCCAGCGGAACACCGCGCGGTTGGGAAGCGTCCAGGCCCCCAGGTCCCGCTCCCCCAGGGTTCGCAGCAGCTGCGACGAAGCCCTCCGGCCGCCGCGCCGCGCCATCAACGTCCAGTACTCCCCGAGGGGCATGGCCCCGCGGTCCAGCTCCGGCCGCAGCTCGTCGAACGCGCGGGCATACTCCTCCTCGTCGAGGCCGCAGCGCTCACGCAGCCAGGCGACGTTCTCGGGGCGGGGCGGCAGCGTGAGCACGTGGCCGAAATCGAAAATGACCGCCTTGACCTTGACTTTCATCACCGCGGTCAATCTACTGGAACCGTAAGAGTTCTTCAACCCGATGCGCACCGTCGCCCTGCTGCAGCTGCCCATCCCCGACCCGGACCCCTCCCTGGCGGTGGCCAACGTGCCCCTGGCCGCCGGCTACCTTACGGCCTGCCTCCCGCCCGGGCAGCGCACCGCGATCCGCATCCCGCCTCGCGAGCTGGCGCGCCACGGAGGAGACGAGGCCATCCTGGACTGGCTCACGGCCCAGGAGCCGGACCTGGCGGGCTTCAGCTGCTATTCCTGGAACCTGGAGCGCAGCCTGTGGCTGGCTCGGCGCTTGAAGGAGCTGGTCCCTGCCGCGCGCGTGGCTTTCGGCGGCCCGGAGATCGTGGCAGGCCGGCCGCTGCTGGGGCGGGAGGACGTGGACGCCTTCGTGCAGGGCGAAGGGGAGCCAGTCTTCCCCTCCCTGCTGGAAGCGCTGCGCACCGGGGGCTCTCTGCCGCGGGTCACCCGCTCGCCCCTGGCCTCCCTGGAGGCGGTGCCCAATCCCTACTCCGCCGGCGCCCTGGAGGCGCGCGCCGACGAGCCGCTGTACCTGGAAACCCTGCGCGGCTGCCCGCACCGCTGCAGCTACTGCTACTACGGCAAGCAGTTCCCCTCGATCCGCCGCTTCCCCGAGGAGGCCCTGCCGGCGGTGTTCGCCCTGGCGCGCGAGCGCGGGGTCCCGGAGATTTACCTCCTGGACCCCTCCTTCACCGCCGGCCGCGGCCTGGAAGAGCGCCTGGCACGCCTGGCCTCCCTGAACCCGACGGGCATTCCGCTGCACGCCGAGCTGCGCCTGGAGGCGCTCACGCCGGGGGCGGCCCTGGCCATGCGCCGGGCCGGATTCGCTTCGGTGGAGGCCGGGCTGCAATCCGTGAACCCGCAAGCCCTGCGCAGCGTCCGCCGCACCTTCCGGCGCGAGGCCTTCCTGCGCGGGGCGGGGCTGCTGCGGGCCCAGGGCATCGCGATCCGCACCGGGGTGATCCTGGGGCTGCCGGGCGACACCCTGGAGGGCTTCGCCGGCACCTTACGCTTTCTGCAGGAGTTTGGTCTGGGCTCGGAGGCGGAGGTGTACCCTCTGGCCGTCCTGCCGGGCACCGAGCTGCGCGAGCGGGCCCGCGAGCTGGACGTCACGTACATGCCGCTGCCCCCCTACTGGGTTCTGCGCACCGCGGGTTTCAGCGAAACGGACCTTTTCCGGGCCGTGCGCCTGGCCGAGGAAGCCCTGGAGGGGGAGCTGTTCCCGCCGATCGTGCCGCGCTTCACCGATCCCGCGCCGGGGATCACCGCTTGCCTTGACCTGCGCGCCGGCACCCCGGCGGCGGCCCTGCACTCGCTGCGCCTCCAGGAGTCCCTCGGCGCGGGCCCCCGGGCGGGCCCCTGGCGACTGGCTGGCAGCGTCACGGTGCTCGCCTCCGCCGCGCAGCTGGAAAGCGCCGCCGGACTGGATGATCTGCTGCGGTTGGGCGCGCGTCTCCTGGCGGCCAACCCCTTCGGCCTGTACCAGCTGGTGATCGAGGGCGCGGAGGTGCCACCGCTGGAACCGGCCGCCCGCCTGGCCGAGGCCTTCCACAACCCGGGTTGCTACTTCGACCGCAGCCGCTACTACCAGGAGGACGCGCAGGGCCGGTTTTCCGCGCGCCTGTTCCATCTGACCGCCGACCTGAACGCAGCCCGGCGCCATTACGAGCGGCCCCTGCCCCTGGACCTGATCCTGGCCTACACCCCGCGCCTGCTTGCCTCGGGGCGGGACCTGCTGGAGGAGCACCCTCTCCTGCTGCTGGAGCGCCCCCTGCCGGCAGAAGAGCAAAAGGCGATCAGGGAGATCTATGGGGGCCGAACAAAGCTGCTGATCTTTCCTACGCCGAGCGCTCCAGGGAAGCAATGAAGCCGTAGAAGTCGACCTCGTTGGCCCTCAGACTGCGATCGTAGATGAAGCGGGTGGCCAGCGTCGTGGCGACCAGGGCGTCCAGGTAGCGCTCCGGCACCCGCTCGAGGATGTGCTCGATGCCCACCACCTCCAGCAGAGCGGCGGGGGTGCACTGGGACAGCACCTTCCGGCGCAGCCGGGCATCCCGGACCAGCTCCGAGGCGGCAATCGCGTCGGCCGTGGCATTGATGCGCTCGCTGATGCGGTTACTCAATATGGTCAGGGGAATCTTGAGCGCATCGTGCTCGCGCCACATCAGCTCGAACTCCGCCCGGGCGTTGGCCCGGATCGTGCTCAGGATCTGCTCGACGTAGCGCTTGCGGAACGTCGAAACGGTTCCGTTTGCGCCCACTACCATGTGCCTCCGGTACTCCTCGTCCGAGAAAGCAAGGGAGGCGTACACCTCGAGGGAGGAAGAGGTGACTCCTCCCTTGTTGGACGAGGCGTCCTTGATCAGCACCACCCCGCGTTCCTCGAGGCGCAGCCGTGCGTCTTCGGTGATGAACAGGTTGGCACCCTCGACGATGATCCGGAACTTCGGCTGTCCCCGCTCGTCCAGCAGCTGCCGCCAGTTGGTGATGTTGACCGCCCCGGGGCGGCCGCCGCAGGGCACGAACAGGTCCGCCGTTGCCAGCGGGTGCAGATGGAAGGTGTTGCGGAAGCCTTCGCCGTTGGGGACCACCGTGCCGTCGGGAAGACGCACGTCCCGGTCCTTCACCGATACGAAGAACCCCGCCTTGGAGAGGCGTTTGCGCTCGAATCCCTCGACCATCACCCTCTCCCGGGCCAGGCGGGTGAGCTCCTCCCGGTCCAGGCCCTTGGGGTCGTACAGGACGCCGCTGCCGTCGATCACCGCGATCGTCCGGTCCTTGGACATCAGGATCTCGTTGCTGCCCAGGTCGCCGTCGGGACCGCCGGTCTGCACCTTGGTCAGGGCCTCCTCCTTGAGGCCCAGCTTCTCCAGCACGGCCAGGACGTACTCGTGCACGCCCGCGGTGGTCATGCCGAACATATCGTGCGGTATCCCGCCGATGGTCGGGGATTTGCCGGTGGTGAAAGCCTTCCAGTACCGGTACTTGCGCCGCCCCGCGTACAGGGCGGCCCAGTCCATCAGCTCCGCGGTCCGTTCGTCGGGGCCCAGAAACAGGATGTCCTGCCGGCCCTCCAGGTCCAGCACGTCCTTGCGGGGCAGCAGCAGGTCCAGCATGGCGTCGATGTAGCTGACAAAGGCCTCCCGCACCTCGTCCTGGTTGCGCAGGCGCAGCAGCAGCGTGCCCTTGGCGCCGCCTTCCGGGATGTCCTTGTTCTTGCGCTGCTGGGTGTGGGCCAGGTTGTAGTTCTCCAGGAAGATCGTGTCCCGGTTGTGCTCGTACTCCGCGCGGCTTCCGGACTTCACGATGCGGATGCCTCCGCGGGCGATGTCCCGGAAGCGGATGTGAAAGCCCACGAACTCGCGCCCCACGAAGAAATACACCCCGAACGGCCGGTCCGGGTACTCCCGCCCCTGCACCACCCCGGGATCGACCTTGAAGGACAGACAGCGTTTGTTCTGAATGAAAAAGTTGGTCCGCACCACCGCTTTGTTGAAGGCCAGGAAGGTGCGCAGAATCGTCTGCTCTCGTTCCCCGGCCACTTCCCGCTCCAGGGCCTCCTCGATCCGGCGCTCCAAGGCGGTGAGCGCCTCGGCATCCGCCGGTTTGGCGTCGGTCCCGCGTGCGGGATCCAGGCGGGCGCAGAAATGCTCATAGAGGGAGTTGAGGATGCCGGTGTTGGCCGTCACCGCGGAGGTGATGCGGTCCTCGGAGAAGGTGTTCTTGGTCAAACTGCGCTTCCAGCGATCCACGATGCCGCGCACCTCCGGCTGGTCCCGCAGCGCCTCGCTCACCGTGGCGTACTCCTCGGTGAGCATGGTCAGGAACTGGTGCGCGTAGGCGGCCCCGGCCAGGGCGTATAGCATCTGCTGGGGCAGGAAGGTCCCGTCCAGGAACAGGGAAGTCAGCGGGTGCTCGGGCAACATGATCAGCCCTAAAAGGTCACGAGAAAAAGTCTCGGCGGTCTTCGTTTCCATTCGGTCGAAGTAGAACGAGTAGATTTTCTTGCCGTCCCCGAAGACCTCGCGATACTTGCGGTTGGAGTTGATGCGGTACTGATCGAAAAGGTGCGAGAAGAGGTTCAGGAAGTTTTGGGGGCGGTTGGAGTGAATCCCGATCATGACCCGGGTTTCCTTGGTCTCCGCCTTCTCAGTGACCGCGACCACGGGCACCTCGCGCTCGTTCATGAGCTCCCACATGGCCCGGTAGCGTTCCTTGGTCTGCGTCGCCGAGCGTTCCAGGAACAGACAGTCGGCGGCCCGCTCGAAGCCCAGGGCTTCTCCTTCCGCCGGCGGCGGCCCGTAGTCCGGCCGGGTGAGGATGTAGAGGCGGATGAAGGGGCGGCCGTTCTCCTTGGTCATGTAGCTCTCCAGCCGCCAGAGGGGGTAGCGCCGCTCGATGCGCCGCTCAATATCTTCCGTTCGCGCCGGCTCCTCCTGCACGATGTAGACGGCCCGGTCCTCGCGCTCGTTCATGAGCTCGATGCCGACGTCCTCCTCGCCGGCCAGGGTCGCCAAGCGCGAGGCGCCGATGGCAATCAGGTGTTTGGTGATGTCCTCCACGGTTGTGAAGCGGAAGTAGTAGCTGTCGATGCCCAGGTCGTAGACAAACCAGTGGATCAGCTCCCGGGCCTTTTCCGTGGATAAAAACCCCGTGGCCAGAACGAGCTCCTCCAGACGAGCCAGCTGTTCCTGGCTCAACGGACCTGAGTCTACCTGCTTGCCTTTTGCCATTCCTGATGCCTCCTATGCGGTTTCCGACAGAATAGCGCAAAACGCGAAAATTGAAAATAGGAGCGCGGGATGCCGGTACCCATCAAGTATAAAATCTCATATAATGTAAAAATAACCATGATCGGCGCAATGCTGCCCATGTCGCGCTCGGAGATGCAGGCGCGCGGCTGGGACTGTCTGGACGTACTGCTGGTGAGCGGCGACGCCTACGTGGACCACCCCTCGTTCGGGACGGCGGTGATCGGGCGCCTGCTGGAAAGCCTGGGATACCGGGTGGGGGTCATAGCCCAGCCGGACTGGCGCGGAGTCGCTGACTTCCAGACCATGGGCCGGCCGCGCCTGTTCGCGGGCATCACCTCCGGCAACGTGGACTCCATGGTGGCCAACTATACGGCCAACCGCCGGCGCCGGCGCGCCGACGACTTCTCCCCCGGTGATCGAGCCGGCCTGCGGCCAGACCGCGCCCTGATCGTTTACGCCAACCGCCTGCGCGAGGCCTTCGGCGCGCAGGCCGGCGTCCCTCGCCTTCCCCTGGTGCTGGGCGGCATCGAGGCCAGCCTCCGCCGCCTGGCGCACTACGACTACTGGGACGACGCGGTGCGCCGCTCCGTGCTGCCGGACGCCAAAGCGGACCTGCTGGTCTACGGTATGGCCGAGGCGGCGATCAGCGAAATCGCGACGCGCCTGGCCGCGGGGGAGCCGGTGGAAGCCCTGGAGGGGATCCTCGGCACGGCGGTGCTCCGGCCCGCCCCGCCCGCCGGGGCCCTGCGCCTGCCCTCCTTCGAGCAGGTGCGCGACGACCCGCAAGCCTTCCTGGAAGCCTTCCGGGCGATCTACGCCAACATGAGCCCGCGCGACGCCGGGGTCCTGGCCCAGCCCCACGGGGAGCGCTGGGTCGTGCAGCACCCGCCCGCCTGGCCCTTGAATCCCGAGGAGCTGGACCGGGTGCACGAGCTGCCGTTCACCCGCCGCTGGCACCCCCGCTACGACGCGGAGGGCGGCGTGCGGGCCCTGGAGACGGTGCGCTGGTCGCTCATCTCGCATCGCGGCTGTTGCGGGGAGTGCAGCTTCTGCTCCCTGTACCTGCACCAGGGGCGGATCGTCTCCAGCCGCTTGCCGGAATCGGTGCTGCGCGAGGCACGAGCCCTGGCCGAGCGCCCTGACTTCAAGGGAACCATCACGGACATCGGCGGCCCCACCCTCAACCTGTACGCGGCCTCCTGTGCGCTGTGGGACAGGCAGGGCTTCTGCGACGGCCGCCGCTGCCTGCTGCCGGAGAAGTGCCCGCGCCTGCGGCTGGGCTACGCAGCGAGCCTGAAGCTGTACCGGGCGGTGCGCGGCCTCCCGCGCGTGAAGCACGTGTTCCTGGCCAGCGGCTTTCGGCACGACCTGCTGCTGGACAAGGAAGCCGACGAGTACCTGGAAGAGGTTCTGCGTTACCACGTGGGCGGGCAGCTGAAGCTGGCCCCGGAGCACAGCGAGGACCGGGTGCTGGACCTCATGGGCAAGCCGCGCTACCCGGTGTATCTGCGCTTTCTGGAGAAGCTGGAGCGGATCGGCCGGAAGATCGGGCGGCGCATCTTCCTCGCCAACTACTTCATCAGCGCCCACCCCGGCGCCGGGCTGGAGGAGGCTCGGGGCCTGGCCACGGCGCTGGGCCGTCGGAACATGAGCCCGGAGCAGGTGCAGGACTTCCTGCCCCTGCCCCTCACCGTGTCCGGGGCCATGTACCACACCGGGGTGCATCCCTTCACCGGGGAGCGGGTGTACTCCGCCCGCAGCCTGGAGGAGCGCCGCCTGCAGCGGGCCCTGGTGCAGCCGCGCGGGGCGGACAGCGCGCCGCTGGTGCGCCGGGCCCTCGCGCTGCTGGGCAAGCAGGCGCCGGGGTACCGGGCTAGCGCCCCGGGTTAGCGACCCGAGTTGCAGGGCACGGGGCCCCGGACCCCCGGTCCGGAACGTAGGAGGGGGGAATCGACCGGCGCCGGAGGGAGCCGGAAACCCCGTTTGCCTTGCCAGCAGAATGTAGCCGCGCCGGCTTACCCGTCGCTGTCCTGGGCATTACAGATTTGTAATCCCGCTGCGCGGGCGCGCCGGTTGCATTGCCGCCCCGCTTCGGGCAACAATGCGCAAAAGGCGGAAGCGGTGCGTGTGCTGATCGTGGAGGACGACCCCAAGATCGCCTCGTTCGTGGCCAAGGGGCTGAAGCAGGCCGGCTACGCGGTGGACCAGGTCGGCGACGGGCAGACGGGGCTGGAGTACGCGCGCTCAGCCCCGTACGACGCGGCCATCATCGACATCATGCTCCCGCGCCTGGACGGCCTGTCCCTGATCGAGCGCCTGCGCGCGGAAGGCATCCGCACCCCGGTGCTCATCTTGAGCGCCCGCCACGAGGTGGACGACAAGGTCCGCGGCTTTCAGACCGGCGGGGACGACTACCTCACCAAGCCCTTCTCCTTCGCCGAGCTGCAGGCCCGGGTCCAGGCCCTGATCCGGCGCGCGACCATGACGGCGCCGACCAGCATCCTGGAAGCGGGGGACCTTTCCCTGGACTTGAGCCGACGCGAGGTCCGCCGCGGCGGGCGGCGCCTCGAGCTGCAGCCCCGCGAGTATTCCCTGCTGGAATACCTGCTGCGCAACGCGGGCATGGTGGTTTCCAAGACCATGATCCTGGAGCACGTCTGGGACTACCACTTCGACCCGCAGACCAACGTCGTGGACGTGCTGGTCCACCGCCTGCGCGCCAAGATCGACGAGGGCTTCCAGGCCAAGCTCCTGCACACCGTGCGCGGGGTCGGCTATGTACTTAAAGCACCTTAACCTGCGATTGGCCGCGGTGTTCAGCGGCATCTTCCTGGCCGGCACCCTGCTGCTTTTCGCCGGGACCTACCTGCTGCTGTACAGCTCCGTGCGCCGCGAGCAGACCCGGCAGGTCCAGGCCCGCCTGCTGGAGTTCTGGGCCATGTACCAGACCGGGGGCATCGAGGCCCTGAAGGCCGAGGTCGTGGCGGAGAAAAACCAGGAGTCCCGCCGCCCGTTCCTGCTGCGCGTGGCCGACCGCGACAATACTACCCTCTTCCTGTATATCCCCGCTCAATGGCGCAGCTTTCGGGTCCGCGACCCGGAGAGCGGCGACCCCGCGGAGCCCCAGCCCTTTCTCCGCCTGCCCCTGGCCGACGGCAGGGGCGCCTTGGAGCTGGCCGGCCTGCGCCTGGACGACGGCAACTGGCTGCAGGTCGGCTTTCACAGCGCCGACTGGCAGGAGCTGCTCGTGCGCTACCGTCAGGTCTTCATCCTGATCGCCGCGCCCCTGCTCGCCTTGAGCTTCCTGGGCGGGGCTCTGGCTTCTTCCCGCGCCTTGCGCCCCGTGAAGCAGCTCACCAAGGCCTTCCAGTCCATCATCCGCACGGGCAAGCTGGACGCCCGGGTGCCCGAGCGCGGCGGGGGGGGCGAGCTGGACGCGCTGGTGTCGCTGTACAACGGCATGCTGGCCAAGATCGAGACCCTGGTCACCGGCATGCGCGGCGCTCTGGACAACGTGGCGCACGACCTGCGCACCCCGCTGGCCCGGCTGAAGGCCACGGCCGAGACGGCGCTGGCCGGCCCCGCCACCGGCCAGCGGCGCGCGCTGGAAGGCTGCCTGGAGGAGACTGAAGCCATCCTGACCATGCTGAACACCCTGATGGACATCTCCGAGGCGGAAACCGGGGCCATGCGCCTGGTGCCGACGCGCGTGAGCCTGGCCGCCCTGATCGACGACATGCGCGAGCTGTACCAGTACGTGGCCAGCGATCGCAGCATCACGCTGGAAAGCGAGGTGCCGCCGGAGCTGGAAGTCGACGCGGACCTGAACCGCCTGCGCCAGGTCATCGCCAACCTCCTGGACAACGCGGTGAAGTACACCCCCGCCGGCGGGCGGGTACGAATCGAGGCCTCCCGCCGCGAAGACAGGGTGCGGATCGCGGTCCGGGACACCGGCCCTGGCATCCCCGACGAAGAGCTGCCCCACATCTGGGAGCGCCTGTACCGGGGGGACCGCAGCCGCTCCACCCCGGGTCTGGGGCTGGGACTGAGCCTGGTGCAGGCCATCGTGCAGGCCCACGGCGGCACGGTGGCGGCCCGCAACCTCCCGGAAGGGGGCGCGGAGTTCACGGTCAGGCTGCCGTAGGCCCCGGGCTGGATCGCCTTCCTTACAAACGTGTAATTTCGCGGAAAGGGCTCGGTAAGCTCCCTGCATTATCCTGTGGTCATAGAGGTGAGAAAATGAACGTTAGAAAGCTTCTTCATTCGCGATGGTTTGTGACCTCCGCAGGCGCGGCGCTGGCCCTGGCAGCGGGATTGGTGGTTGGCGGCCTATGGCTGGGCGCGCGCGGGGAAGGCGGCAAGCCGGTAAACCCCGCCCCCGCCGTAGCGGCTACCCTGGCGGACTTCAACACCGCCCAGGAGGGCATCCAGACCCTGCAGAACATGCAGAACGCCTTCCGCGCCGTGGCCGCCAAGGTGCTGCCCTCGGTGGTGCAGGTGGACGTGGTGGACGTGGTCAAGACCTCGGGGGCGGGGGGGCCCAACCCGTTCGAGTTCTTCTTCGGGCCCCGCAACCAGAGGCAGAGCCAGCCACGGGAGTTTCGCCAGCAGGGACTGGGCTCCGGGGTGGTCGTGCGCCGCAACGACGACAAGGTGTACGTGCTGACCAACAACCATGTGGCCGGCGACGCCGAGCAGATCAGCATCAAGCTCCCGGACGGTCGCTCGTTCAAGGCCAAACTAGTGGGCAGAGACGAGAACAAGGACCTGGCCCTGGTGATGTTCGAGACTAGGGAGAACATACCCGTAGCCGAGTTGGGCGACTCCTCCAGCCTGATGGTCGGGGACTGGGTCCTGGCGGTGGGCAGCCCCCTGGGCTTCGAGTCCACCGTGACCGCGGGAATCGTGAGCGCCATCGGGCGGCGCTCGGTTCAGGGCGCGGCCGGCTTCACCGACTACATTCAGACCGACGCCGCCATCAACCAGGGTAACTCCGGCGGGGCCCTGGTGAACATCTACGGGCAGGTAGTGGGCATCAACAGCTGGATCGCCTCGACCTCCGGCGGCAACATCGGCCTGGGCTTCGCCATCCCGGTCAACAACGCCAAGCGGTCTATCGATGACTTCATCACCAAGGGCAAGAGCGAGTACGGCTGGATCGGGATCAACATGGGCGGCCTGCAGCCCCAGGCGGCCGAAGACCTGAAGGTAGGGGAGGCGCGCGGAGCCTTCGTATACGGGGTGTTCAAGGGCTCCCCCGCCGAAAAGGCCGGACTGCTGCCGGGCGACCTCCTCACCCGGGTGAACGGGGAGCCGCTCAAGGACGCCTCGGACTTGCTGCTCACCATCGGCAACCTCACCCCCGGACGCACCGTGGAGCTGGAGCTGCTGCGCTCCGGAAGCACCTTGCGCCTCGCCCTGCAGGTGGCGGCCCGCGCCGACGAGAAGCAGCTCGCCACCCAGGCCTCCAAGGTCTGGCCCGGGTTCTCGGTGCTCAAGATCACCGACGACGTGCGCGAGCAGTTGAACCTCGGCGGCACTTCCGCCGGCCTGGTGATCGCCGCCGTGGACCAGGGCGGCCCGGCGGATGTGGCCGGACTGAAGTCCGGGGACCTGGTCACCAAGGTCTCCGGCAGGGAGGTCCGCACCCTGGCCGATTTCTACAAGGCGCTGAACAACCCCGGCGCGAAGGAGATCCTGTTCGCCATCCAGCGGCAGGGCACCAGCCTGATCATAGGCCTGGTGCGCTGACCCCTTCCCACCCGGGTCCGTTCCCAAGACCAGCCCCGGCCGCCGCCGGGGCTTTTTCGTCTCCAGGAGCGGTAGCAGTTTTTGCCCTCGCGGTTGTTCAATGGGCATATCCACGACTGCAAGGAGGACGATATGGCAGTGCGAGACGAGAAACTGGAACGGGCGAAAAAGATCGCCCACAGGAAGATGGATTTCCTGCGGCATGTGATCATCTACCTGCTGGTGATGGCCGTGCTGGCGATCATCAACAACGTCAGCACCCCCGGCGGGTACCAGTGGTGGCTGTGGCCGGCCCTGGGCTGGGGCATCGGGGTGGTGGCCAATTTCCTCAGCGCGTTCCTGTACGCCGGCGGCTCTCTGGAAAAGCGCCTGATCCAGAAGGAAATGGAGAAGATGGGCGATGAAGAGTAATCGCAGCGCGGCCGAGGTCCTGGGCATCGTGCTGGGCGTGGTGGCGATCGGAGTGGTCGTCACCGCCCTGGTCTACCTGCTCGGGGCCCGGCCGTTTCACCGCATCCGCGGCGACTGGTGGCCGCGCTTTGAAAAACACTGGAGCGGGTCCTGGGAGAGCGAGGAGGCCACCGAGGAGGTGAGCCAGCGCGTACAGCGCCTCTCGGTGACCAACGTCTCCGGCCCGGTGCGGGTGGAAGGCTGGGACCGGGACACCATCCAGGTGCACTACGTGAAGCAGGCCCGCGGCCGCCAGGCGCTGGAGGACTTCCGGATCGAGATCCAGACCGACGGCGACTCCCTGGAGGTGCGCCCCGTGTACCAGGCGGGCCTGCGCTTCGGCCCGGTGTCCTTCGACCTCAAGGTCCCCTCCTCCCTGAAGGAGATCAAGGTGCACAGCGTCTCCGGCCGCATCGAGGTGGCCGGCCTCGCGGCCGATGTCGACCAGGAGCTGGAGACCGTCTCCGGCTCCATCCAGAGCGAGCGTTCGGGGAACCTGCGGGCCAAGAGCACCAGCGGCGCGATCGACTTTTCCTTCGCGGGCGAAAAGCTCTACGCCAAGTCCATCTCGGGCCGGATCAGCGGCAAGATCCGCGGCCTGGCGCGCGGCGGCGCGGTGGAGGTGGAGACCGTGTCCGGCTCCGTGGACCTCGCGGCCTTCGCCGGCCTGGACGCCGAGCTGCGCCTGCAGTCGGTGAGCGGTTCGATCTCCTGCGGCTTCCCTCTGCAGATTACGGAGAAGAGGCGCAACCGCCTGGAGGGGCGCATCGGCGCCGGCACCGTGCCGCTGGCCGCCAAGACCGTGAGCGGCTCGATCAGTATCGCTCCTCTGGATTGAAATCAGTATATTAGCAAGACATGGACCGTTCGCAAGTCATGGGCGAGGGCTCGATCCCTCGCCTTTTGTTGAAGTTCTCCGTCCCGGCTATCGTGGGCATGCTGGTCAACGCCCTGTACAACGTGGTGGACCGGATTTTCATCGGCCTGGGGGTCGGCCCCCTGGGCATTGCCGGGGCCACGGTGGGCTTCCCCATCATGATCGTGCAGATGGCCTTCGGCATGTTGATCGGCATGGGCGCCACGGCCCTGGTGTCCATCCGCCTGGGGGAGAAAAAAAAAGAAGAGGCCGAGCGGATCCTCGGCAACGCCTTAAGCCTGCTGGTGCTCGTTTCCCTGGCGATCATGACGGCCGGCCTGGTGTGGCTCAGGCCCCTGCTGTCCCTGTTCGGGGCCAGTCCCGCCATCCTGTCCCAGAGCTTTGAATACGTCAGCGTCATTCTGGCCGGCTCGGTGTTCATGGGCGTGGGTTTCGGAATGAACGGCTTCATCCGCGCCGAGGGCAACCCGCGCATGGCCATGCTCACCATGGTGATCGGCGCAGTGCTGAACACCCTCCTGGATCCCCTGTTCATTTTCGTGTTCAAGATGGGGGTGCGGGGAGCGGCCATCGCCACGGTGATCTCCCAGGCCGTCTCGGCCGCCTGGGTGTTGAGTTATTTCCTCGGCGGCAGGAGCCTGCTGAAAATCCGCCTGGCCAACCTGAAGATCAGCCGGGAGATTGCCGCGCGCATCGTGGCCCTGGGCTTCGCACCCTTCGCCATGCAGCTGGCGGCCAGCGTGCTGAACGCACTACTCACGCGGCAGCTGCAGCGCTTCGGCGGCGACCTGGCCATCGCGGCCATGGGGATCATTTTCAGCCTGAACATGTTGATCCTCATGCCGGTGTTCGGCATCAACCAGGGGGCCCAGCCCCTGATCGGCTACAACTACGGGGCTCGCCGCTTCGACCGGGTGAAGCAGGCCCTGCGCCTGGCGATCGGCGCGGCCACGGCCGTCGTGACCCTCGGCTTCGCGGTGGTCCAGCTGTTCCCCGCCTCACTTGTGCGCCTGTTCAGCCGCGACAGCGCGGAACTGCTGTCCATCGGCGTGACGGCGATCCGCCTCGTTTTAATGACCCTGCCGGTCGTCGGCTTCCAGATCGTGGCCGCCAGCTACTTCCAGGCCGTAGGCAAACCCCGGCAGGCCATGATGCTGATGCTCTCCCGCCAGGTGCTGCTGCTGATCCCGGCCATCCTGATCCTGCCGCGCTTCTTCGGCCTGCTGGGCATCTACTACGCCGTGCCGCTCGCGGACCTGGGCTCGGCCCTGCTCACCGGGACCTGGCTCGCACTGGAGCTCCGCAAGCTGGGGCGGCAGCACGGAGCGGAAGCCGCCGCGAGCAGGCCGGCTATTGCCGGCGTGACAGCCGCACGGTTTCCCTGTACCATGCGATCAAGGAGCAGGCCATGAAGAAAAGCAGCATCCTGGCTGTCGCGCTGACTCTGGCCGCGGCGGCCGTGTTCGCCGCCCCGAAACAGATGAGCGTCACGGTCAAGGAATCCCAGGTCCGGGCCACCCCCACCTACATGGGCAAGATCCTGGCCGTAGTGAAGTACGGGGACCGGCTCCAGGTCCTGGAGGAGCAGAGCGGCTGGGCCAAAGTGAACCTCCCCTCCGGCAAGGGCCAGGGGTGGGTGAACCTCGCCGCCCTGACCACCAAGAAGATCGCGCTCACCGCCGGCGAGGCGGGAAGCGCGAGCGGGGCCACCAGCGGAGAAGTGGCCCTGGCGGGCAAGGGCTTTAACAAGGAGGTGGAGGCAAAATACCGCGACGAGAAGAAGCTCGACTACAGCTGGATCGACACAATGGAAACCTACCGGGTGAGTCCGGAACAGGTCCTGGCGTTCCTGCAGGCGGGCGGCCTGCCGGCCGCGGGAGGTGCCCAATGAAGACCCTGCGCGCGAACCTGCTGGCGGCGGCCGTTGCGGCCGCGTTAGCCGCGCTCTCCGCCTGCGCCTCCCTCGGAAGCATGGATGCGCTCAGCGTCCTGAACATCGCGGTGAAGAGCGGCGAGGCGGTCGCCAAGAGCTTCGAGGACATCACCCCCGAACAGGAGTACTACGTCGGCCGGGCCGTGGGCGCCAACATCCTGAGCCAGATCCCGCCCTACGAGGAAGCCAAGACCAACGCCTACCTCAACCTGCTGGGCCAGAGCCTGGCCATGGTCTGCGACCGCCCGGAGACCTTCGGCGGCTACCACTTCCTGGTCCTGGACTCCGCCGAAATCAACGCCTTCGCCGCTCCCGGCGGCCTCGTCTTCGTGAGCCGCGGCCTCTTGCGGTGCGCGGACAGCGAGGACGCCGTCGCGGCCATCCTGGCGCACGAAATCGGCCACGTAGTGAAGCAACACGGTCTGAAGGCCATCAAGACCGCACGCTTCAAAGACGCGGGCCTGGCTATCGGCAAGGCCGCAGTGGAGGAACTGGGCTCCGCCGAGCTGGCCAAGGTGACCGCCGCCTTCTCCGGTACGATCGACGACATCACCTCCACTCTGGTCAACAGCGGCTACTCTCGGGGCGCGGAAAAAGAGGCGGACCTGGCCGCCGTGGAGATCCTGAAGCGCTCCGGTTATGACCCGAATGCCCTGGTGCGGATGCTGGTAGTCATGAAGAGCCGCCTGAAGCCGGGCGGCCCGGACTTCGCCAAGACCCACCCGGACCCGGAGGACCGGATCGCGGAAATCCGCAAGGTCCTCCCGGAGGCCCCCGCCCTGGCGGCCCCGCCGGCGCGGCAGAGCCGCTACCAGGCGGCGCTGGGCAAGATCTAAGGCGCATGGCCGGCACGCCGCGGTTCCGCAAGGCGGCCCAGGGCGTTCTGGTCGGCCTGGCCGCCGGAGCGCTAGCCCTGGGGCTGGCGATTCCCGGGCTGCTGGACGACTTCGAGTGGCGGACCTGGGACTGGCGGGTTCGCCTCCTGGCCCGTCCCGGACCGGCCACCGACCGTATCGCTCTCATCCTCCTGGACCAGACCAGCCTGGACTGGGGCAAGGAGGTCAACGGACTGTCCTGGCTCTGGCCGCGGGAAACCTACGCTGTCGTGGCCGACTTCTGCCGCCGGGGCGGGGCCAAAGCGCTGGCCTTCGACATGCTGTACACGGAACCCTCGAGCTACGGCGTTTATGACGACCAAGCCTTCGGCGCGGCCGTTTCCGAGAACGGTCGGGTGGTCGGCGCCGTGTTCCTGAGCCGGACCCAGGGCACTGCCGGCAGTTGGCCGGAAGGCGCGCCGCAGCCCCCGATATCCATCGCCGGCCTGGAAGACTGGCTTACCCGCTCGGCCCGGCTGCGGAAGGCGCTGGAGTTCACGCGGGCCACCTTCCCGATCCCGGAGCTGGCCGGAAGCGCGCGCGTGCTGGCCAACACCAACCTGACCCCCGACAAGGCCGAGGGAGTCTATCGCCGCGCTCAGCTCTTCAACCTGTTCGGCGGACGGGTCGTGCCCAGCCTGGCCCTGGGCGCCTACCTGGCCGGGGAAGCGGGCCCCAACTCGGAACCCCATCGCCTGGAGGTCCGCCCGGGCCGCCTAACCGTGGACGGCAGGACCGTGCCCGTGGACGGGCTGGGCCGCGCGGTGCTGCGTTTCCGCGGGCCCTCCCAGACCCATCGAGCCTTCAACGCCGCCGATGTGCTGCAGAGCGAGCTGGCGCTGCGGGAAGGTGGGGTCGCCCTGCTGGACCCGGCGGTGCTCCGGGACCGCTACGTGTTCTTCGGCGTCACCGCTCCGGGCCTGTACGACCTGCGCCCCTCCCCGGTGCAGGGCACTTACCCGGGTGTGGAGATCCACGCCACCATGCTGGACAACCTGCTCTCCGGGGACTTCCTGCGCCCCCTGCCGTGGGCCGCCGCGGCCGCGCTGGTCCTCCTGCTGGCCGCCGCGGCGGGGCTGGCCGCCTCCTTCGCTTCCGGGGCTGGGCGCAGCGCCCTGGTGTACGTGCTCTTCCTGCCCCTGGCGCCGGCCTTGAGCCTGGGTGCTTACGCCCTGGGCTGGTGGCTGCCCCTGGTGGCCGCGGAGCTGGGCGCCGCGGTGAGCCTAGCGGCTTCCAGCCTGGTCAACTACGCCACCGAGGGGCGGCAGAAGCGCTACCTCAAGAGCGCCTTCAAACAGTACCTGAGCCATGAGGTGATCGAGCAGTTGATCGCCCACCCGGAGCGCCTGAAGCTGGGCGGAGAGCGAAGGGAGCTGACGATCTACTTTTCCGACCTGCAGGGCTTCACCACTCTCTCGGAGATGCTCACCCCCGAGGAACTCACCACTCTCCTGAACGAGTACCTCTCGGCCATGACCGACATCATCCAGGAGGAGGGCGGCACCATCGACAAGTACGAGGGGGATGCCATCATCGCCTTCTGGAACGCGCCCCTGGAGCAGAGCGACCACGCCCTGCGGGGGGTGCGCGCCGCGCTGCGCTGCCAGGCCGCGCTGGCCGCCCTGCGCCCCGCGTTCAAGGAGCGGACCGGCAAGGACCTCTACATGCGCATCGGCATGAACTCCGGGCCGGCCGTGGTGGGCAACATGGGCTCGCGTACGCGCTTCGACTACACCATGTTGGGCGACGCGGTCAACCTGGCCGCCCGCCTGGAGGGCGTGAACAAGCAGTTCCGCACCTACACCATGGTTTCGGCGGCCACGGTCGATAAGCTCGGCGGGGCCTTCCCTATGCGCGAGCTGGCGCGCGTGGCCGTGGTGGGTCGCAGGGAGCCGGTCACTGTTTACGAGCCGATGCTCCCGGAGGCCCACGCCGCGGCGCGCCCCCTGCTGGAGTCCTTCGCCGAAGCCCTGCGGTCCTTCTATGCGGGGCGCTTCGGCGAAGCCGCGGAGCTGTTCGCCCGGACCGCCGGCGAGGACCCCCCCGCGGCCGCCTACCAAGACAAGTGCCGCGAGCTCGTGGCCTCCCCGCTGGCGGAAGATTGGAACGGCGTTTGGATCATGACCTCCAAATGAGCGAGCGCGTCCGGCGGGAACGAGAGCTCATCGAGGCGACCGGCAAACAAGGACCCATCACCGTGCGCTCGCTGGCCGCGGACTTGCGCGCTCTGGGCGTGCGGCCGGGCATGGTGCTGCTGCTGCACTGTTCCATGCGCTCCCTGGGCTGGGTGTGCGGGGGCGCGGTGGCCGTGATCCAGGCCTGCCAGCGCGTGCTGCGCTCCTACGGAACGCTGGTCATGCCCGCGCATTCCGGGGACTTAAGCGACCCGCAGCTGTGGCGCCACCCGCCGGTTCCCAGCGGGTGGCTGGAGGAGATCCGCGCCAGCATGCCCGCCTATGACCCGCGCCTGACCCCCAGCCGCGGCATGAGCGCGGTGGCGGAGCTGTTCCGCACCCTTCCGGACGTGGTCCGCAGCGCCCATCCCCAGGTGTCTTTCGCCGCCTGTGGCGGCGAGGCCATCACGGTGACCACGGACCACGGGCTGGAGTTCGGGCTGGGGGAAGGCTCCCCCCTGGCCCGGATCTACGAGCTGGACGGCTGGGTGCTGCTCCTCGGGGTGGACCACGCGGTGAACAGCTCCCTGCACCTGGCCGAGTACCGCGCCGGCTTCCCCGGCAGGCAGGAGGTCGCGACGGCAGCCCCGGTGCTGGTGGGCGGCCACCGCCGGTGGAAGCGGTTCAAGGACATCAACATCTCCAGCGACGACTTCGTCAAGATAGGCAGGGACTTCGGCCGGCGGCACGCGGGCCTGGTCCGCACCGGGCGCGTGGGCCTGGCCCCGGCACAGTTGTTTCCGCAGCGGGCCTGCGTGGACTTCGCGGTGCGCTGGCTGGAACGGCACCGCCGCTCGGCCCCCGCCCGCGTCGCCGCCTGCCGCTCAGGCCCTTGACCTTGGGGTCCCTTTTGCCCTTCAATGCCCGGGTATGCCTACCTACGAGTACGAGTGCCCCGGCTGCGGCCGGCGCTTTGAGAAGTTCGAGGGTATCAACGCCCGGCCTTCCGGCCTCTGCCCCGATTGCGGGACGGCGGGCCGCCGCCTGATCAGCGCGGGCGGCGGGGTCATTATGAAGGGGCGCGGCCCGGCCGCCCAGATGCAGGCCCGCTGCGGCCACGACGGGCCCTGCTGCGGCGCCGAGTCCATCTGCAGCACCCCCCACTGCCTAGGGGGATGAGAACCGCTACTTCGGCTCGAACCCGCTACTGCTACTGCAGCAGCGAAGCTCTGCGGCGTGAAAGCCACTCTGGCGGCAGAGCTTAAGCCTGTACAGCACGCGGCGGATGCTGTACAATGCGGGCCGCCATGACCCGCGACGAAGCCCGCAAGCTGTATACCGACGTCAGCTCCCTGGTCTATGTGTTCGGAGGCGACCTGCGGCAGAAGTGCCTGCAGCGCGGCCTGCCTAGCGATCTAGTCGATGAGTTCATCGAGAACGATAAGCGCTTCAACCAGTTTCTGAAGGCCCACGACTTCGGCGGCGACAAGAAGGATTCTGAAAAGAAGCCCTAGCCGGGGCTGATCAGCTTCACAGTCGGGAAATACGTCCTTACTCGCCCCGGATCCCTGGTCAGCAAGGAAAAG
>CAZMWZ010000029.1:0-17015 GCA_964570045.1 uncultured Spirochaetaceae bacterium
ATTCGTTGGGGTGCTAAATTCTAATATCTCCATGGAAGATTCCTTGGGAAATACCATTGATTTGTTCTACAATACGATTCAAGAAGACTATCTTTACTTTGCCGCTAATCTCAAAGTATCAGCATTAGGCGATGCAACGATCCGCATAACTGTTCCCGACGCCGGGCCACTTATTCATGAGTTGAATTATTTAATTCAATAGCCGTGCATGAACAATCGATTCCGGTTCTTTTCGATCGCCGTGGCAATCTTAGGCATCGCGATATTATCTACCGCTGAATCTAACAACCTTCACGTGACTGGATTTTTATTCCTCTCCTCTTCCCCCATCAACGCGCAGGTGCTGCACAATGGTACGCCGCTGACGGTCGAAACCCCACTGCTGCTGCGCGACCTGGCGCCGGGCAGGCATTCCTTCGAGGTACGAAAAGAGGGCTACGCGACGCGGGTGGTGAGGGTGGAGCTGGCGGCGGGGGAGATCAGGTTCGAGGTTGTGGACTTGACCGGCGGCACGTTCCAGCCCGTATTCCCCAATGAGCCCGGACTGCTTCTTGCCGGAAAGCCCGAGGCGGCCGCCGCGGTGATCTTCCAGCTTCCCGAGGGTGACTACCGCGTGCGCAGGGACGGTGACCGACTGCGCGTCGATCCCCGGTACCCCCTTCAGGGGGCGATCACCGGGTTGAACATCAGCCTGCCCCTGGCGCTCGCCTTCTCCGGGGTGCTGACCCTGTACGATTTGCTGCGGCCCCCGGAAGGGCCGCTGCCGCTGTCGGCGACTACTCTGTCCGCGTACGGCATTACTGCCGGGCTGGCCGGCTTCGACCTGGTGCTGCACGTCAAGCGGCGCAGCTTCCGCAAGGGGTTCTCCTACGCCGTGCGCCCTATGCAGGAGTCGCCGCACGTGGCCCAGGAGCTGTACGAAAAGGCGGAGGCCCTGCTCGCCCAGGACCGCCGGGAGGAGGCACTGCATTTCTACGGGCTGGTGGTCCATGAGCACAAAGACTCCGTCTACATGCCGCAGGCGTTGTTTAAAACTGCCAAGATCCACTTCCTGACCGGCGACGATACCCTCTGCCTCCTGGAGTTCCAGCTCTTGGTCAACCGCTACCCGCTGCCCGAGCTCTACGACAAGGCGGAGAAAACCCTCGCCGACCTGTACGCGCGCAAGGGCGCCTACCCGGAGAGCCTGGCCCACCTGGGTTCCATGGTGTTCGCCGACCCGCTGTACTCCCCCGAGGAGATCGGCCGGTATCGATGCGAGATCCTCGAGCAATGGGCTGCCGAGGACCCGGCACGACTGCCCGAGCTTCTGGATGCCTACCGGGGCCTGGTGGAGCGTTACCCGGATTCCCCCGGCGCCGCGGACTATCGAAAACGCCTGGACCAGCTCCAAGCCGGGGAACCATGAACGCCTCCGTGCTGGTTCTCTGCCTCCTGTTGGCGGCAGGCGGGATCGCCGGGGCGCAGGAGACGGCCCCTCCGGCTGCCGCCACGGATAAGGCGGCTCACGCGCTCATGCAGGACACCTTGCTGGAAGCCGAAAAGTGGATTCTGGAGATGTTCGTGCAGCCGGGCAACAACATTCCCGCCGTGGTGCAGAGGGAACTGGAGAGGCTCGACGACGCGATGCAGGCGAGCTATTTCCGCGACTTGGCCCAACGTAGCGGGATGCTCCTGTTCCTGACCCGGGAGCAGGTCCGGCGCCAGGATCACCGCTTCCGTGCCGCGGAGCTCTCCGCAGGCCTGCTGCAGGAATCCTCCGCGGAGAGGCGGCAGGAGCGCAGGCGGCGCACGAGCGCCACGGTGTTCTGGACCTCGCTGGGGTGCGCCCTGGTTTCCTTCACTGGCTCCTACGGCTGCTGGTACACGGCGGAGCGCCTGGACCAGCGCTACCTGACCACGTCCTCCCCCGAGCAGGCCGCCCTGTTCAAGGCTTGGTCCAAGGTGCTCTCGGGGGCGAGCTACGCGGGTGCGGGGATCGGCGCGGTGAGTGTCACGCTGGCGCTGCCGGCGCTGGCGGGGATGCGCACGCGCTGAGAACGCCGCGGCGGACGGTCGCGCGAGGGGGCGGCCTACTTCTCGGTGAAAACCCGCACGCCCGTCCAGTCGGGCGGCGGCGGCTGTAATAAAAAGCCCTGGCAATCGTCGAAGAAGCGGGCCGAAACCACGTCCCCGGGCAGGAGCGCGCCCACTTCCTGGAACAGGGCAGCGGCCTCGGCGAACTCGCGGCGGTAGTAGCGCTCCAGCGCCTCGTGGTGCAGCGCCCAGGCCTTCTTCTCCGCCTCCTCGAGGGCTCGCCGCGCGGTGAAGATGCGCTCACCCAGGCTCTTGCCCCTCACCTGCACCTTGTCCACCAGGCGGCAGGGCAGGGTGCCCTGGACCTGCTGGTGCACGCTCTCCGAGAAGATCAGGTCCAGCTTGTAGATTTTGGTCAGGCTTTCCAGGCGCGAGGCCAGGTTCACCATGTCGCCGATCACCGTGTAGTTCATCTTCTTCTCGGAGCCGATGTTGCCTACGGTCACCGGGCCGTAGTTGATGCCGATGCCGATGGTGAACGCCGCCTGCCCGATCTCGGCCTGATGGCGGTTGAAGTCGGCCAGGGCCTCCTGCATCTCCAGGGCGCTCAAGACTGCCTGCAGCGCGTCGTCCGGACGCTTCAACGGTGAGCCGAAGAAAGCCATGATGGCGTCCCCCATGTACTTGTCCACGATCCCGTTGCGCCGCATGATCACGTCCACCATCGGGGAGAAGTAGCGGTTGAGGGTTTCGACCATCCGGTCGGGCTGCATGCGCTCGGCGATGGCCGTGAAGCCGCGGATGTCGGAAATCATCACCGCCAGCTCCCGGTTCTCGCCGATCAGCAGGGACTCGGGGTTGCTGTAGAACTTCTCGATGACCTCCTTGGGCACGTACACCTGAAAGATGTTGCGGATTTCCTGCTCCCGCTGGCGCGCCAGCACCGTCTTGAAGGCGAAATCCTTGATCTGGTTGTACGCTTTTTCCAGCTCGGCCACGGTGATGTTGAAGGTGTGCGCCAGGGTGCCGGTCTCGTCGGGGTATTCCACGGGGACGCGCGCCGTCAAATCGTGCTCGCCGATGATCCGCCGCATGGCCGCGACCATCCCCGTGAGGGGTCGGGTCAGGTAATGGGAGAACACCAGGAGCAGCGCCAGGGAGATCGCGCAGGCCAGGCCCAGGATCACCGCGTTGCGGGTCAAAATGCCCGCGATGTCGCGGTAGAAGGCGTGACGGTCTTCGCTGATCAGGCAGTACCAGCCGAAGGGGGGGAAGCTGAAGGCGTAGCCGACACGGGCCGTGCCGCCCAACTGCAGCTCCAGCCACCCCTCCCCCCGCCGCTGGAGCGATTCGAGGAGGTGCTCCGCGTCTTCGGGGGGCAGTGCGTCTTCGCCGGTCGAGAGGACCGTGCGGGCCGAGGCGTCAAGGGCTAGGATCCACTCGCCGGGGTTTTCCAGCAGGGAGCGGGCGAAGGATTCACCCGCCTGCCGGACAGCGTCGCGGTACTCGGGCTGCTCGCTCAGGCCCTGCGCGGACAGCAGCTCCCATTGACTGGAGAGGTAGTTGCGCAGGCTTTGGGCTTTGAAGGACAGGAAGCGCACCGCCACGCGTGTGATGCCGTTGCGGGCGGAAAAAGAAGAGGCGATGCTGCTCAGCACCAGGGTGGCTACCAGCAGGGGTAGGACGATCAGGATGATCTTAGCCCGGATGCTCACGCTCGCGAGTTTGGCACAGAGCCGGTCGCTTGTCCATAACGAGGCTTGGCGGGTATAATCGCCGGCGGATGGAACGTAATCTCCCCGGCGCGACGCTGCCCGACGACGTACTGCTCACGGAGGAGGTCGAGGTCTCCGGGGAGCTGCGCGCGCGCATCCTACGGCAGATCGACCAGGTCATGGCGGAAGGCCGCCGGCCCATCGCCGCCGAAGCCTTCGCCGTCAAGCCGCGCAAGAAAGGCATTTTATTCCCGGTCCTGATTAACGCGGTCACCGCCGTGATCGTGGCCCTGGGCATTCTCGGGCTGGCGTACGTGTTCCGCGGCCGGCAGGATCCCGCGGCCCTGCGCAGCGCCGGCTTCCAGTCCGCCGAGGGCAGGCTGCTGGAGGTGTTCCGCCTGCAGTCCGAAAGCAGGTTGCAGGAGCAGGAGGCCCTGGCGCTGAAGGCGCAGGAACGCCTGCGCGCCGCGGAGGGCAGCCTGGAGAGCCGCCTGCGGGACCGGGAGGCGGTGCTGCGCCGGGCCATGGACGTCGAACTGGCCGGTGAACGGGACAGGCTCAAGGCCCGGGGCCTGGCCGTCGCGCAGGTCGAAGCCCGGCTGCGCGCCCTGGAGGCGGAGCGCCAGGCCGCCCTCGTCGCGGAGGTGGGCCGGCTGCGCGCCGAGCTGGATCTCCGGCGGCTGGCCGATGCGCGCAGCGAGGAGCGCCTGATCGCCGACCGCATCCGGGCCTCCTTCGCCCTGACCCTGGGCAGCCTGCAGGAGGGGGATGCGGCCGCCGCACGACGCAGCCTCGCCGCCCTGAAAGCCCTGCTGAGCGAGCCGGTGATGGAGGCAAACCCCGGGCTGCGCGAGCGGCGGCCCGTGGACCGGCTCCTCGCGGAGGCGCTGTCCGAGTTGCTTGCCCTGCGCAGCCGGGAAGCGCAGCTCGCCTCGGCGTCTGCCCCGGCAACGGCTCCGGTTCCCCAGGTAGCGGACCCGGCCCTGGCGGCGCGACTGGCGG
This sequence comes from uncultured Spirochaetaceae bacterium, assembly GCA_964570045.1. GTDB lineage: Bacteria > Spirochaetota > Spirochaetia > SZUA-6 > DRHE01 > MIBK01. The sequence goes on from CAZMWZ010000029.1 coordinate 4,734, forward strand.
CCGCGGAGGGGGAGCTGGCCGCTTCCCGCGCCGAGCTGACCCGTACGCAGGCCAGGCTGGGCGAGCGAGAACGGCAGGTCCAGGGCCTCCAGCGGGACTTGCGCAGCCGGAGCACGGCGGCCGATTCCGAGACGTCGCGCCTTGCCTCCCAGCTGGCCGCCGCCACGACCCGGGCGGACGCCATGGCCCAGCAGTTGCGCGCGGCCGAGGAGAAGGCCGGAAAGCTCGTTCGGGAGGAGACCTTCAAGGAGGTCATCGCCTTCCTGGACTACCTGAAGGGCGACCCGGCCAAGAAGGAGCAACTCACCGCCCAGCTGGCGGCCCGGGCGCGGCAGGATCCTCTGTACGCCACGGTGGTCCGGGAAATCCAGATCCTGGCCGCCGGCGCCGGGTTGGGCGCCTCCGCCTCCCCGTTCAAGCTGCTGGGCACGGTCTCGTCGGTGACGCCGGGCAAGGTGGTGGTCGAGCCCCTGGTGGACCTGGCTGTCAAGGCCGGGGCCCGGGTGCAGATCCGCCGCGCTTCCGGCCTGGCCAGCGAATTGCAAGTGGCACGGGGCACCGTGCAGCAGGCCGGCGGCGGCAGGATCACGGTCCTGCTGGATGCCGCCGTCAAGACCGGCCAGGTCCCGGCGGCCATGGACGCCGTGTACGTAGAGACGGGCGACTGAACGTGCTGCCCTGGCTGTCCTTCGCGCTGGCCGCGGCCCCGGCCCTCATTCTGGTGCGCTACTTCTACCGCCAGGACCGGGCGCGGCCGGAGCCCAAGGGACTGGTGCTCAGGGTCTTCCTGGTCGGGGTGCTCTCCGCCCTGGTCGCCATCCCGGTGGAGCTCCTGGTCGGGCTGTTTCAGCGGTCCTTCGACCCGGGCAAGGTCTGGTACCCCCTGTTCAAGGCCTTCATCGTGGCGGGCCTGGTCGAGGAGTACCTGAAGCTCACGGTGGTCCGCCTGACCGCCTATCGCGCCCAAGCCTTCGACGAGGTCATGGACGGCGTGGTGTACACGGTCGTGGCCGGGCTGGGCTTCGCCTGCCTGGAAAATATCCTGTACGTGCTGGGCGGCTCTCTGGCCACGGCGCTGGTGCGGGCCTTCACCGCGGTGCCCCTGCACGCGGTGGCCTCGGGCCTGATGGGCTACTACGTGGGCCTGGCCCGCTTCGCCGCCTCGAAGCGCGCGGAGAGGACCTTGATCGCCCGCGGCCTCTTGACCGCCGTGGGGGTTCACGGGCTGTACGACTTCCTGCTTTTCGTGTCCCCGCAATGGGGTGCATGGACCGCCGTCCTGGTGGTGCCGGTGATCGTGGTCGGCTTCCTGGCGCTGCGCTCCCGGATGCGGGCAGCCCTGGCGGCGGATGGCGGGAGCCTCCCGCAGGGAGGGCGGCGCGATGCGTCGCTGTAGCCTACTGCGGCTGCCGGCAGCGGCTCTGCCGCTTTTACTTGCCGCGCTGCCCTCCCCGGCGGCCCCCGCCCCCTGGGCCGAGGGGCGCAGCCGCGCGGAGGACTTGGTCGTCAAACTGGTGACCGTGGAGCCGGGGGACCCGCTGTACAGCTGGTGGGGGCACTCGGCGCTGATCGTCGAGGACCGGCAGCTGGGCGTCTCCCGCTTCTACAACTACGGGTTGTTCTCCATCCAGAAGGAGGACTTCGTCCGGAACTTCATCCAGGGACGCCTCTGGTTCGAGGTGGGGGCCGCGGCCACGGCGCGTGAGCTGCCCGCCTACCGCGCCGACAACCGGACGATCCGCATCCAGACCCTGGTCCTCGCGCCGGAGCGGCGCCTGACCGTGGCCAGGTTCCTGGAGTGGAACATTCTCCCGGAGAACCGCGCCTACCAGTACGACCACTACCGGGACAACTGCGCCACGCGGGTGCGGGACCTGATCGACCGGATGGTGGACGGCCAGCTGGCCGCCGCCGCCGCGGCCCCGGGCAGCGGTACCCTGCGCGAGCAGACGCGCCGGTTCACCGCGGGCCACCCGGTGATGAACTGGCTGCTGATGTTCCTGATGTCCGGGGGGATCGACCACCCGGTCAGCCGCTGGGAGGAGATGTTCCTGCCCATGGAGCTGGAGCGCAACGTGGCCGACCTGAGCTATACCGACCCGCAGGGACGGAAGCGCGCCCTGGTGTCGGGCGAGGTCACTTACTTCGAGGCCGCGGACCGGGAGCCGGTGCCGGCGAGGCCCCCGTCCTACGGGCTTCCGGCCCTCGGGCTCGGGGCGCTCCTGGGCCTGGCCGCCGCGGGGCTGGGGTGGTGGCGTGGCGGGGGGGGAAGGGCGGCCCGCGCGCTTTCAGGCTCCTTCGAGGTTATGCTGGGCCTGGCCCTGGGCGTGACCGGCACGATCCTGGCCTACATGAGCCTGTTCACGGACCACACGGTGACCTATGGGAACCGCAACCTGTTCCTGGCCAATCCCCTCACCCTGGCCATCGTGCCGTTGGCGACGGCGGTGGCGGCCGGGGCCCGCGGCGCGGGCCGCTGGCTGGCCGGCCTGTGGAGCTTGCTGGCCGCCCTGGCGCTGGCCAGCCTGGCACTGCAGCTTTTCCCAATGCTCCGCCAGGACAACTGGCTGGCGGCGGCGACCCTGCTGCCGATCCAAGTGGGCTGCGCCGCGGCCGGCTGGGCGGCCGTGCTCAGGGGGAGGGCCGCAGCCAGGCCTGCCAGGCCTCCGGGCTGAAGCCCGCCACCGCCTCCCGCCCGCGGCGCACGATCGGCATCCGCAGCAGCAAAGGGTTCTTGAGCGCTTCCTCGATGGGGTCGTAGACCAGGTGCGCTAGGCCCGCGCGCTGGAATGCCCGGGATTCCCGGTCCAGCAGCACGTCGGCGCCCACGGCGCGGGCGATGCTCGCGAGCTCCCCGGGGCTGAGGGGCCGCTCCTTCAGGTCGACGAAGGCGAAGAGCACGCGCCGTTCCTTGAACCAGCGCTCCACCTTGCGGGTGTCGGCGGAGTCCCGAGTCCCGATGATCTGGATGACAGGGGCGGTCACGACGGGGCGGTCACGGGGCCGGAGGCGCGCTCCCGATTTGGTCCTTGTAGGTTTCCCGAATCCGCACGAAGTCCTCGACGTGGGCCAGGAAGACGTTCACCAGGTCGGGGTCGAACTGGTGTCCGCGTTCGGCCTTGAACAGGCTCACGATGCGGTCCAGGTCCCAGGCCTTTTTGTACACCCGGTCGCTGCCCAGCGCGTCGAAAACGTCCGAGAGGGCGGTGATGCGCCCGTAGATGTGGATCACCTCGCCGCTCGTGCCGCAGGGGTAGCCGGTGCCGTCCCAGCGCTCGTGGTGCTGGTAGGCGATGACGGCCGCGGACTTCAGCAGGCGGCGCTCGGAGTACTTGAGAAAGCCGTAGCCCAGGGTGGTGTGGGTCTTCATGATGGCCCACTCCTCCTCGGAGAGCTTGCCGGGCTTCAAGAGGATGGCATCAGGGATGGCGATCTTGCCGATGTCGTGCATGGGCGCCGCGAGCTTGAGCAGGGTGGTTGCCCCCGCGCTCAACCCGTACTTGTCCGCGAACAGGCGGCAGTACTCGGCCACGCGCTTGACGTGGTTGCCGGTCTCCTTGGAGCGGCCTTCCCCCGCCTCGGCCATGGTGAAGATGACCTCGCGCTGGGTGGCCTCGATCTCCTCCTGCAGCATGGTGGATTCCAGGGTCTTGCTGGTATAAGTGGCCGCCAGCAGCAGGTGTTCCAGGTCCGTCTGGGTGAAGCGCCCGGCGCCGGTCATCTTGTTGATGGCCTGATAGACCCCGACGGTCTTGCCGTCGCTGTCCTGGATGGGCAGGGCCAGGATGCTCTTGGTCTGGTAGCCGGTGCGCTTGTCCACGTCCTTGTCGAAGCGTTCGTCGCTGTACGGGTCGTTGATGATCAGGGGCTCGGCGTGGGTGGCCACGTAGCCGGCGATGCCCTGGCTCTTGGGGATGGTGATGCGGTCCAGCCCGTGCGCCACTTTGCTCCAGAGGGCGTCGGTTTTCGGGTTGAGCAGCCACACGGTGCAGCGGTCCGCGCCGATCAGGTCGCGCCCGAAATCGGCCAGCAGGATCAGCAGGCGGTCGATGTTGCGCTCCGCGGCAATGCGGGCGATGGAAGAGAAGATCGTGCGCAGGAGCGCGTTGGTCGAACTGCGCGCTCTGGAGGTGCTCTGCGCCTTCGGCTCCCCCGCGGCTGGAACTTTGCCTGGCATCTATCTCCTCGTCCTGTGCGGCACCACTATAAATCGAAACCCGGGAAAAGACAAGCGCACCGCTTCTCCCCCAGCCGCGCTTCAGCCGATCGGCCGAGCGTGGGCCAGCAGGTGCTCCTCGGCCTCCACGGACCACAGCCCGCTGTGCCGGTCCACGATGTCGGCCAGCTCCCGGAACATAGGGTCCTGTTCGCCCTTGGCCCGGAAGGCAGCGATGGCGGTGAGGTCCAGCTCGATGTTCGTGTACATCAGCTTCTTGCCCCCGGGGATGTTCGGCAGGTTCAGGGTGGTCTGGGCCACGGCGTTCAGGCCGCCGACGTGGGTGACCATGACGGCGGGGTTGATCCGGCCCTCCGACATCAGCTTCAGCGACTCCACCATGTCCTCGTTGTTTCCCCCCGATGTGCCCACGATGTGGGTTGAACCGTAGTGCACGTTGTAGAAGTTCACGCTGGCGCTGAAGGAGGGGTCCGTGGGTCCGGCGAAGAAGTTCAGGCAGCCGTGCCGGGCCAGGATGCGGTCCCCCGTCTCGACCACGGGGCGCACCGGGGCGAAAACGAACACGTCGTCGTAGCCTTCTCCGCCGGAAATCTCCACCAGCCGGCCGGGGGCATCCGGCAGGTCTCTGGTGTTCACGAACTCCAGGCGCACGCCCAGTTTGGCTGCGGCCTGCGGGGGGAAGTACCTGCGGGCCCGCTCCAGGCGGCTTTCGTCGATGTCCGTCACCACCAGGAGGCGTGGCGGGCAGTTGGCGCTGCCGGAGTGCAGCGCCCAGTCGATGGCCCCCAGGCCCATGGGGCCCACGCCGGCCAGCAGGGCCATGGCGCCCCGGGGCCGTATGCCCATGCTGTGGACGTAGGAACCCGGGTCCGTGTGGTAGGTGGCGTGAAAGGCGCCGGCGATACAGGAGACCGGCTCGGACAGCGAGGCGGGGAAGAAGCCCTTGCCGGTGAACGGCAGCAGGCAGTTCATCTCCATGACCTCATTGGGGATGATGACGTAGGTGGCGTCCCCGCCGATGTAGCGGAAGGAGTAGCCCGGGGCGTCCAGCGAGCCCTTGTAGTTCAAGGCCGGCTGGATGGAGAACTTAGCCCCCGCCCTGAAATGTTTCTTCCATTTTTTTCCGACCTCCACCAGGGTGCCGGCGAACTCGTGGCCGATGATCGTCGGGTGGCGGTCGATGTCCTTGGGGACGCGCTTGTGCTCCGGACCCTGCAGCGCCGCCTTGTGGCTGGACATGCAGATGGAATCGGAGATCACGTGCGCCAGGATCTCGTCGTCCTGGAGCGGGGGCAGCTCGAACTCCTCCAGCCGCAGGTCGTTTTTCCCGTAGATGCGCACCGCCTTGGTTTTCATCGAGCCTCCTGCTACTTCAACATGACCTGCCCGCCGGTGACCGGCAGGGCCTGGCCGGTTTCGTACTCCTGCTCCACCAGGTAGAAGATGGCCCGCGCCACATCCAGGATCGTGCAGCCCCGGCGCATGGGCACCTTGGCCTCGTAGAAGCCCCGCACGTCCGCGATGGTCTTGGCGCCGTGCACCTTGCCGGCCTTCAGGTACTGCACGAACAGCCCCGCTTGCGGGTCCGACCACAGGGGACCGTCGAACAGATTCCCGGGACAGATGGCGTTGACCTTGATGTTGTGCTCCACCAGCTCCAGGGCGAAGCTCTGGGTGAGCCCGATCCCGGCGAACTTGCTGCCCGCGTAGGCGAAGTTGCGGTTGGAGCCCTCCAGGCCGGACTTGGAGTTGATCTGGATGATGTCGGTGAAGTGTTGCGGGGCGAAGCGGTGCTGGATCTTCATGGGGCGGGAGGCATGGCGGCAGCCCAGGTAGTAGGCGGTGTAGTTGACCCGGTTCACGAACTCGAAGGTCGCCAGGTCGGTCTCCTCCAGGCTGCCGGCCCTCAGGACCCCGGCGTTGCTGATGAACAGGTCGAGGCCTCCGAAGGCGAGCACCGTGTCCTCGATCAGGCGCACCATCGAGGTCTCGTCGGTCACGTCGGCGGTCGCGGCGGTGAGGCGGGAGGCGCCGAACCGCCGTCCCAGCTCCTCCGTCTGGGCGCGGGCCTGCGCCCCGTTCAGGTCGGCGAGGACCACGTTGGCCCCCTCCGCCAGGAGCGCCTCGGCGATCCCCAGGCCGAAGCCCTGGGCCGCGCCGGTCACCAGGGCGATCTTCTCGGCCACCCGGCCGCCCTGGCCGGGACCGGCGCTCACTTTCCGGCGGTGCGCCTCGGCTTCCCAGTCCAGGATGAAGCGGACCTGGTCGGCGGGCATGGGCTGGGGCCCCCCGAAGGCCCCGCTGTAGAAGGCCACCTTCAGCGCGTCCTGGAACACCGCCATGGCGGTGTCAGCGCTCCGGCGGTTGGGCCCCCAGGCGAAGGCCCCGAGGCGCTCCGCCACCACGATCTTGGGGGCGAAGCCGTTGGCCGCGCGGTAGGCCCGGATCCCTTCTTCCAGCCCGCGGTAGTGGGCTTCCAGGTCGTCGGCCCAGGGCAGGATCAGCGGCTCGTGGTTGCAGTACACGACGTGGTCGGGAGTGAGGGCGATGGAGCCGCCCCGGAAGCCGGCGATCAGCATGTTGGTGTGGAAGGTCACGATGGAGCTTGCAGCGGAACCCCGCAGCAGCATGCGGAGGGCGGGGGCCAGCGCGGCGGTGCGCTCACGGTTGAAGGCCCCATCCCTCAACTCCGGGAGAACCGGAACGCGGCCCCGCACGGTTTCCAGCAGCTCGGCGCTTTTGCGGCGCACTTCCGCGAAGTCCTTGCCGGCCGCGCACAGGCCGTGGTTCTGCAGCACCAGCAGGTCGGGGCTGCGCCCGCGCTTCCGGGCATACTTCTCCATTTCGGCGCGCACCGTGGCGGCCAACTGGAAGCCCGGGTTCACGGTGGGGATCCACAGCACCCGCTCGCCGAAAAGGGCGCGGGCTTCCTCGGCGCCGCGCCGGGAGCAGGCCAGGGCGTTGATCAGCACGGGGTGGGTGTGCGCCACGTAGGCTTCGGGGAAGAAGTCGTGCAGCGGTGTCTCGACGGAAGGTCGCTTGCCTTCCTCGCCCCGCTCCCGGGCCTCCATCAGGGCCTCGGTGACCAGCGCCTCCCGGGCGTGAGGGTCCTGCGGGTAGTCGCGCCCCCACAGCGACGCCAGGCGGGCGCGGTCCAGGCGTACGAAGCCGCCCGCGTCGATGTCGGCCAGGGAGGTGCCGGAGCCCTTGATGAACAGGTGCTCGGCGGTCTTGAAGGAGGTGTTGCCCCCGCCCCCCAGCACGTAGTCGGGATTGGAGCCGAAGTGCCGGGAAAGGGCCACCAGCTCCGCGAGTTCCTCTTTCGCCGCGGTGCTCATGCTGGAGTCAATCTAACGTGAGAAGGGGTAGCGTGACAACACGCCTTCAGACTCGGCCGAACACCGCCTGGATGGCCCGGATCGACTCACGGAGGACCCGGCCCAGGTCCCGGTCCGAGTAGTCCCGGCCGACCTTCGGGCCGCCGGTCTCGAAATAGCCCACCAGGGGGCGGACCGGAAAGCGGCCGGCGTTGCGCTCCACTAGGTCCCGCAGCCGCTCCAGGTCGACGATGCCCCGCCGCCGTTCCTCGGCCGAAAACCCGAAGGTGGTGTCGAAGTGCCGGTCGGTGTTCTTGAAGTGGAAAGCGCCCATGAAGGGGATCTGCCGCTCGAACAGGCTCCAGTTGTCGTGTACCACGCGGCGCTCCGCGTCGGCGTAGCCGTGCCCGATGTCCGCGCAGCAGTACACCGGCACGGTTTCCCGGGGGTTGGCGTGGTGGTGCTCCGCCAGCTCGCCGAGCATGCGGTCCAGCTCCTCCGGCAGGGTGGGAGGTTCGGCCAGGCAGGACATCGGCTCCAGGGCCAGCCATTGCAGCCCTTCCCGGCGGGCCACGCCCATAAGCTCCTTCATCTGGCCCAGGTAGCGTGCAATGCCGCTCTCCTTGAGCTCCAAGCGGTCCCGCGGCACGGAACCGGGGTTCCCACCGACCGACTCTGCTCCCAGCAGAGCGGCCACCCGGATGTAGCGCTCGAACATCCGCCGGGTGGCCCGCTGCCGGTAGGGGTCGTCCAGGAAGAACCCTCCCAGGTCGCGGTGGGTCGTGAAGCAGCTGCGGATGCGCACCCCCCGCCGGGCCGCCTTCTCGCGCAGCTCCAGGAACCAGCCGTCCTCCAGGCTGAACAGCTCGGGGAAGCTGCCCAGCTGCACGTTGCGCACGCCCAGCTCCTCCAGCAACTCGAACAGCCACTCGAAGCTGTAGCGCGCCTCGATGGGGTCGCTCTTGATCCCCAGCTCCAATTCCATGCCGGCTCCTCCAGCCCGCAGGCTATATCAGTGGGGAACCCTTGGCAAGCGCGCCCGGTTCGGGTGATGATGGCGGGCATGCCGGAAGTCATAGCCGCCCGCACCTTCAGCACCCTGTACATCTGGCTGGACCTCGCCTGGCTGGCGGGATTCGCGGTGATCCTGCTGGGCTTCCGCCGCTACCAGGCGCTGCTCGCCGGCCTGGCCGGAGGAGTGATTTATTTCATCGTAGATTACGGAGTGTTTTACCTGGCCCTGGGTACGCGCACGGTGGACGGCGCCTCGCCCTTCTGGCTCCTGCTCTGGCTCAGCTTCTCCTACGGCCTGACCAACTTCGCCTGGATCTGGCTGCTCCTGGACAGGGACGGGAAGGCGCTGGAGTGGTCGCTGCTCATCGTCGCCGCCTGGCTGACGGTGGCCCTGCTCAGCCGGAACTTCGGCTCCGGCTTGCCGACCATCGCCCTCCGCAGGGGTACGGGCAGCTACCACGGGGTCATGGCCCTGATCCTGTTTGCCGGCTATGGCTGGCTCGCCGTGCGCAACCTGCGGGCCGGGCCGGCCGCCCCGCAGCGGGTGACCCTGGGCCGCCTCTTGGCCGTCGGCATCGGGGTCCAGCTGGCCTGGGAAGCCGTCCTGCTCGTCGCCGGGATCCGACCCGGCGACTGGAGGGCCCTGGTAGTGAATAGCCTGGTGGAGACCAACCTCGGCGTGCCCTACCTGTACCTGATCCACGGGGCGCTCACCAAGCGGATTGGCGAAGACCTGCGCCCCCGGTAAAATACAGCGTGGCGATCAAGAAACCCAGAATTCTGGTGGTCGGCAGCATCAACATGGACCTCGTGCTGGAGATGGACCGCCTGCCCGAGAGCGGCGAGACCCTGCTGGGGCGCCGTTACAGTTACATCCCCGGCGGCAAGGGGGCCAACCAGGCGGTGGCCGCCGCCCGCCTGGGCGCCGAGGTCACCTTCGTGGGGCGCGTCGGGCGCGATGCCCATGGCAGCACCCTTCGGGAGAACCTCGCCCGCGAGACGGTCGACAGCGAGCTGCTGGCCGTGGACGAGACGGCGCAGACGGGGTTCGCCGTGATCCCGGTGGAGGAAAGCGGGCAGAACCGCATCGTGGTCTACGCCGGGGCCAACCTGACGATCCGCCCGCAGGACGTGGAGAAGGCCTTCGAGGCGAGCTACGACGCGCTGCTGGTGAACCTGGAGATTTCCCAATCGATCGCGGCGGAGGCCTGCCGGCAGGCGGCCGCGCACGGCGTGCCGGTGGTCCTGGACGCGGGCCCGGTCCGCGACTTCGACCTGCGCGCGCTCGGCGGGCTGGAGGTGATCAGTCCCAACGAAACCGAGACCCGGGCCTACAGCGGTCTTCCCTGCGGTACCGACGCGGAGGCCGCGCGGGCCTGCCGGAAGCTGGCGGAAATGACCGGCAGCCGCTTCGTGGTGCTGAAGCTGGGGGAACGCGGAGCTTTCCTGTACGAGTCGGCCGCCGGGCGCGGCGAGAGCGTGGCCGGTTTCCCGGTCAAGGCCGTGGACACGACCGCGGCCGGGGATGCCTTCACCGCCGGATTGGCCGCCCAATACCTGCGCACCGGCGAGCTCCCGCGCGCTGTTCGCTACGCCAATGCGGCCGGCGCGCTGGCCGTCACCCGCCTGGGGGCGCAGCCGTCCATGCCGCATAGAGCCGAGGTGGAGAGCTTTCTGCGGGAACGGGGTTTGGAACCGTGAGCCAGGCGCAGCCCGGGCCAGAGCCCGGCGCCGGGCTCTGGCCCGCGATCGAACGCCTGCTGGCCGCGTTGCCCGGGATCGCCGGCGCGAAGAGCGTGGACCGTGCCGTGCTGGAGCGGGTGCTGGCCGAGGAGAGCCGCTACGAGCAGTCGGCCTTCCTTCCTTTGAAGAACGTGGGAGTGCGGGAGGTGCTGGCGCGAGAGGCGGCCGTGGCGCTGCTGAAGGACCGGAGTTTCCGCGAGGCGCCGGCGCCCACCGTCTACCTGGTGGAGCAGCTTGACGGCGCGCCGCCGGCCGGCGCCGCCGGCCTGGAGGCGGGCGGCGCGCACTACCGCATCCTGGGCGAGGAGGTGATGGCCCGCCGGCAGCCTTACGGCGAGAAGACGCTTTTCCTGGCCGAGTCCTTCGTGCTGTTCCCGGAGCGGCGGGCCAGCCCCCGCACGCCGTCCTTCTTCCTGATGCCTCCGCTGGGCTTCGCCGAGCTGGAGGAGCGGCAGGGGGAGCTGGGCATCCGCAGGGTCATCTCGATCAGCCCTTCCTCGCAGTCGGACCTCGTGCTGCGGGAGGCCTGCGGCTTCCCGGCCGATGCCAGCCTGGCCACCCTGCTGGTGGGGTTCGACTGGGCCTAAAGAAACGCCTTGATGCGGGCGGCGGCGTGCCTGCAGGCCTCCGCCAGCCGGTCGATGTCCGCCTCCGTGTGCTCGGCGCAGACCGAGCCCAGGCCGTGGACCACGTGCACGTCCTCCAGAAGCAGCGCCAACTGCACCACCGTGTCGCCCAGGACCACGTCGCAGATGGCCGGGTTGCGGGTGTCCTCCGGGGAGTGGAAGCGCGTGCCTTCCCGGTAGGGGAACTGGACCATGCCCAGGGAGCTGCCCGGCACGGCCTCGTTGCCGTCGCCCGTGCACACCGCGTGCAGGCCTTCCGAGGCGAAGGCCGCCTCCACCGACCGTCGGGCCCTTTCGCCCAGGGAGGCCAGGCGGGGGTAGAGCTCGCCTGCGTTGGCCGCGAGGTAGCTCATCATGGTTTTCGCCGCCAGCATGGAGGCGGGGTGCCCGGAGTAGGTGCCGCCGGAGAACTTGACCCCGCCGCTCCGGCCTGCCAGGTTCATCACCTCCGCGCGGCCGGCCACGGCCGCCACCGGCATGCCGCCGCCGATAGTCTTGGCGAAGGTGGCCAGGTCGGGCTGTACGCCGTAGAGCTGGCTGATGCTGCCGGCGTGGAAGCGGAACCCGCTGATCACCTCGTCGAAGATCAGCACCGTGCCGTACCGGGTGCAGAGCTCCCGGGCGCGGGCCAGGTACTCTCGATCCGCAGTCAGGAACCCGCCGGCGCCGATGAACGGCTCCAGGATGAAGCAGGCCAGGCTGTCGCCGTAGCGGCGGAATTGCCCCTCCAGCATGTCCGGGTCGTTGAAACGCGTGACCAGGACCTCCTTGGCGATGGCCTCGGGAAGCCCCTTGGTCTCCACGTGCTGGAACCGGGAGTGGTTTTCGCCGTGGAACTCCACCCCCTTCAGCGCCCAGGGCTGCGCCCCATGCCAGCCCCCGCCGACCTTCAAGATCCGGTCGCGGCCGGTAAAGGCCCGGGCCAGCAGGACCGCGTACATGGTGGTGAGCGCGCCGCTGGTAGTGAAACGCACGCGCTCGCAGCCCGTGAGCCGGCACAGCAGCTCCGCGGCTTCCACCTGCAGGCGATCGGTGAAGCCGGTCTGCAGGCCGGCACCGGCGGCAAAAACCTCCCGCAGCACGGAGGTGAGCGCCGGCGGGTTGTGCCCCAGGATGTTGGCGTAGTGTCCCTGCCAGAAGTCCAGGATGCGGTGCCCGTCCTCGTCGGCCACCCAGGCCCCGGCGGCGCTGGCGATGCGGGGCGGGAACGGCTGGATCAGCCGCAGGGTGTGGTTGCCGCCGTCGACCAGGTAGCGCAGGGCTTCGGCCTGCAGTGCGGCGGACCGCGGGCTGCGGCGCTCGTATTCCTCGCGCAGCGCGAGGAGCAGCCGGGAGTGATCGCGCGGTTTCATGTGTTGCAGGCAATATAGGGAGAGCCGGATTTTTATTCAAGCGGAGGACGTGC
>CAZMWZ010000029.1:17115-21616 GCA_964570045.1 uncultured Spirochaetaceae bacterium
TAGAACTCGTCGACGTTGGGCACGCGCAGGCAGATCTGCACCGGCTTCACGGGGTGCCAGCGGTGCATGCCCCGCTTCTCGTCCACCACCCCGATGTAGCCGCCTTCGGATATACGGTAGATCTTGCACCAGCCCTGGTCGATCTCCATGGGAAAACCCAGCGTTTTCCCGTAGAAATCGATGCCCTTTTGTAAATCTCTATAGTAGATGAAGGTGATGAGCTTCTCGGCCTTGTTCCCCGGCAGCGTGGGTCGTTCCATATCCGTGGATAGTACACGCGCGCGGTGCCCTTGCCAACCCGCGCAAAACCGGCTCCAATAGCCGCATGCATAGACAGATCATCAGCAGAGCGCCGAAGGAGGGACTGCCCTTCAGCGTGGCGGTGGGCTACGGCCCCTTCGTGTTCCTGTCCGGCCTGGTGGGCCGGGACCCCGCCAGCGGCAGAATGGCCCTAGGCGACATTGCCGCCCAGACCCGGCAGACCCTGCAGAACCTCGCCTCCCAGTTGGTGGCGGCGGGCAGCAGTCTGGAGCAGGTCCTGAAAGTGACGGTCTTTCTGACCGACATGGGCCTGTTTGCGGCGATGAACGAGGTGTACCGCTCCTTCTTCCGGATCGATCCGCCGGCGCGCTCCTGCGTGCAGGTGGTACGGCTGCCGGACCCGGAGGCCCTGGTGGAGATCGAGCTGCTCGCCGCGCGCGCGGCCCCCTGAGCGGGTCACCTGCCGAGAGCAGCCCGGTCCGCATGCCGGACCGTGGTTCCATGTTGACAGGTCGGCGGGCGCAGTGTACAGTGGAGGGGCAATTCAAACGTTTTGTGAGAAGGAGTGTGCAATGAGAAAAGCATTGATCGCGGTCCTCGTGCTGCTGTTGGCCTGCGCCTTCGGCGTGTACGCCGCGGGTGGCGGAGAGGCTAAGGGCAAGACCATCACCGTGGGCGTGAACAGCGAGAACCCGCCGTGGATCTTCATGAAGGACGGCAAGATGACCGGTTTCGAGGCCGACATCCTGGAGGAGTTCGCCAAGCGGGCCGGGTACAAGATCGATTACAAGTCCGCGCCGTTCGCCACCGTGCTGACCGGCGTGCAGTCCGGGCAGTGGGACATCGCCATGTCCTCGATCTGGATCAAGAAGGAGCGCGCCGAGGTCATGGACTTCGCCGATCCGTACTACGATTCGGGCATCGGCATGATGACCAAGAAGGGTGGCATCACCGATTTGAAGCAGATGAAGGGGAAGACCTTCGGCTCGGACACCGGTTCCGCCAATGAGGCCTGGCTCGTCGACGCTCAGGGCGAATATGGTCCGTACGACGTAAAGAGTTACGATTACTGGGTAGATGCCGCTCTGGACCTGGAGGCGGGCAGACTCGACGGCGTCGTGGTGGACGATCCCATAGCGCTGTACTACATCAAGGAGCATCCCAATTCGGGCCTGGTCATGCCCATCTACATTCCGGGCTTCAAGGCCGGCCAGGCTCTGGCCTTCAAGAAGGGCTCGCCGCTGCGGGACGAGTTCAACAAGATCCAGAACAAGATGAAGAAGGACGGGGCGATGCTGGCCATCCATAAGAAGTGGTTCGGCGGCGAGCCGCCGAAGGACAGCTCGGTCATCAACAGCGTGCCTCCGTACTTCCCCAACGAGAAGCCGAAGATCTGACGCTTCCGCGGAGCTTTCGTGCCGATCGTGCGATTGAGCGTTTCCCCGGCGGGTGAGCCTGCCGGGGAAACTCATTTTTGGGCGTGAGGATGAACCCGAAAGCCGCGCTGCCGGATGCTGCCCAGAAGTTCCTCCGCACCCACCCGGCCTGGTTCAAGCTGGTGCGCCGCCCCGTCTTTCTGGCGGTGACGTTCGCGCTCGTCGCGGCCTATGCGCTGCTTGTCCTTCCGCAGCCGGGCACTGCCTCCCCCGCCTGGCTGTACTTGCGCATCGCCCTGTTTCTCCTGCTGGTGCTCGCCTGGAGCGGGAACGTCCTGGCGGACAAGGACAAGCCGGAAATCCTGAAGCTGGCCGTGTCGATCCTGCTGATCGCCGTCCTGGCCTGGCTGTTCTACCGCTACTCCGGGGCGCAGTGGGGCAGGCTGATCGAGTTCTTCTTCAACTTCAAGAAGCTCAAGGGCAACTGGTGGATCCTGCGGGACGGGCTGGGCGTGACCCTGCTGCTGGCCGTGATCTCGGCGGCCGGGAGCGTCCTGGTAGGGCTGACAGTCGCCGTCCTGCGCGCCTACCAGAGCCGCACCCTGGACCTCTTCCTCAAAATCTACGTCGACGTGTTCCGCTCGGCGCCCATGGTCGTCATCATGGTCGTGCTGTTCTTCGCCCTGCCCTACGTCGGCATCTCGCTGGGCTCCATCCTGACCACGGTTGTGGCTCTGTCCCTGGGCTACGGCGCCTACGCCTCCGAGTCCTTCCGGGCCGGCATCGAGGCGGTGCACTCCGGCCAGATCGAGGCGGCCCGCTCCCTAGGACTGTCGCGCTGGCAGACCATCCGCATGATCATCCTGCCCCAGGCCATTCCCGTGGTCATCCCGCCGCTGACGGGCAACATGGTCTCCATGCTCAAGGACACCGCGGTGGCCTCGCTGGTCGCCGCCCCGGAGCTGCTGAAGAGGGCCCGGGAGCTGTACACCAGCAAGACTAACCCCACTGCCCTGGTGGCGGCGGCGCTGATCTACCTGGTCGTGCTGATCCCCCTAGTCCGGGTCGTGAACGTGTTGGAAAAACGGTACAACAAAGGGAGCCAATGAACGGGACGAGCATCACCGACAAGATGATCGAGGTCGTGGACCTCCACAAGCACTTCAAGGACCTGCACGTGCTGAAGGGCGTGAACACTTCCGTCACCCGTTCGGAAGTGGTGGCCATCATGGGCCCCTCCGGCGGCGGCAAGAGCACCTTCCTGCGCTGCCTGAACCGCCTGGAGGAGCCCAGCTCGGGGCACATCTTCATCGAGGGCGTGGACATCATGGCCCCGTACATCGACATCAACAAGGTGCGCACCGAGATCGGCATGGTGTTCCAGAGCTTCAACCTGTTCCCGCACCTGACGGCCCTCCAGAACGTGAAGCTGGCGCCCATACACGTCCGGCGGATCTCCGCCCAGGAGGCCACCGAGCGGGGCATGGCCCTGCTGGAGAAGGTGGGCCTCAAGGACAAGGCCCACGCCTACCCGGAAAAGCTCTCCGGGGGGCAGCAGCAGCGCGTAGCCATCGCCCGGGCCTTGGCCATGCAGCCGCAGATCATGTTCTTCGACGAACCCACCTCGGCCCTGGACCCGGAGATGATCGGCGAGGTCCTGGACGTCATGCGCAACATGGCGCGCGAGGGCATGACCATGCTGGTCGTGAGCCACGAGATGGGCTTCATCCGCGAGGCGGCCGACCGCGTGCTGTTCCTGGCCGACGGGCAGATCGTGGAGGAAGGCACGCCGGCCCAGATCTTCGGCGACTCCAAGCAGGCGCGGACCCAGGACTTTTTAAGCAAGATACTGTAGAGAAGCGGGCGATGGCAATCAGTAAGTCAACCGGCAGCACCCCGTCCCGCCTGGCCGACGTGCGGGCGCGCATGGAGCACATCCCGCTGATCCGCCGGCATCAGTTCGTCTTCAGCTTCCTCGCGGTGCTCGTGGCTTACGGGGTGTTTCTATTGCCCGGGAGCGGCACCCCGAACTTCCTGGGGTGGGTGGCGGTGGTCGCCTTCGTCCTGCTCGCCCTGGCCTGGGCCGTGATCGTGTTCACCGACGAGCTGAAGCCGGAGTACCTGAAAACGATCCTCGTCTTCGTCCTGCTCGCCCTGGGCGGCTGGCTGTACTACCGCTACTCCACGGGACGCTGGAGCGAGATGACCCAGCTTTTCTTCAACGTGAAAATCATCAAAAGGGCGCTGCCCATACTGATCCAGGGGTTCTGGACCACGGTGCTGATGGCCGTCGCGGCCGCGCTGATGAGCACGATCCTCGGGCTGCTCCTGGCGGTGTTCCGTTCGTTCGGCAACCCGGTGCTGAACCTGTTCATCGTCGCCTACGTGGACTTCTTCCGCTCCATGCCGATCATCGTGCTGATGATGGTCATCTACTACGCGCTGCCCTTCCTGAACATCCGCTTGAGCGCCATCATGTCCGGCATCATTGCCCTGGGCCTCAACAGCTCCGCCTACGTGAGCGAGATCTTCCGGGCGGGCTTCCTGTCGATCAAGAAGGGGCAGTTCGATGCGGCGCACGCCCTGGGCCTGACCCCGATGCAGACCATGCGCCTGGTGCTGCTGCCCCAGGCCATCCGGGTCGTGCTGCCGCCGCTGGTCGGGAACTACGTGGCCAGCGCCAAGGACACGGCCCTGGCGTCGGCGATCTCGATCATCGAGCTGCTCAAGGCCGGACTCTCGCAGAAGTCGCTGCTGGCCAACCCCTCGCCGCTGATCTTCTCGGCGGTGCTGTACCTGGTCATGTTCGTGCCGCTCACCCGAATGTCGGGCCTGCTGGAGCGGAAGATGAAGGCCGGCGTGCG